>CAYQYG010000601.1:0-1281 GCA_964421485.1 uncultured Polyangiaceae bacterium | reverse complement strand
AACGGGAACGGGAACGGGAACGGGAACGGGAACGGGAACGGGAGCGGGAACGGAGGCGGGAGCGGGAGCGGAGGCGGGGCCTACTTGCCGTAGGCGGCGATCAGCGCCTGAAAATCCGTCGCGGAGGCGGACTTGATCGACTGCAGGCCGACCTCTGCGCAGACGCCCTTGCCCTCGCCCTCGCAGAGCTTCGGGAGGCTCTGCTGGAGCGCCTTCTTCTCGGCGGCGGGAGCGGAGGGGAACGCGGCGACCACCATCGGGGGGAGCTTCTCGCTGGCCCACACGGCCTTCACGTCGGCGGCCCCTTCCAGGTGCCCGAGCTCCGCGAGCTGGGCGTCGTCGATCAGGGCGCAGTCGGCCTCGCCGACGATCACCTTCTTGATCGTCTGGATCGGGCGGGTCGTCGCCACCAGCGTGAAGTCGGCGAGCTTGAGCTTGCCGGCGCCGACCACGTTCTCGAGGAAGCGCGCGTCGTCGGCGTGATCGCTCGCGAGGC
The DNA here is from genome assembly GCA_964421485.1 of uncultured Polyangiaceae bacterium. Classification (GTDB taxonomy): domain Bacteria; phylum Myxococcota_A; class Polyangia; order Polyangiales; family Polyangiaceae; genus CAYQYG01. Next base: position 785 of record CAYQYG010000601.1, on the reverse strand, counting down.
GCTTGCCCTTGCAGCCGGCGAGGTCCGCCGCGGTCTTGCTGATGACGTGGTACTGCTGGCCGCCGGCGCGCGCCGCCGTGACCTGGCCGATGGGCTCCAGCTTGTGCTTGGCCTGGAGGCCGAGGAACGCGGCGAGCGAGAAGATGCCGTACCGGGGCTTCCGGTCCGCGATGACCTTCTCGGCGCCCGCGCGCGTCGTCTGGTAATCGCCCTTCGCGCCGGCCCAGCCATTCTGCTTCGCGGTGAGCGCGACGAACCGGTCCACGTAGGGCTGCGCCTGGGCCGCGCTGCCGACGCCGTGCTCCTTCACGACGAGCACGCCGACCGCCTCGCCCTCGGCCCCTGCGGGCGCGGGGGAGAGCGAGGCGGCGGCGAGGGCGGCGGCGAGGACGGCGGCGCGGGGGATCGAGGGGGGCTGCGAACGCACGGGGGACCTCCTGGCTCCCTCAGACGGGAGCGGAGGCCCCACGATGCAGCGAAGTCTCGGACGGAGGCAAGGGTGGCGGGTCAGCCGCGCGTGGCGCGCTGCATCGCGCAGAGCAGGTCGCCGTGGCAGGGGTCTCCGGGCGGCGGCTTCGGCGTGGGCGCCGGGTCGCGGCGCGGCTGCGGCTGCGGCCGGACCGGGGTCGGGCGGGGGTCGCTCGGGCGCGGCTGCGCCGCGGGCGGCTCCGGGATCGGCGCGGCCGGCGGGGGCTCCGCGGCGGGCGGGAGCGCCGCGACGGCGGAGCGCATCGAGGGCGCGACGCCGGCCGCGGCGGATCCGGCCAGCGTCGCGCCCTCGATGC
>CAYQYG010000600.1:0-4407 GCA_964421485.1 uncultured Polyangiaceae bacterium | reverse complement strand
CGCCGAGGACCCGGGCGTCGGGGGCGCGGGGAGCGCCGGGGCGGACGGGGCGGCCGAGGAGGCGGCGGGCGCCGGGCCGCCCTCCGCGCCGGCGCAGGCAGGGGCGGCGGCGAGCGCCGCGAGGAGGAGCCAGGGAGAGCGCTTGGGCACGGCGCATCGTACCAGGGATCTGCGCGCAGGCGGGGGCACAAGCGCCCGCCCGTCAGGCCCGGCCGAAGCGGGATACGAAAGCCCGGTGCGGGAGGACGTCGGGATCCTCGCTCGTCAAGAGCTCGCGCTCCCGGTAGCCGGTGGTGATCGAGAGCACCTCTACTTGCCGGCCTTCTGCGCGGAAGCGGATCCGCCACGATTTCACGGCCAGGCGCATCGCGTCGCCGTCCGGCTTGATCCTCCGATACGGGTGTGGCTGCGGCCCCAGCGACAGCGTGCGCTCCACCGGCTCGCGCAGCGCGACGCCGGAGGACGTGAGGAGCCACGCGGCCTGCTCGGCGGCGAGCGGCGTCCAGCTCACCTCGAACCCCGGCACCGGATCCCGAGGAGCCGCCGGCCCCGCCGCGGCGGCGCCGCATTCCGGCGCGAGCGGCTCGAGCCAGCCCGTACGGGCCTCGGGGAATGCGTCCGCGTAAGGCACATAGGGCTTGATGTCGAGCACGGGCGTCCCGTCCACCATGTCGACGCCGCGGACCCGGAGCACGAGGCCCTCGACGGATTCGAGCCTGACGACGCTCAACCCGATCGGATTGGGCCGGTGCGGCGAGCGCGTCGCCAGCACGCCGCGGCGCTTGCCGGCGCTGCGAGGGGGCAGGACCTTGGGGCGCCAGCCTTCATTCAGATGGAACCAGAACACCACCCACAGCCGGTCCCAGCCCTCGAGGTCCTCCACTGCGTGCTCCAGGCCGCGCCCGGGCACGAGCTCGATCCGGCCCTCGACCTGGGCGGCCGCGCAGGGCTGGCGCGGGGCGCTGACGCGATCCGGGAAGGGCGTGCGGATGACGCCGATCGGGGTGAACGTGACGCCGGGGAGCATCCTCAGGAAGGGCTCGCCGGGCTCAGGGCGCCGTTCGACGCGGCCAGGGACATCGGCGAGCGCAAGGAGCGGGCGCGGGGGAGCATGGCCCCCTGTGTCGCTCCGGGGCGGCGGGCCGTCAAGCGGACGGCGCATCGAGGCAACCTCCGGCGCTCACTCGCGGACCAGGAGCGCCACAGGGAATTCCCCGAGCACGAGCTCGACCGGCAGCGCCCCGCTCAGAGGCGCATCCGCCGGCGCCCCGGGTGGCCGCGGCATCCCACGCGCAGACGCGTCCGCCGGCGGCTCCCTCGACGCAACGCGCGCGCCGGTGAACGCGTCCACATAATGGCTCCCTGGATCCACCGAGATCCAGGTCCCGGCCCATATCGACCCGACCGGCGGCTCGAGGCGGCCCTCCATCAGCCGGGCGACCAGGCGCGGGGCCACCACCACGACCTCCTGGTCGCCCGCGCGGCGCGCATAAGCAATGATGTGGCCCTCGCGCTCCCCGCCCACGGCGACCGGCACATAGGCCGCGGACGGCGCGAAGAGCGCGGCGTACCGGCGGCGGACGTCCAGCGCCACGTGGGTCACGAGGAGCTTGATCCGGCCGTCGAGCGCGCGGGCCAGGAGATCGCGGGCGAGCGCGACGGCGCCTCCGAGGGCCGCCCGGCGCTCCGATATCGAGGCCAGGGCGGCCTCGCGGACCTCGAAATCGACGGGGCGGCGGTTGTCGGGGTCCACCAGGCTGAGATCCCAGAGCTCGTTGCCCTGATAGATATCCGGCACGCCGGGCGAGGTGAGCTTGAGCAGGACCTGGGCGAGCGAGCCCCACATCCCGTGATAGGCGACCGTGCGGGCGAGCGGATCGAGCGCATCCATCACCGCCGGCGAGGCGAGCGCGCGGCGCACGAACGACTCCACGGCCGCGTCGTGCTCGGGCCTGGGCTCGACCCAGGACGTGTTGACCTTGGCCTCCTTGGTCGCCTTGCGCATGTACGCCGCGATCCGGTCGGCATACTCGGCGCGCGCCGGCTCGGTGAAGGCCCCGGGCGGGGCGAGCGTCGCCTCCACCGGCAGGCTGCCGAGCACCGTCTGATAGAACAGGTACTCCTCGTTCCTGTCCGGGGCGAGGCGGCCGTCGTTGTCGGTCCTGAGCGGCGCGGCGGCCGCGCTGGCGCGCGCGAGCGCGTCCTGCCATTGCGACGGCAGCTCGGACAGCACGTTGATGCGGGCGCGCACGTCCTCGCTGCGCTTCGTGTCGTGGGTGGTCGTCGCCAGCATCGAGCTCGGCCAGGCGCGCTGGCGCTGGGCGCTGGCGCGGTGGAACGCGGCCACGCTCGAGCCGTAGCGCTCGGGCTCGCCGCCGACCTCGTTCAGGGAGACCAGGCGGTTGTAGATGTAGAACGCCGTGTCCTCGAGGCCCTTGGCCATCACGGGGCCGGTGAGCTCCTGGAAGCGCATCACGAAATCGCGCCAGGCGGGCTTTCCGGGGGGCTCGCCGGCGGGCAGCTCCAGGGTGAGCAGCGCGCGGAGGAAGGTGAGCACCGAGCCCACCGCGGTGGGGTTGTACCGGCGGGCGAGGCCGACGGCGCGCTGGACCGCGACGCGGTCGTGGTCCGACGGCGCCTCGGTGCGCTCGTGGATGTAGGTGCGATAGACGGGGAAGCAGGCGATGACCTCGCGGAGGCCGAACGTCAGCGAGCCGAGCGTGAAATCGCGCAGGTGGCGGCCCTGCTCGGTCAGGCGGTTCAGCGCGTGGGCCAGCACGGAGAGCTCGCTGGAGAGCGACGTGCGCAGGATGACCCGCTTCGCCTCCTGGACGAGGGACTCGAAATCGATGTGCCGGCCGATGAAGCGCTCGTAGATCTCGGTCATCTGGGCCTCGCTCGTCGCGTCGACGAAGAGGGGCGTCACGCCGGCGGCGAAATCGTAACCGCTCGTCCCGTGCACGGGCCAGCCCTCGGGCAGGGTCTCGCCGCGCGCGAGGATCTTCTCGACCACGACGTAGAGGGGGCGCGCGGGGGGCGCGGCGTCCGCCATTCGCTCGAAGCGGGCCTCGAGGTGGGGCACGAGGCGGGCGAAGGCGGCCTGCGCGGCGCGCGGGTCCCCGCCTGCGGCGGCGGATTCGAGGAACCAGCGGCGGCAACGCTCGACGACGTAGCCGCGCTGGACGTCGTGGAGATAGCAGTTCGGGTCCCAGAGGCCGTCGGGGTGATCGATGCGCAGGCCGGAGACGACGCCGCCGCCGGCGAGCTCGAACAGGAGGCGGTGGGCGGCGGCGAAGACGGCCGGGTTCTCCATGCGGATCGCGGCGAGATCGTTGATGTCGAAGAAGCGGCGGTAGTTGATCTCCTCGGCCGCGGTGCGCCAGAAGCCGAGGCGATAGGCCTGCTGCTCGAGCAGGGCGTCGAGGGCGTCGAAGCTCCTCGGGTCGCCCACCGTGCCATTGAGGCGCGCGACCTCGGCGCGCACGGCGGCGGCGACCTCGGGGGCGCCCTCCAGCAGGGCGGCGAGGCGGCGCTTCAGGATCTCCTTCTCGCGGCTGCGCTCGATGACGCGCGCGCGGCGGGTCTCGCTGCGGGGCGGGAGGTGCCGGAGGCCGGTGATGATGCTCTGGAGCTCGAGGATGGCTTCGTGCTCCTCGCCGAGCGCGGCCGCGAGGTCCGGGATGACGGGCTCCAGGATCACCGGGTACGTGCGCGGGTTGATGGGGAAGACGTGGTCGTGGAAGCGGAGGGAGAAGGCGCCGCCGCCCTGCTCGAGGCGGAGCTCGCCCGCCTCGAGCACGCGGCCGTAATGGTCGCCGAGCACGGGCAGGAGGACCTTGTTCCGGAGCTCCGCCTTGACCGGCGCCCAGTCGATGTCGAAGAAGGGGGCGTAGAGCGAGCTCGGTCCATTCTCGAGCACGTCCTGCCACCACAGGTTCTCGCAGGTCTCGATGCCCATGTGGTTCGGGACGAAATCGAGGAGGATGCCCATCCCCCGCGCCGCGAGCGCGCCGGAGAGGGCGTCCAGGTCGGCCCGGGTGCCGATCTCCGGGTTGAGCGCGTTGTGGTCGCAGAGGTCATACCCGTGCGTGCTGCCCGGCCGCGCCTTGAAGAACGGGGAGGCGTAGAGGTGGCTGACGCCGAGCGCGGCGAGGTAATCGACGCGCCTCCTGGCCTCCTCGAACGTGAACCCCGCGTGGAGCTGCACGCGATACGTCGCGCGCGGCACGGACGGCTCCGTGTCGGCCAGGACCTCGTCGAAGAGCCGCTCGGCCTGAGCGGCCTCCGGCGAGAGATCGGTGGATCCCTCCCCTTCCCCCATCTCGCCCCCCGATGTCCGTTTCCGTTTCCGTCTCCGTTTCCGTTTCCGTTTCCGTTTCCGTTTCCGTTTCCGTTTCCGTTTCCGTT
>CAYQYG010000599.1:0-4410 GCA_964421485.1 uncultured Polyangiaceae bacterium | reverse complement strand
GCGCCGGGCGCGGGCGGCGCCGGGTCGACGGACGGCGTCGCGCGATCGCCGCGGCCGGGGTCGGGGCCGAGCAGGCGATCGCGCAGCCTTCGCCAGAGGCTCACAGCGCGCCACCGCTCGGGCGGGACGGCGCGGGGGGCGGGGCCGCGCCGGGCGCGCCGGGCAGGCGCAGCACGACGGGTCCGCCGCGCGAGGCCGAGATCGCGTCGCCGGCGCAGAGCTCCACCTCGGCCGCGAGCTGGAAATCGCCGAGGAACGGGGGCGGGGCGCCGGGCGGCGTCCGCAGGACCACGAACGGCTCGCCGCCGCGGAGCTCGCGGCGGATCCGCCAGGGGCCCGCAGGGAGATCCCCGAGCGGGGCGACGTAGCGCTCGCCGGCGATCTCGACGGCCCAGCCGCGGTCTCCGCCGGCGAGCGGCGTGACCGCGCACGGCACCTCGCCGCCGAGCAGCACGCGCACGCCGCCCCCGATCGGCACCGGCGCCGACAGGCGCGCGCCGGCGAGCGTGGTGCCGTTGCGGGTGCCGAGGTCCTCGATGACGGCGCCGCCCGCGCCGCGGCGGAGCCGCGCGTGCGTGCGGCTCACGGCGCGCGAGGCGATGACGATGGTCGCGTCGCCGCGGCCGATCGTGACCTCGTCGCCGAGGGCGCAGCGCGAGAGCCGCCCGCCCTCCTCCACGTCGATCAGCGGGCCCGCGAGCAGGCGCGCCCGGATCGCGCGCGCCGCGTCCGCGACGCGATCGTCGTCGTGCCCCTCGAGCCACCTCCGCGCCTCCTCGAGCGCCGCGCGCCGCTCCGCGGTCCGGTCGAGGTCCGCGATGCGGGCGACGATGCCCCCGCGCTCGCGCTGCTCCCGGGCCGACGTCATGGAGACCCGGAGCCGCTCCTCGAGCCGCTCGATGGCGCCCGCCGCGGTCAGCGCGCGGACCTCGGCCTCGTGGTCCTCGGCGAGCGCGTACGCGTCGGCCGCGCGCTCGAGCTCGCCGGCCTCCTCCAGGTCCTGCGCGACCGCCAGGACCTCGCTCCGCATGGCGCTCGCGCCCCGCGCCGAGAGCACGTCGAAGGCGAGCCGGGCCTTCCTCCGGAGCGCGGCGCGCCGGAGCTCCGGGCTCGCCGCGGTCCGCGCCGCGCTCGCGCAGAACGCGATGCGCTGCGCCGGCGCCTGCTCGGCGTCCGCGCGCAGGAGGAGGACCCTCGCCGCCTCGTCGGGCAGCTCGGCCTCGAGGTACAGCTCCACCGCGCCCGGGAGGTCGCCGGACAGCTCCCTGGCCTCGGCCGCCTTGCGGCGCCCGTCTCGACCCCATCCGAACCGATCGAAGAGACTCACCCTGCTCTCTCGCTTCCTGCTCCTCGATGGTACCGCAGCGTCGGGGAAAGACGCGCCACCGGCGGAAGCGCGCCGTGCCAAGCTCGATCACGCTCCGGTCTGCCAGCGCGGCTCGCGGGGAGTGGGGCCCCGCCGGGCTTTGCCCGGTGGGGCGAGGGGGCGCGAGCCCCCTCGTAGAGAAGCGGAATTGACTCTGGTCGGGGCCGCCCGCAGGATCCGGGCCATTCGATGTCCACCACGAACCGCCTCGGCGAGCTCCTCGTCCGTGAAAAGCTCATCAGCCTCCAGCAGCTCCGCCAGGCGCAGGAGGAGCAGCGCAAGTCCGGCCAGAACCTCGGCTACGCGCTCGCCAAGCTCGGATACATCTCCGACGGCGAGATCACGAGCTTCCTCTCGACCCAGTACCGCGTCCCCGCGGTCGACCTCGACGAGTACGAGATCGACCCCGACGTGACGCGCCTCGTGTCGCGGGAGGTCTGCGACAAGCACAAGATCATCCCGATCTCGAAGTCCGGCTCCGCGCTCGTCGTGGCGATGGCGGATCCCACGAACCTCCACGCGATCGACGACATCAAGTTCCTGACGGGCTTCAACGTCGAGCCGGTCGTGGCCTCCGAGACGGGCATCACCGGCGCGATCGAGCGGGCCTACAACGTCGGCGCCTCGTACGACGAGGTGCTCAGCGAGTTCGAGGAGGAGGAGGTCGGCTACACCGTCGAGAGCGACGAGGTGAACGTCCTCGAGCTCGAGAAGGCCGCCGAGGGCGCGCCCGTCGTGCGGCTGGTCAACGCCATCCTCCTCAACGCCATCAAGAAGGGCGCCAGCGACATCCACGTCGAGCCCTACGAGAAGAAGCTCCGCGTCCGCTACCGCGTCGACGGCGTGCTCATGGAGGAGATGCAGCCGCCGCTGAAGCTCAAGAACGCCATCGCGAGCCGCCTCAAGATCATGAGCTCGCTCGACATCGCCGAGCGGAGGCTCCCGCAGGACGGCCGCATCAAGCTCAAGATGGGCAAGGGCCGGGAGATGGACTTCCGCGTCTCGGTCCTGCCGACGATCTGGGGCGAGAAGATCGTCCTCCGGCTCCTCGACAAGTCGAACCTGCAGCTCGACATGTCGAAGCTCGGCTTCGATCCGAAGCCCCTCGAGGACTTCAAGTGGGCGATCGGCCAGCCCTGGGGCATGGTCCTCGTCACCGGCCCGACGGGCAGCGGCAAGACGACGACGCTCTACTCGGCGCTCTCCGATCTCAACCAGATCGGCTCGAACATCAGCACCGCCGAGGATCCCGTCGAGTACAACCTGCACGGCATCAATCAGGTGCAGATGCACGACGAGATCGGGCTGAACTTCGCGATGTCCCTGCGCTCGTTCCTCCGGCAGGACCCGGACATCATCATGGTCGGCGAGATCCGCGATTTCGAGACCGCCGAGATCGCGGTCAAGGCGGCGCTCACCGGCCACCTCGTGCTCTCGACGCTGCACACGAACGACGCGCCGTCCACGATCTCGCGCCTCCTCAACATGGGCGTGGAGCCGTTCCTCATCACGGCCAGCGTGAACCTCGTGCTCGCGCAGCGCCTCGCGAGGAAGGTCTGCGCCGACTGCCGGGCCCCGGTGCGCGTCGACAGGTCCGTGCTGCTCGACTTCGGCTTCACCGAGGAGCAGGCGGCGCGCGCGGAGCTCGTGAAGGGCGCCGGCTGCAAGACGTGCAACGGCTCCGGCTACAAGGGCCGCGTCGCGCTCTACGAGGTCATGCGCTTCAGCGACACGCTGAAGGAGATGGTGCTCCAGGGCGCCTCGACGGCGGAGCTCAAGGCGGCCGCGGTGAAGAACGGGATGCTGACGCTCCGGATGAGCGGCATCGAGAAGGTGCTCGCGGGCGTGACCACGACCGAGGAGGTCGGCCGCGTGACGATGGGGGACTGAGATGAGCACCGACGTCCAGCCTCCGGCGGAGGGGCTCCGCTACACGCTCCAGCAGCTCCTCCGCGCCATGGTCGAGAAGGGCGCGAGCGACATGCACATCACGAGCGGCTCGCCCCCGCTCCTGCGCATCGACGGCACGATCGTGCCGCTGAAGCTCCCGCCCCTGTCGCCCGCGGAGACGAAGCAGCTCTGCTACTCGGTGCTCAGCGAGGAGCAGCGGGTCCAGTTCGAGCAGAGGAACGAGCTCGATCTCTCCTTCGGCATGAAGGGGCTCGCGCGCTTCCGCTCGAACCTCTTCGTGCAGCGCGGCGCGGTCGCGGGCGCGTTCCGCCAGATCCCGTTCAAGATCCTGAGCTTCGACGATCTGGGCCTGCCGCCCGTGGTGCTGGAGATCGCGTGCAAGCCGCGCGGGCTCGTGCTCGTGACGGGCCCGACCGGCAGCGGCAAGACGACGACGCTCGCGAGCATCATCGACAAGATCAACTCCGAGCAGCGGCTGCACATCCTGACGATCGAGGACCCGATCGAGTACCTGCACCCGCACAAGCTCTCGATGGTGAACCAGCGCGAGATCGGGTCGGACACGATCTCGTTCAAGGAGGCGCTGCGCCACGCGCTCCGGCAGGACCCCGACGTGGTGCTCATCGGCGAGCTGCGCGATCTGGAGACGATCGAGGCGGCGCTGACGATCGCCGAGACGGGGCACCTCGTCTTCGCGACGCTGCACACGAACTCGGCGATCTCCAGCGTGAACCGCATCATCGACGTGTTCCCGCCGCACCAGCAGTCGCAGATCCGGCAGCAGATCTCGTTCACGCTGGTCGCGGTGATGACGCAGCTCCTCCTGCCGCGCGCGAGCGGGCCGGGGCGGGTGATGGCGCTCGAGGTGATGATCCCGAACGGCGCGATCCGGAACCTCATCCGCGAGGACAAGCTGCACCAGGTCTACTCGCAGATGCAGATGGGCCAGGCCGGCAGCGGGATGCAGACCATGACGCAGTCCCTGGTGGCGCTCTACCAGAAGCGGATGATCACGCTCGAGGAGGCGCTCAACGCGGCGAGCGATCCCGACGAGGTCCGCGCCATGATCGAGCAGCCCCGCTCCGCCGCCGGCCGGCCCGCCCAGCCCAGCAGGCCGGGTTGAGCAGCCTGCG
>CAYQYG010000598.1:0-4415 GCA_964421485.1 uncultured Polyangiaceae bacterium | reverse complement strand
GTGATCTCCACCGGGTAATGGTCGCTCACCCGGCGGGCCGCGTCCTGATAGGTCGCGTCGCACGCCAGGTATCCGAGCGCGCAGCCCTCGGTCAGGATCGGCGTCATGTCCCAGCCGCCGTCCGCCGGATCGTCGAAGTAGAACGGCGTCGCGCTGCCCGGGATGTCGTTGTCGAGCAGCGAGGGAGAGAGCATGATCCGGTCATACGTGTAGGGCGTGCTCAGCACGGTGGTGTCCCACGCGTCCGTGATCCGGTGCTGGTAGCCCTCGCCGAGCAGGCCGAAGCCGCTCCAGTCGGCGCTCTCGCTGAAATAGGTGCCGTCCGAGTTCCAGTCCCCGAGCAGCACGATGTCCGGATCCGCGCCGTCCACCGAGTGGGCCACCGAGGTGAGCGCGTAGATCTCGCTCTGCGCGAGGTCCGGGGCGGTGTGGACGTTGCTGATGTAGAAGCTCTCGTCGCCGACCTGGATCCGCGTGAGGAACGGCTCCCTGACGAAGGCGTCCGTCGGATCGGCGTAGAGGGCGCTCTCGAGGACCGAGGCGGTCTGCGTCCGGTAGAGGATCACGTATTGCTCGCCCTGGGTGCCGCCGACGCGCGGCGACACCGCCATGGCGTACTGATTGCCGCTGGCGGCGTTGATCTCGCTCAGGTACTGGCGGATCACGGGGCCGGTGTTGTCCGGGCTGTCGGGGATGTTGGTCAGCTCCTGGAGGAGCAGGACGTCGTACCGCAGGGCGATGTCGACCAGCACGTCCATGACCGCCGGCTTGCCTGCCTTGGATTCGCCGAAGTTCTCGATGTTGAAGCTGGCCAGCTTGATCTGGACGCCGTCGCCGGGGGGGTCGTCGGCGCACGAGACGGCGACGCTGGTCACGTCCGCGCCGGCGACCGTGCCCGAGCCGTTCGCGACCGTGCACGTCTGTCCGGAAGGCTGGCTCAGGACGGTGACGGCATAGCCGACGCCGTCGTCCACGGCGGTCGGGAACGTGAAGCCGCCGTCCGCCGAGAGGCCGAGGTCGTCGCCCCCATTGTTTTGCAGGACGACGGCGCCCGAGAGCCCCGTGACGGTCCCGCCGATCGCGTACGCCGGCGGCGGCGGCGGCGGGGCGTTGCTCACAATGACGCTGATCTGGTGGGTGCTCGGCGCGCCCGAGGTCGGGTTCGCCTGGGCCAGGAGGGTATGGGTGCCATTCGGCGTGAGGGTGGTGTCCCAGGGGAAGCCGTAGGGCGACGTGAGGTCATGGAAGGCCAGCGCGCCGTCGATGTAGAAGTCGACCGAGGCGAGCCCCGCGGACGAGCTCGCGGTCGCGTCGAAGCCGACCGCGCCCGACACGGTGGCCCCGGCCGCGGGCGAGGTGATGGCCACGGTGGTCTTCGTCCCCTTGGCGGCCATGGAATGGCTGCCGATCGCCTCACGACGCTCCGCGTCGCCGCAGCCGCCCGCGAGAGCGAGGAGGAGCAGGCCCAGGGTCGCCGCGCGCCGGCGCCGGTTCCATCGCATATGTGCTCTCCCGGCCGGGGCGACCATTCTCGCCCCGCTGGAAAGTTAAATCATCACGCGCCGGGTGGCGCGTGTCAGGCGAGATTACACGAACGCGAACCGATCGCAATGGGCTCGCGGGGGCGAGGCGGCGGCGACCGGCGCGGCGGCGGAGGTGGACGGCCGCGGCCGCACCATGCGATGCTCCCGCCGGTCCGACGCACGGACGAGGAGGGGATATCCATGACGCACGAGGTCGAGCCGTTCCGCATCCAGGTCTCCGACGAGGTGCTCACCGATCTGCGCGCGCGGCTCTCGAGGGCCCGCATCCCGGAGGGCCTGCCGGGCGCGGGGTGGAGCCAGGGCACCGATCCGGCCTACCTGCGGGAGCTGTGCGCGTACTGGCGGGACACCTTCGACTGGCGCGCCGCGGAGGCGAAGCTCAATCGATTCGATCAGTACCGGACTTCAATCGATGGTCTGGGCATTCATTTCATCCACGTCCGGTCGCGCGAGCCCGGGGCCATGCCGCTCGTGCTCAGCCACGGGTGGCCGGGCTCGGTGATGGAGTTCCACAAGGTGATAGGCCCGCTGGCCGATCCGGCGGCCCACGGCGGCGGCGCGGGGGACGCGTTCCACGTGGTCTGCCCCTCGCTGCCGGGATACGGCTTCTCGGACGCGCCGCGCGAGCCGGGCTGGACGCCGCGCCGGATCGCGGGGGTCTTCACGCAGCTCATGGCCCGGCTGGGCTATACGCGGTACGGCGCGCAGGGCGGGGACTGGGGCGCCGTCATCACGCCGCACATCGCCGACCTCGACCCGGAGCGCGTGGCCGGCATCCACCTCAACACGGTGTCCGCCATGCCGCCGCAGGACGACCCGATGGAAGGCGTGCAGCCCGACGAGCTGGCCGGGGTCCAGGCATTCCAGCGGTTCATGGCGGAGGAGTCGGGCTACCAGGCCATCCAGGGCACGAAGCCGCAGTCCCTGGGGGCCGCGCTCGACGACTCGCCGTCCGGGCTCGCCGCGTGGATCGTGGAGAAATTCAGGACCTGGAGCGATTGCGACGGCGACGTGGAGCGGCGGTTCACGAAGGACGAGCTGCTCACGAACGTCATGATCTACTGGGTCACGCAGACGGCCACGTCGTCGGCGCGCCTGTATCTCGAGGGGATGAGGGCGGGCGGCTTCGGCATCCTGGACCGGCGGGTGGAGGCCCCGACGGGCTGCGCGCTGTTCCCGAAAGAGATCCTGGTGCCGCCGCGGGCCTGGGCGGAGCGGGCGTTCCGCGTGGCGCGCTGGACCAGGATGCCGCGCGGCGGCCACTTCGCGGCGCTGGAGGAGCCGGAGCTGCTCGTGGAGGATATCCGGGCGTTCTTCCGGCCGCTGCGATAGCGAGGAGCCAGCCGGATCGGGTCGTCACCGCGGCGCAGACGATGTAGAGCCGCCGTCGGCCTCTGGCCGGAGCGCGATGCATGAAAGAGAAGAGCACCGGATCCCCGGACCAGCGCGCGGCGGCGAGCCCCACCCCGCCGGCGCGGAGCGGCTTCGAGCCGATGCGGAGGTTCTACCGGAGATACACCGTCCTCGGCGGGCTCCTGATCGCCGTCGCGATCCCCTACGGCGCCCTCGTGGGCGGGCCGGGCGCGTGGCTCGCGCCGTCGATCCTCGTCGGCATCGGGGCCTGCTTCGCGGCGTTCGGCGTGTGGGGCAGCCGCGTCGGCGGCGCGGCGCAGACGCTGTCGTCGTCGCTCAACCTGCTGCAGGCGGGCAAGCTCGCCGAGGCGAGCGCGGCGCTCGATACGCTGGAGGCGAGCACCTCGCCCGGCGTGGTGGAGTCGCGGAACGTCCAGCGCGCGATGATCGCGCTGCGCAGGGGCGACCTCGAGGCGGCCGAGCGCCACGCGGGCGCGGTGATCGCCGCGCCGCGGCGGCTGCTCTTCCGGACGACGCAGGAGGTGCAGCGCGGCGCGGCGCTGGGGCTCCGCGCCTTCGCGCGCGCCGCGCGGGGCGACCTCGAGGGCGCCGAGGCCGACGCGGCGGCGGTGCGGGCCGCGCGGACCGAGGTGCCCGAGGCGCTCGCGTACGCGGCGCTCGCGGAGGCGATGGCGCTCGAGCGGCGCGGCGATCGCGCGGGGCTCGGGGCGCTGCTCCGCCGCGACCGGAAGCTCCTCCGGGGCGGCCTCGACGTGCGCGAGCGCGCCGTCGTGCGCGCGCTGCAGCGGATGCTCAAGGCCGCGCCGAGGAGCGTGTACCGGACGGCCGCCGAGCCGAAGCGGGCCGAGGCCGAGGGCGAGCCGACGATCGCCGAGTGGATCGATCGGGTGGCGCCGGAGCTCTCGGCGTTCGCGCCCCCGCAGCGCCCGGCGGCCGGAGCGCCGGCCGGGGCGCCCGCGGCGCCGCCCGAGATGGTGCCGTCGGCCGAGGCGCTGGCGCAGGTCAAGGCGCAGATGCCGTCGGGAGGCGGGCTGCGCCTCGTGGGCAAGCTCGTGGGGCTCTGGGCCGTGCTCAGCGTGATGCTCGTCGCGATCTGGACGCTCCTCGAGCCGACCGATGCGGCGCGTCCCCGCGCGCACCGGCCGCCGCCGCCGCCGCCGCCCGCGAGCCCGCTCGACGCGCTCGTGGGCGTCGCGCTCGCGGCGCTGCTCATCGGGCTGTTCGCGTGGATGGTGCGCCGGAACCAGGCGATGACGCGGAGGCTGCACCGGCTCCTCGCGGCGATCCTGCGGGGCGACGACGTCGACGCCGAGCTCGCCGAGCTGGCGAGGAGCCGGCACGAGCTGACGGCCGCGCAGGCGGAGCTGTTGCGCGCGGCGGTCGCGGACCGGCGCGGTCAGCTCGCGGAGGCCGTGGCGCGCGTGGACGCCGGGCGCGCCCGCCTGCGCACGCCGGGCGTGCGCGCCGGGGCGGCGGGGATGCTCGCGCCCTCGCTCA
>CAYQYG010000597.1:0-4415 GCA_964421485.1 uncultured Polyangiaceae bacterium | reverse complement strand
GAGGGCAAGGCTGAGGGCAAGGTCGAGGGCAAGCGGGAGGCCGTCCTCGCCGTCCTATCGACCCGTGAGCTGTCCCTCACCGCGGCGCAGCGCCGGCGAATCGAGGAATGCACCGACATGGCGCTCCTGGACCGCTGGATCCGCCTCGCCGCCAAGGCGTCCTCGGCCGATGAGGTGCTCGCTCCCCCGCCGGGCGCGCGCCGGAAGCCGGCCCCCTCTCCCCGCCCCGCCGCCCGCCGCCGCGTGAGCCGCGCCTGAGCGCCGGAACCACCTCTCGATCCAGGAAGGAAGGAGGAGCCGGGGACCCGCGCGTCAGGCGGCGCCGGCCTGGGCCGGGCGCGAGTCCAGCGGGAGCCGCAGCGTGAACGTCGTGCCGCGGCCCTCGGCGCTGTCCACGTCGACGCTGCCCCCGTGGGCCTCCGCGCAGCCGTAGACCAGGGCCAGACCGAGGCCCCAGCCCTTCGCGCCGCCGGCGCTCGGCGCGCGCACGAAGGGCTTGAAGAGGGTCGCTTGCACCTCCGGTGAAATGGGGGCGCCCTCGTTGTGGACGCTCACCTCCGCGCCGCCGGCGCGCTCCGCGACCGTCACCGTGACGGGGGCGTCCCCGGCGCCGTGCTTGAGCGCGTTCGATATCAGGTTCCAGAGCGCGCGCCGCAGCTCGGCGGGGTCCCAGACCCCGCGCAGCTCCCGGCCTCCACGCAGCACGAAGCGGCCGGGGTGCTCGGGATCGAGCTCGTTCACCACCTCGCGCGCGATCGCGGCGAGATCGGTCTCCTCCAGGGCCAGCGCCGGCCGGTGGCCCGCCCGGATCCGTTCCGCGTCGAGCAGATCGGTCACCATGCGATCCGCCCGGTCCAGGTTCCGGAGCACGACGCCGGCGTGCCTGGCCACGTCCGGATCGTCGGGGCGGGGCCGCGCGAGCAGCGAGGCGGCCAGCCTCGCCGCGGAGAGCGGGCCGCGCAGGTCGTGCGCCCGGATCGTGACGGACTGGCTGCGCAGCCGGCGCTCGATCTTCAGGGTCTCGAGCTGCTCGATCAGATCCGCGTAGAGCTTGGCGTTGTCGAGGTGGAGCGCGAGCTGCGCGGCGATGGTCTTGATGCGGCGCGCCTCGCGCGCGCCGAGCGGCCGCGCCTCGCGGAGGCCGAGGTAAAGGGCGCCGAGGAGCGTCCGCTGCGGGGGCAGGCGGACGCCGAGCAGCGAATGGATGCCGCTCCGGCGGAGGCCGTCGGGCACGTCGAGCGGCGCGATCTCCACTTCGCCCATCCACGCGGGGTGCGCGGGCGAGGCGGCCTCGCCCGCGACGGAGTGACCGGCCAGCGAGCGGACGGTTGCATTGAATGGCTCCTCCTCGAAGCCCGCCGCGGCGGTCATGAAGAGCTCGCCCGTGCTGCGGTCGTGCAGGAGGAGCGCGGCCGCGGCGGCGCCCGCCGCCTCCCGGACGATATCGAGGGCCATGCGCAGGCGCCGGGGCGAGAGCGGCGCCTCGGCGTCCTGCGGATCGAGGAACGGATCGTGGAGCAGCCGGAGGTAGCGTTTCTCGGTCTGCTCGTCCTCCTGGAGGTGCTGTCCGAACGCCCGGGTCACGATCGCGATCGCCGCGTGGAGGTCGGCGAAGAGGCGGTCGAGGTCCTCCTCGTCCGGGCGCTGGTCGGGCGACTGGCGGTGCCAGGTGCGCGCGACCGTCCGCGCCAGGAACGCGAGCTCGTCCAGCACCTCGTGCAGGTTGAAGCCGGCGCGCAGGCGCGAGGAGACGTGGCTCTCGATCAGCGCGGCCTGCTCGG
This sequence comes from uncultured Polyangiaceae bacterium, assembly GCA_964421485.1. Lineage (GTDB taxonomy): Bacteria > Myxococcota_A > Polyangia > Polyangiales > Polyangiaceae > CAYQYG01. The sequence continues at coordinate 2,634 of CAYQYG010000597.1, read as the reverse complement.
CGCTCCCGTCCTCGCCGGCCGCGCGCGCGAGCGTCCGGAGGTACGCGGGCATGATGCTCATCAGCTCGGGACGGGAGAGCCCCCGCGCCCCCGCCGCCTGCTCCGCCTTCTCCGCCCAGGCCTCGAGGATCTCAGGTGCGTGCGCCGAGATGATCCGCTCGACCGTTCGCATATTCCACTCCCACCAACAAATTAGGTTTGCGCCGCCACACACCGCAACCCGCGTGCCGAGGGAATGTGGAGCGGTGCTCGCCTGCGCTCGCCGCGGCTCATCCGCAGCGGGGCGCGGTGTGGCGCCCCTTTGCGCACCGCGCTCGCCAGCCGGGCGGCCGGGCCCGCGGGCGGGCGCCGCTCAGCGCCCCGCGAGGCCCCGCACGACCGCCAGGAGCCCCTCTCCGTATTTCGCGATCTTCGCCGGGCCCATGCCGCGCGCCAGATCGAGATCGTCGATCGAGATCGGGCGAATGCGCGCGATGTCCCGCAGCGTCCGGTCGTGCGCGATGACGTAGGGCGGCACGCCGCTCTTCTTCGCGAGCTCGGCGCGGTGGGCCCGGAGCGCCTCGAACAGTCGCCGATCCTTCTCGTCGAGCTCGTCGGGCTTCGCCTCGCGGTCATCGTGCCCGGCGAGCTGCGCGGCCGAGGGATCCCGCGCCGTGGCGGCGCCCCTCGATTCCACGGCGCGCTTCGGCGCGGCGGCCCGCGCCTTCGGCTTCCGGGCGGAGGAGAGCAGGAGCCGCACCCGGGCGGGCACCTCGCCCTTCATCACGCGCCAGCCGGCCTGCGTGATGAGCGGCACCGGGAACTCGCCCTGGCTGAGGTCGATCCAGCCGCTGCCGAGCAGGACCCGGAGGATCGTCATGGCCTCCGCGTGCGATTTGCCGGCGAGCACGCCGAAGGTCGAGAGGTCCTGGAGGCCCAGGCGGCGGAGGCGCTCGCCGGGCTCGCCGATCAGCATCGAGGCGACGAGCTGCATCCCAGCGTGGCCCTTCACGCGGGCGACGCCGGCGAGCGCGCGGCGGACGAGGTCGGCGTCGCGGGCGAGCGCGTCCGGGTCGTTCGCCGCGAGCGCGTCGACCTCGGCGCAGACGTCGCAATGGCCGCAGCCGCCGAGCGACTCGGCCTCGTCGCCGAAGTAGCGGAGGATGAAATCGTGGCGGCAGGTCGCCGCGTCGACGTACCGGAGCAGCTCGCGGAAGAGGCGCCAGGCGCGCGCGGCGTCCGCGGCCGGGGCCGCGCCGCCGTCCTGGCCGAGCTCGCAGAGGCGGCGCCGGAGGGCGATGTCCGAGGCGGCGATGAGCAGGAGGCCCGACGCCGGCGCGCCGTCGCGGCCCGCGCGGCCGACCTCCTGGTAATACGCTTCGATGGAGGACGGCGGCTGGGCGTGCACGACGACGCGGACGTCGGGGCGGTCGATGCCCATTCCGAACGCATTGGTGGCGACCACGACCGAGAGGCTGCGATCGGCGAACGCGCCGGAGACGCGCGCCCGCGCCTCGGGCGGCAGGCCGGCGTGGTAGGCGTCGGCGCCCCAGCCGGCGTCGCGGAGGCGCTCGGCGATCTTCTCGGCGTTCTTGCGGGTGGCCGCGTAGACGATCCCCGCGCCGCGCGGCCGCCGGGGATCGCCGAGCGCGTCCGCGAGGGCCTGCGCGGCGCGCCGCCCCGACTCCCGCGGCCCGTCGACGCTCTGGACCTGGAGGTGGAGGTTGGGCCGCGCGAAGCCGCGGAGGACGACCCTGGGGACCGGCCCCTCGCCGCGCGACGGCGGGGGGAGCCGCTGCCCGTCCGGCCAGGTGTCGTCCTGATCGGAGGGCTCGGGTGGGAGCCGCCAGCCGAGGCGGAGGATGATCTCCCGCCGCGCGTCCGGCGTGGCCGTCGCGGTGCAGGCGAGCACGCGCGGGGGCTGGAGGCGCCCGAGGGCATCGCCGATTCGCAGGTAATCAGGGCGGAAGTCGTGCCCCCATTGCACAATACAATGAACCTCGTCGACGGCGACGAGGGAGATGCGGCTCGCGGCGAGCGCGTCGAGGAAGCCGTCGAAGGCGAGGCGCTCGGGCGCGGCGTAGACGATCTTGTAGGCGCCGCGGCGCATTCCGGAGAGGCGGCGGCCGTTCTCTTCCCGCGGGAGGCTCGACGCGACGAAGGTGGCGGGGATGTCGCGGGCCTCGAGGGCCCGGACCTGGTCCTCCATGAGGGAGATGAGCGGCGAGAGGACGAGGGTGGTGCCGTCGAGGGCGAGGGCGGGGAGCTGATAGCAGAGCGATTTGCCGCCGCCCGTCGGGGCGACGACGAGCACGTGGCGGGCGCCGCCGAGCAGGGCCTCGATCGCCTCGCGCTGCCAGGGCCGGAAGGCCTGGATGCCGAAGCGCTGGGTGAGCAGCGTGTCGAGGGAGGGCAGGGGGCGCGGGGTCACGAGGGCGGAGGAGAGGTCGGCGGCGATCACGGCGGCGGCGCCTAGCGAACGGCGTGCCGGGGCCGTGCCGTAGCATTTTCGCGAGCTTGCGTCGCGCCCGAGGGTGGCGGCGCCATGGCGGAGATCGGCGGGCGGCCACGGAGGCGGGGGCGGGCGCGGGAGCGGGAACGGGCGCGGGCGCGGGAGCGGGCGCGGGCGCGGGCGCGGGCGCGGGCGCGGGCGCG
>CAYQYG010000596.1:0-4427 GCA_964421485.1 uncultured Polyangiaceae bacterium | reverse complement strand
GCGGCCCCACCACGAGCTGGTTCCGGACCTGGCGAACGCCCTGCGCGCTCCACGCGATCTGCTCGGCCCGGTGCACGGCGGCCTCGGTCGGCTGCGAGCCCGTGAGCGTCACGACGCCGTCCTTCGTGGACACGTGGATGTCCCGCGAACGGATCGTCGGATCGTCGATCAGCGCGGTCTTGATCGCGAAGTCGATCGAGCCGTCGCTCGTCGCCTCCGCGACCTGCTCGTAGCCCTCCTTCACGAGGCGGCCGGTGCCCTCGGCCGCGTTCTGCACCGGGCCGCAGCCCGCCGAGAGCGAGCCCACCACGGCCGCGAGGGCGCACCACTCGATGCTCCTGGTTTGCATACGGGACATCCCTATGGCCCACCGCCGCGCCGCCGGCAACTCGCGCGCGCTGGTCTTTCCCCGCGAGGGTCGGTATGGTGCGCGCCAAGACGGCCATGGAACAGCTAGACGTCCCCGCGATCGAACCCACGACCAGCAAGCAGATCCTCTGCGTCGGCAGCTTCTTCAAGGGCAACGATTTCCTCGATCAGTGCAAGCGCGAGGGCTGGCGCGTCGTGCTGCTCACGCACGAGTCGCTGCTCTCGAAGCCGTGGGTGCGCGAGTCCATCGACGAGGTCCTCGCGATCCCGAGCTTCGCCGATCGCCGCGAGGTGCTGAACGCCGTCTGCTACCTCGCCCGCACCCGCGATTTCAGCCGCATCGCCCCGCTCGACGATTACGACGTCGAGCTCGTCGCGCACCTGCGCGAGCACCTGCGCATCCCGGGCATGGGCGAGACCACGGCGCGCTACTTCCGCGACAAGCTCGCGATGCGGGCCCGCGCCCGGGACCGCGGCATCGACGTGCCCGAGTTCGTGCACGTCCTGAACCACGACCGCATCCGCCGCTACTGCCACACCGTGCCCGCCCCGTGGCTGCTCAAGCCGCGCTCGGAGGCCTCCTCGGTGGGCATCCGCAAGCTCCACCGCGAGGAGGAGCTCTGGCCGATCATCGAGGAGCTCGGCGACGCGCAGTCGAACTACCTCATCGAGCGCATGATCCCGGGCGACGTCTACCACGTCGACGCGATCGTCTCGGAGCGCCGCGTCGTCTTCGCCGAGGTGCACCGCTACAGGAAGCCGCTGCTCGAGGTCGTGAGCTCGGGCGGCATCTTCTCGACCATGACGGTCCCGCGCGGCAGCGAGATCGAGCAGCAGATCCTCGAGACGCACAGCCGCGTGGTCGAGCACCTGAACCTCGTCCGCGGCGTGACGCACACCGAGTACATCCGCGGCGCCGACGACGGGAAGATCTACTTCCTGGAGACGGCCGCCCGCGTCGGCGGCGTGCACATCTCGGACCTCGTCGAGGCCTCGACCGGCGTGAACCTCTGGCGCGAGTGGGCGAACATCGAGCTCCGCCAGGGCGAGGAGCCCTACCACCTCCCCGAGCGCCGCCGCGACTACGGCGGCCTGATCGTCTCGCTCGCCCGCCAGGAGGTGCCTGACACCTCGAGCTTCACCGACCCCGAGATCGTCTGGCGCCTCCAGGGCCACGCGCACCACGTCGGCTTCGTGGTCCGCGCCGACACCCCCGAGCGCGTGGCCGAGCTGCTCGACGCCTACGAGCCCCGGATCCTCCGCGACTACATGGCCTCGATGCCCGCCCCCGCCAGCGCGACCGCCTAGGCCGCCTCCCCCGCGAGATACGCGATCAGGCTCGGGATTGGCGCCCCCGTGGGGCGCCCGAACTGCCAGTCCGCGCCCTCGGCCACCACGCCGCCGATGTCGAGGTGGATGAACGGCAGCGGCATCGGCCCGTCCTTGAGCCCCGACGCCACGTCGAGGAACGCGAACGGGAACTGGTGCCCCCGCGGCGTGTTCACCGACGCCAGCCGGTTCGATGACACCACGTCCTCCGCGCTCGACCTCGCCGCGATGAACGCGTAGTCCTCGCGCCGCGGCCGCGACTGCTCCATCGGGTCCCCCCACGCCTCCGCCAGCGCCGTCAGGCGCGCGAGCTCCCCGCGCGCCGCCGAGTTGCAGATCGCGCCCGTGTACGGCCCGTGCGCGCGGTACACGTGCCCCGTCAGCGTCGCGATCGAGATCAGGATCGGATCGGCCGCCCCGCTCATCGCCAGCTCCCGCGCGAGCGCCAGCAGATCCGCCAGCACGAGCCGCCCCTCCGCGTCCGTGTTCCCGATCCGCACCCGCACGCCGCCGCGGCTCCGGATGATCTCGTCGCTCACGAACGCCTCCTCGCCGATGCTGTTCCGCACGAGGCCGAGCAGCCCCACGATCCGCACCCCCTCGAGCCCGAGCGCCGCCGCCGCCCGCACGAGCCCCGCCACCGCGCCTGCGCCGCCCTTGTCGCGCGACATGCCCGCCATGTGCCCGTCGGTCTTGAGGTCCGCGCCCCCGGTGTCGTACGTCACGCCCTTGCCCGCGAGCAGCACCGTCCGCTTGATCTCGCCGCGCGGCCGGTAGTCGAGCCGCACCACCGCCGGCCGGTGCCGCTCCACCACGCGCGAGGCGCGCGAGACCGCGCTGAGCAGCGGATAGTCCTCCACGTTCCGCTCGATCTTCACGAGCACGCCCGTGCGCGCGAACGCCGCCTCGCAGAGGTCCGCGATCCGCCGCGGCGTCATCCGCTCCGGATCGGTCCCCGTGATGTCGCGGCAGAGCGCCCGCCCGACCTCGATCGCCGCGATCTCCTTCGCCCGCTGCTCCGGCAGCCCCAGCACGGCGAGCGCCTCCGCCGATCGCGGCGCCATCTCCGCCTCGCGCGCCTCGAACGGCGCCCACTGGCTCCCGAGCGCCGCGAGCGCGCCCACCTCCACCGCCCGCGCGAACCGCGGATCCGAAGGCGCCTGCACCGACAGGAGCGGCCTCCGCGCCCCCGCCTCCACTGCCCGCGCGACGGCGGCCGCCGACGCCTCCGCGACCCACCGCACGTCGTCCGTGTCGTCCGTGAGCGGGCTCATCGGCCCCAGCACCACGCGCCCGCCCGGCGCCCCCGGCGCGGGCAGCACCACCGGCGCCCGCTTGCTCGAGAGCGCCGCGTCCACGCGCGCCGCCGCCTCGACGGCCCCCGCGACCGCCGGCCCGAGCCCCGCGACGCGCTCGACGATCGGGGAAGGCGCGACCACCACCACGGCGTCGCAGCCCGAGACGGCAGGATGGGTTTCGAGGAGCGCGCTCGCCGGCAGCCCGGTCAAGGAGGTGACGTGGAACATGGCGGCGGATGATCTCACAGGGTGCGCATTTTGGAAGCCGGACCTGGTCCCACCCCGGCGTTTGACATGCGCCCCCGCCGCCTGGCCGCACCCTTGCAAGCATTTCTCGGCGTCCCGCGGGGGGATCAGGGCGTGCGCGGATCGTCCGCGCAGCACCCGAGCGTGGAAAAGGGGTGGGTCGGATGCGCCTGCGCGGTCGGCAGATCAGCTGGAAAGACCTCCTGAAGACGCTCTACCGCGAGTGGGACACCGACAACGTCGGCGACACCGCCGCCGCGCTGACGTTCTTCGGCGTGCTCGCGATCTTCCCGTTCTTCCTCTTCGTCGTCTCGGTGGCGAGCCTGATCCTGGACCCCGCGAGGGCCCTGGAGCTCACGGCGGATCTGCGCCGCGTGGCCCCGCCGGCCGTGGCGACCATCCTGGGCGAGCGGCTGCAGGCGCTCAGCGCGGGGTCCCGCCCCGGCCTGCTCACCGTGGGCGCCCTCGGCGCCATCTGGGCGACGAGCAGCGGCGTGACCGCGCTCATGCGCGCGCTGAACCAGGCCTACGACGTGAAGGACAGCCGGCCGTGGTGGAAGGTCCGGGGCATCGCGCTCCTGACCACGCTGGTCGGCGCCGTGCTCTCCATCGTCGCGGCCGCGCTCGTGCTCGCGACGCCGGCCGTCGCGCACGCGATCGGCGGTCCGATCGAGACCGTGATCCTCTGGCTCCGCTTCCCCATCGCCGCGCTGGTCATGATGCTGGTGCTCGCGCTGCTCTACTATTTCCTCCCCGACGTCGAGCAGGACTTCCGCTTCATCACGCCCGGCTCGGTGACGGGCGTCCTGATCTGGATCGCCGCCTCCGTGGGCTTCTCGCTCTACGTGCAGAGCTTCGGCAGCTACGAGGTGACCTACGGCGCGCTCGGCGGCGTCGTCGTGCTGCTCCTCTGGATGTGGATCTCGTCGATGGCGGTGCTGCTCGGCGCGGAGATCAACGCCGTGATCGAGCACCTCTCCCCCGAGGGGAAGCGCGCCGGCGCGAAGGAGCTGGAGGACAGGGGCCCCGACGCGCCGAAGTCGGTGAAGCGCCCGAGGTCGCCGGAAGCGGCGAGCGGCGAGCGCCCGCCGGGCGAGCGGGCGGGCTAACCAGAACCGGGTGGGCTAGCTGGGGTTCGGGGCGCAGGGCGCCGAAGGCGACCCGGAGCCCCGAGCGTCAGGGGTT
>CAYQYG010000595.1:0-4488 GCA_964421485.1 uncultured Polyangiaceae bacterium | reverse complement strand
CGCAACACTCCGAGATCGCAGGAGAACACCGTCGTCGCAGAAGAGCCGCACCCAATGGCAATGGCCGGACGGGCGGCTTGAGGTTCGCCGGGAGCCCGGCGGAGTACTTCGCGGCCTGCGGCTCGACGCCGCTCAGCGTGTGCCCCTCGGGCTTGGCCTCGAGCACGCCCACCGCCTTGCCGTCGACGAAGAGCAGGTAGTCCGCGTAGCCGTGCCCGCGGGCCAGCTTGAGCTCCCGGACCGCGACTCCCCTGGCGGCGGAGAGGTTCATCAGGTCGCGGTCCTGCACCGCCCAGCCCGCGGTCTCCAACGCTGCGTCGATCCTCACCCTGGCGCGTTCCTCGGGAGTACCGGCCATGGCCGCGAGGCTACCGGGAGTCCGTCCGCGCCGGCAAGGCCGCTGTGGGCCGGCTTGCGGACCAGGCGGCTCCGCCGGCGCCCTGCTGGGCGGCGGCACGATCGTCGACGGGGGGATCCTCGCGCTGGCGCCCGTGGGTGGCCGGAGATAGCCTCGGGCCATGTCGTCCGTCGCTCGGAAGCTGCCCGTGCCGCATACGATCCAGGATCTCCTGGCGATTCCCGAGCACCAGCGCTTTCACGAGATCATCGACGGGGAGCTCGTCCGCAAGGCGATGCCGAGCGCCAGGCACGGGCGCGCGCAGCTGGCGACCAGCCAGGTCCTCCGCCCGTTCAACCGCCGCCCCGGGGGCAAGGACGGCCCCGGCGGCTGGTGGTTCGCCTCGGCGGCCGAGGTCGAGCTCGGCCCCGATCAGGTCTACCGCCCCGACGTCTGCGGCTGGCGCCGCGAGCACCTCCCCGAGCTGCCCGACGAGGCCCCGGTCAGGGTCCGACCCGATTGGATCTGCGAGATCCTCTCGCCGAGCCATGCGAGGAACGATACCGTCAAGAAGCTGCGGGTCTATCATCGCTGCCAGGTCCCCCATTACTGGATCGTCGACCCGCTGGCCGAGACGCTCACCGTCCACCGCTTCACCGACGGCGGCTACCTGCTGGTCCTCGCCGCGGAGCGCGGCGAGCGGGTCCGGGCGGAGCCCTTCGACGCGATCGAGCTCCAGGTGGGCGTGCTCTTCGGGGATGACGAAGGAGACGGGTGAGATCGAGACCCGCTGCCCGGCGCGGGACCGAGAGCGCCCGACGTCGTGGCCAGCGTGAAGGCGGCGGCCCAGGTGGCCCACGGGTCGTCCGGGCCCTCCTCCTCGGAGTAAGCCAGGATGGCCTCGTCCGCCACGGCCGAGGCCCGGCAGGCGGTGGCGGGGGTTGCTGCCGTGGCTCGGCAGGCGTCAGCCGGGCGTGCCGGCGCCTTCGGCGGGCGGGGTGCCCGCGTCGCCGCCCTTCGCGCCGGCGGGCGGGGTGCCGCCCTCGCCGCTGCTCTTCGCGGGGGGCGGGTAGCGATCGAGGAGCGCCAGGAAGGGCGCGTGCAGGGCCTCGAGGTGGTCCCGCACCTTGCCGGGCGGGGTGTGCTCGACGGTCCACGCGATCTCATCGTGGATGGCATTGAATGCGGTCACGCAGGCGCTCATGGCCTCGCGCAGCCGCTTCGAGGGCGCCGCCGCGCGCTTCTGGCCGGGGCCCCGGCCGATGGCCTTCGCCAGGGCCTCCGTCGCCTCGTCGATACGCGCGAGGTGGTCGCGGAGGCCGGGGATCTTCTTCGCGTCCGCGGCGAGCGGGTCCTTGGCGGCGCGGAGGAGCTGCTGGCGGCCGTAATCGACCTCCTCGTCATAGCTCAGGGTGGTCTGCTCCGTGCCGGCGCCCTTGAGCAGCGCGCCGCGCAGCCGGCCGGCCGCCTCGCGCACGGCGGGATCCTTGTGCTCCGCCGCCGTGGCCAGGCAGAGATTGAGAGCGCGCTGCGCGCTGTCCCACTCCGCGTCGCGCTCCGTGACCACGGCCGTCGAGCTGCCCAGCACCTCATCGAGCGTGGCAATGCACTACGTGATCCAGAGCTTCCACACGACGGGCCGCGGCGCCTCGAAGACGAGCTCCTTCGGCACGCGATCCGGCACGTCGTATTTCTTGATGGATATCTCTTTCCACGCGCCTTCGTTCAGATCCGCGGCAAAGGCGCTGAAGCCCTTGTCGGTGACAAAGCCGTATCCCCAGCTCCCCATCGTGTTCCCTCCTCTCCCCGCCCTGGCGAGCGATGGTAAGCGGAGCGCGCGGGGGGAGCGCAAGAGATTGCTGCGCGGCTCGGGTCATTTTTTGTGGTCACGTTTCCGCCGGGGACCGGACTTGCAGGACGGCAGGCGAGGCGGGGCAGGGCGGAGGCCGGGGGTGATGGGGAAAGGGAGCGGCATGGGCGCGGACGGCGAGGCGGGCGGCGAGGCGGAGCCCGCGGCGCGGCGCGGGGCCTCCGGGACCCAGCGGATCGTCCGGCCGGGCAGCGACGCGCCCGAGGTCCAGGCCGCGCCGGAGGCGAAGGGCGGTCCGGGAGACGCGGATCTGCGGTTTCTGCCAGACCAGGTCTTTCATCAGGTGAAGATCGTGCGGTTCATCGACTCCGGCTATTCGGGCCGCGTGCTCGAGGCCCATCATTGCGTGAGCGGGGAGCGCTGCGCGCTCAAGGTGATGCACCTGCGGGATCGCGGGAGCTCCCGGAAGCAGGAGCGCAGCCGGGCCGAGGCCGAGGGGACGTTCGGGATCCGGCACGCGAACGTGGTGGAGGTGATCGACGCGGGCATCGAGCCCGATGGGCTCATCTGGATCCTGATGGAATACCTCGACGGGATCACGCTCGCCGAGCTCCTGCGCAGGCAGGGGCGGCTCTCGCCGCCCTTCGCGCTCTGGGTGGCGACCGAGGTGGCCTGGGCCCTCGACGCGGCGCACGAGAACCAGATCATCCACCGCGACGTGAAGCCCGGGAACGTGATGCTGACCGAGGAAGGGCGGGTGGTCCTGCTCGATTTCTCGATAGCGAAGAACGTGCCCTATGACGCGAAGACGACGGAGCCGACGGTGCGGCTGGGCACGGCGGGGTACATGTCGCCGGAGAACCTGCTCGGCTCGGACGCGGACGCGCGGTTCGATATCTACGCGCTGGGGATCGTGCTCTGGGAGCTCATGGTGGGAAAGCACCCGTTCGAGGAGAGCTTCGGCAACCAGCAGCGATTGATGCTGCGGCACATCACGGATCCGCTGCCGCCGCTCTCGGTGGTGCTCGATCTGCCCGGCTACATGGACGAGCTCATCCGGCGCGCGACGGCGAAGGACCCGAATCTCCGGTTCATGACGGTCGCGGAGATGGCGGGGGAGATGATAGGTGCGAGCAGGAGGCTGGTGGAGGACAGGGCGGCGGGCCGGTGCACCTGGGCCACGGCTTCGGCTGCGGTCGCGGTGCCGGCGCCGGTTGCGGCGCCGGCGGCGCCGGCGCAGAAGGGACCGAGGGGGGCGGGCGCCTCGGTGGTGGAGCCCGAGCCGACCTCGAAGGGGACTGCGGCGCCGGTGCCCGCGATGCCGCCCGAGTTCTTGGAGTGACGAGGAGACGCTTCGATGCGACGTGGTGGAACGATGGGCCTGGTGATGCTCGCGGCGGTGGCCTCGCCGTGGATCGGCGGAGGGATCGGCGAGCGCGCGGCGGCCGCGCAGCCGGCGCAGGCCGCGCCGATCGCCCCGGCGGATGCGGTGGCGGAGCGGGCGGAGGCGCTGTTCCGCGAGGCCAACGCGCTGGTGAAGCAGCAGAGATGGGCCGAGGCGGAGGCGAGCTACCTGGCGGTGTGGGCGCTGCGGCCGACGTACGACGTGGCGGCGAACCTGGGGCACACGCAGTACCGGCTGGGGAAGCTGCGGGAGGCGGCGGAGCACCTGTAGCTGGCCGTGCGGCAGTGGCCGCTGTCGGGGAAGAAGGAGCCGAAGGAGCTGGCGGCGGCGAGGCTCGCGGAGGTGCGGAAGGCGCTGGTGACGGTGAAGCTGGTCGTGAGCGTCGCAGGGGCGGAGGTGCTGGTGGACGGGAGGCGGATCGGGGTGTCGCCGATCGAGCACGAGGTGTTCCTGGATCCGGGGAAGCCGATGCGGCTCCAACCTCAACCCCGGTTGCCTGGGCGGCAACGGCGGTCCCGGAGGCACCGGGGGCCGCGGCGGCGGCGGCCTGGGAGGCCACTCGCTCGGGATCGCCTTCCAGGGCAGCGCGCCGCCGACCGAGGGGCTGACGGTCGAGACCGGCGACGCGGGGCCGGGCGGGGCGGGGGTGGACCCGCAGCACGACGGAGCGCCCGGTGTCAAGGCCGAAGTGCAGGAGATCCCGTGACGAGGCGCGGCGACAGCCGCCGGCGCGGGACGCGCGCGGCGCCGGTGCGGAGAAACACGAGCCGTCGTGAAGAAATGGATCAGCCCTTGGCAAAGATCCGCGGTCCTCGGCAATGCATGAATTCGACCGGGCAAGCCCCGCGGAGCCGAGAAGAGTGCTGGGATCGAGGATCCGGTCATGGTACGCGTCGGCTCGGGCGGCTCAGCGCCCGAGGAGACCTTCATGTCGGA
>CAYQYG010000594.1:0-4501 GCA_964421485.1 uncultured Polyangiaceae bacterium | reverse complement strand
AGCCGGAGGCGGGGCGGCGGCGATCGCGATCGCCGCGCCGGCGAGGGCGCCCGCGGGGACCAGGAGCCGCTCGCCGGCGGCGCCGATCGCGGCGCGGCGCGCGGTGAGGGCGGGGATCAGCGCGGCGGCCGCGGCGATCGCGCCGAGGGCGGGGAGGCCGCTCACGAGGCCGAGGATCGCGGCGACCGCGGCGAGCGAGGCGGGTCCCCACAGCCTCGACGCGGCGGTCACAGCGAGAGCGGCTCCCCGCGCTCGATCGCGGACGCGGCGAGGACGCGCACGTCCCGGCGCTCTGACGTGTCGCGCGCTCCGTCCGCCGCGCCCCCCTCGCCGCGCTGCACGACGAGCGTCGTGCACCCCACGCCGCGCCCGCGGATCCGCTCCGAGAGCGCGCCGCCGTCCCACGACGGCGCCACCACGATCACGCACGAGAGCCGCGCGAGGTGCGGGGCGAGCCGCGCGAGGAGCCGGTCCGGCAGGGCGCGCGGCGCGCCCGCCTCGACGCACGCGAGCAGGTCGAGGGCCTGCTCGAGGAAGCCGAGGTGCCGGCCGATCGTGAGGTCGTGCACGCGGTCGCCGACGACGAGCAGATCGATCAGGGCCTCGCCGCGCGACAGGTGCGCGATCACGCCCGCGGCCAGCGAGAGCGCCGCCTCGAGCTGCCTCGCGTCGGCCGCGCCCGCCTCGAGCACCACGCCGACGCGGCTGAAGTACTCCTCCTGGTACTCGCGCACGACCGGCGCGCCCGCGCGCGCCCAGCTCCGCGCGTGCAGGTGGCGCACCGGATCGCCCGCGCGATAGGGGCGCACGCCGAGCAGATCCATCGACTCGCCGGTCTTGGACGCGAGCGGGACCCCCCCCGGCTGGTGGCGCCGGCCGATCGGCAGCGTCAGCCGCGTGACGCGCGCCACCCTCGGGACCACCAGGAACCGGCACCCGTCGGTCTCGATCGGCGGGCCGAGCGCGAGCCCGAGCGGCACGAGCGCCGCGGCCGTGAAGGGATCGAGGTGGTGCTCGCCGCGGCTCGTGAACCGCGCCGCCGCCTCGACGCGCGCGCCCTTGCCGGCCGCGAGCAGGCGCACCCGCGGCTCCTCGCCGGTCCACCGCCCGTCCCACGGCAGGAAGGGTCCGCGCACGCGCACGGCCCGGTGATCGCGCGGGCCCTCGTTGCGCAGCGTGATCGCGAACCGGATCTCCTCGCCGACGGTGACCCGCCGCGGGGCGCTCACCTCCGCGCGCACGCCCGCGAGCCGGTGCGCGCGCGACAGGACGAGCGACCCGAGGAGGATCCCGAAGAGCGCGCTCCAGAGCACGTAGACGTCGGTCGACCCGACGTCGAGCCCGAGGCCGCCGACGAGCAGCGAGGTCACGGCGAGGAGCCGGCCCTCGTCGCTGAGCGCGGCGAGGACGCCGAAGGCGGGCCGGAGCGCGCGCCCGAGGGGGCCGCGGCGGAACCGGTCGCGCCCGGCCTTGGTGGCCGGGATCAGGATGTGGTTCAGCCGCGCGAAATCGACGCTCACGTGGGGACCTCGAGGGCCTCCACGATATCTCAGATGGCGCGCGCGGCCGCCACCACGGCCTCGGCGAGCTGATCTTCGAAGCGGCGTGTCTCGGCAGGATCCGCCGCCGGATCCGCTATCCTCGCGCCGTGCCCTCCGCCTCCTTGTCCACCCTCGATCGGATCCGCCGCGCGCTCGGCCAGGTCCTGCACGGCAAGCCCGACGTCATCGATCTGGTCCTCGTCGGCGTGCTCGGGGGCGGGCACGTGCTCGTCGAGGACGTGCCCGGGGTCGGGAAGACGACGCTCGCCAAGGCCCTCGCGCGGGCGTTCCGGGCCGCGTTCACGCGCGTCCAGTTCACGCCGGACCTCCTGCCCTCGGACATCCTCGGGTCGCTCGTCCTGAACCCGAAGGACGGCTCCTTCTCGTTCCACCGGGGGCCCGTGTTCACGAACGTGCTGCTCGCGGACGAGATCAACCGCGCGTCGCCCCGCACGCAGGCCGCGCTGCTCGAGGCGATGAGCGAGGCGCAGGCCACGATCGACGGCGCCTCGCACGCGCTGCCGTCGCCGTTCTTCGTGATCGCGACGCAGAACCCCGTCGATTACCAGGGCACCTACCCCTTGCCGGAGGCGCAGCTCGACCGGTTCATGCTCCGCATCGGCGTCGGGTACCCGCCGCCGGAGGACGAGCTGAGGATGCTCTTCTCGCGGCAGCGCGAGGACCCGCTCGCGGCGGTGGAGCCCGTGGCGGACGTCGCGGAGCTCGCCGCCCTGCAGGCGGCGGTGCGCGAGGTCGAGGTGAAGGAGGCGGTGGGGAGGTACCTCTTGCAGATCGTCGCGGCGACGCGCGGGCACCGCGATCTCGAGCTCGGGGTGAGCCCGCGCGGGGCGCTCGCGTTCTTCCGCGCGGCGCAGGCGCGCGCGCTGCTCGACGGGCGAAGGTACGCGAGCCCCGACGACGTGCAGGCGCTCGCGGGGCCGGTGCTCGCGCACCGGCTGCTGCTCACCACGCAGGCGAGGTACGGCGGCGCGTCGGCGGACGGGATCCTCCACGGGATCGTGGAGGCCACCCCGGTCCCGGTCTGACGTTCAGGGGCTGTAGGCGCCGATGATCGGCGTCGCGGCGTCCGGATTGTCGGGGCCGATCGGGGTGCCGCCGCCGAGGTCCAGCGCGCCCATGGTGGCGCCGACGGCGATGATCCGGTCGGACGAGTCGACGACCACGTCGGAGAAGATCTGGATGGTGTCGTTGCCGAGGTGGCGGCTCGCGATGTGCGCGCCGGTCGGGTCGAGCTTCGCGAGGAAGAGGTCGATCATGCCGAAGCCCGAGCCGCTGCTCGTGAAGGTCTCGCCGCCGAAGGTGAGGTTGCCGGCGAAGTAGCCCGCGAGGATCAGGTTGTCCTGCGAGTCGATCGCGATCCGGATCCGATCCCCGCCGCCGAAGCCGGAGCCGTGCTGGGTCGCGGTCTGGACGCTGCCGGTCGGATCCAGCCGCGCGAGGAAGAAGCTCTCCTCCGCGGGGGTGATCAGCGTCCTGTCGCCGAACGTCACCGACTGGGCGAACGTGCCGGCGAGGGCGACGCCGCCCGACGCGTCCACCGCGACGCCGGTGGCTCGATCTTCGCCGCCGCCGCCGAAGCTCCGCAGCCAGCGCAGCGAGCCGCTCTGGCCGTCGAGGGTCATGACGAACGCGTCGTCCGTGCCCGAGACCGCGCTCGCGCTCGAGCCGCCGATCGAGAGATCGCCGTCGAAGCCGCCGGCGACGACGGCGTTGCCCTGCGGGTCGAGGGCCACGCCGGCCACCTGGGGGTAGCCGCCGCCGAGCGTCTGCGCGGCCCAGAGGGGGAAGCCCGTCGCGTCGAGCCTGATCACGAAGACGTCCTGCGAGCCGTCGGAGGTCAGGGTGAAGCCGCCGGCGCTCATCACGCCGCTGAACGTGCCCGCGACCGTGATCTGGCCGTTCGGCGCGACCGCGAGCGCGGAGGGCTCCTGGGAGTCCGCGTCGCCGAGGCGGAGCGCCCAGCCGGGCGTGCCGTTCGGCTTGAGCTGCGCGACGACCACGTCCGAGCTGCCGGCCGAGTCCGCGGTCACGCCGCCGAGGTCGATGTGGCCGTAGAGCTTGATCGCGACGTACGCGTTGCCCGCCGCGTCGCCGGCCACGGCCGCGGCCTGCTGGCTCTCCGCGTCGCCGAAGCGCTTGGCCCAGCGCACCGCCCCGGTCGCGGCGTCGAATTTCGCGACGAACGCGTCGTTGCTCCCCGCCGAGTCGAGCGGGCCCTGCCCGAAGTCCATCGAGCCGTCCAGCTCGCCCGCGACGAGCGCGCCGCCGTCGCCGGTCACGCCCGCGGCCGTCGCGACGTTGTTGCTCCCGAGCAGGCCGGGCCCGGCGCCCCAGAGGAACGTCAGCGGGCAGGCCGGGCTCGCGCCGTCGCAGTCCTCGTCGTCGGCCGTGGCGCAGACCTCCGCTGCGGGCAGGACCTGCCCCTCGCACGCTCCGTAACCGTCGCCCGCGTCGTTGCAGCGCATCGTGCCGGCCGCGCAGACGCCGACGCCCTCGGTGCCCTCCGGCCCCTCGTAGCAGGGCGCCTCGGTGCCCGGCTCGCACGACGTGGGCCCGCCGGCCGCGCCGAAGTCGCGCTCCTCGGGGGAGCAGCCGCCCGCTCCGGCGGCGAGGGCGCCCAGCGCGGCGCCGAGCAAAGGGACGGTGAAAAGCAAGGTGATCCGTCTCATGGTGGTGGCCCCCAGCATCGCACAGCCGGGCCGGGATTGGATCGCGCCCGCGCGCCCGCGCGCGTAGTAGAATGCCGGGCCACCGGCCTGGAGGCGTCATGCGACAGAGAGCCCTCGGCGTCGTCCTCGCGACGGCGTCCGCGATCGCGCTTGCGGGCGGCTGCGGCCGCAGCGTCACCATCTCCCCGAAGCTCGACGACGACGGCGCGGGCGGCGCCGGAGCCTCCGGCGGCGCGGGCGGCGCGGGCGGCGCGGGCGGCGCCGGAGCCT
>CAYQYG010000593.1:0-4522 GCA_964421485.1 uncultured Polyangiaceae bacterium | reverse complement strand
CCTGCCTGTACACTCTTTCCCTACACGACGCTCTTCCGATCTCGCTCCCCCCCCGGCGCTCGCCCCGCGCCCGGCCCCCGCCCCGAGCCCGGCGCTCGCCCCGCGCCCGGCCCCCGCCCCGAGCCCCGCGTCGCCCCGCCCCGCCTCGACGAGCCCCGCCTCCGCGCCCTCACGCTCCTCGGCCTTCAGGAGAACGCCACCGAGGCCGACGTCCGCCGCGCCTTCCGCCGCCTCGCCTCGCGCCTCCACCCCGACCGCTTCGCCACCCACGGCGCCGGCGACCACAGCAACGCCCGCTTCGCCGAGCTCTCCGCCGCCTATCACCTCCTCGTCGCCTGAGCGCGACCTGGATCCGCCTTGCACCAGGGGTGGATCCGCGCCCCGGGGCACCTCGCGGACCACCACGGCCGGGAACCCCGCCGCGACAGCCTCCGCCGGATCTGGCGCGGTTCATGCGAGCATGGCCCTGGCCCATGCTCCATCGCCTCCGCGCGCTCCCCGGCCTCGCCCTCGCGCTCCTCGTCGCCCCCCTCGCGGCCCTGGGCGCCGCCTGCGCCAGCGGCGGCGCCTCGCTCCCGCCCGGGGGCGGCGGCGACGACCTCCCCGACCAGATCTGCCTCCTCAACAACTGCGCCGCCGATTACGAGTGCCAGGCCTGCACCGAGGGCCGCCGGACCTGCCTCATCGCCGAGGGCCGGTGCGTCGCCTGCGACCCCGAGACCGGCGGCGGCTGCCCCGAGGGCGAGGTCTGCACCCGCTGGGGCGCCTGCGTCGCCGACGGCGTCACCTGCCCCTCGGACGATCACGGCGACCCCCTTGTCACCTGCGTCACCAGCACGGATTGCCTCGCCTGCGATCCCCTCCACCAGATCTGCGACACCGGCAGCAGCCGGTGCGTCGCCTGCACCCTCGACGACACCAGCGCCTGCCAGTCCACCGACACCTGCGTGGGCGGCCGCTGCGTCGCCAGGTGCCCCTACGCCTGCACCGTCGACGCCGACTGCGAGAACTGCGGCGTCCCCGGCCACGAGGCCCCTGTCTGCAACGCCCACCGCTGCTCCGAGTGCTCCGACGCGCGCCCTTGCCCCGCCGGCTTCGCCTGCAGCCCGCAGGGCACCTGCGTCTCCGTGTGCGGCACCGACGGCGACGGCGCCTGCGGCGCCGACGCCGACTGCACCGGCTGCGGCGCCCCCGGCTTCGTCTGCCACGGCGCGGGCACGGGCGCGGGCACCTGCGGCCCGGCCGCGGCCACCTGCGCGGACCTCGGCGCGGCCGCGCCCGCCGTCCCGGCCCCCTGGGACGCGGTCACCCAGGCCTGCACGACCGACGCGGGGTGCGCGGGCGTCACCGCGCCCGTCGCCGTCGGCGAGATCCTCCGCGACATGACCGGCATCGGCGCGATCGGCGACGCGAGCGTCGACTATCCGATGGCGACCTGCGGCGACGTCAAGGTCGGCACCGGCGCGAACGTGATCTCGTGCGGCGTCTGCGTCCCGTGCGAGGTCGACGCCGACTGCGGCCCGATCGACGTGGAGCCCATCGCCGAGGCCCTCTTCGGCCCCTCGGGCAGCGTCGATGCCTCGTACCTGAGCGATCAGGTGTTCGGGCCCAACGAGCGCAGGATCTACATGTACTGCGAGACGATCGGCGCCGGCTACGGCGTCTGCAGCGCGTGCCCGGGGTACCTGAACGACTGCTCGGTCGGCGATCCCGGCGGGGGCGGCACGTGCGATCACGACCCCTGCACCTCCGGCGGCCCGCTCGGCACGGACTGCGACGCGTGCGCCGCGGCGCTCTGCCAGATCGACAGCTACTGCTGCACGACGGCCTGGGACTCGATCTGCATCTCGGAGGTCGAAGCCAGCTGCGGGATGACCTGCGGCGGGGGCGCGGGCTGCGCGCACTCGGAGTGCGTGGCGGGCCCGGCGCTGGCGGACGGGTGCTCGCCCTGCGCGAGCACGGTCTGCGCGGCCGACTCGTACTGCTGCGCGACGGAGTGGGACGCCGTGTGCGTGAACGAGGCCGCGACGATGTGCGACGTCGGCTGCGGCGGCGGGACCTGCGCGCACCCGGAGTGCGAGGCGGGCGACGCGCTCACGAGCGGGTGCTCGTCGTGCGCGACGAAGATCTGCCAGGCCGACGACTACTGCTGCACGACGGCCTGGGACTCGCTGTGCGTGGATGCGGTGGACGCGACCTGCGGGTTCACCTGCCCCTGACAAGAGAGAGAAGAGAGGGAGAGGATCACAGGGAGGCGGGGAGGCGGGGAGGAGAGAGAAGAGAGATAGATTTCAGAATTTTCTGCTCTCCCCGCCTCCCCGCCTCCCTGTGAATCTCTCTCTTCTCTCCTCTCTGAATCTCCGGAGATTTCCGACAGGCAGCGCTAGCGGACGGAGGCGCCCGGGGGGGCGGCGTCGTCGACGGTGACAGTGCGGAGGCCGGCGCCGGCGTCGGCGGCGAGGAGCATGCCCTCGGAGACGAGGCCCTTGCCGAAGTCGCGCGGGGGGAGGTTGCACAGGACGACGACGCGGCGGCCGAGGATCTGCTCGGGCGCGTAGCTCGCGGCGATGCCGGCGATGATGCGGCGCGGGGCCGCGTCGCCGGTGTCCACGCGGAGATCGAGCAGCTTGTCCTTCTTCTTCACGCGCTCCGCGCTCACCACCACGCCGACGCGGAGATCGATCTTCGAGAACTCTTCGAACGTGATCGGCGCCTTCGGCTCGCGCGCCGCGCCCGCTGCCGCGGCCGCGCCCGCTGCCGTGGCCGCGCCCGCTGCCGTGGCCGCGCCCGCTGCCGTGGCCGCGCCCGTGGCCGCGCCCGTGGCCGCGCCCGCTGCCGCGTCCGCTTCCCTCGGGGGCGCGAAGCGGGCGAGCAGCACGGCGGCCTGATCCTTCTCGATCCTCGGGAAGATCGGGGCCCCGCGCCGCAGCGCCCCCCCGGGGGCCCGCTGCGGTGCGGCCGCGGGCCACTGATCGCGGCCGATCTCGGGGGTGACGGGGCCCAGGCCGAGCTGGTCGCGCATCATGTCGGCCACGCGCGGCATGACCGGCGAGATCATCAGGCTGATCGCCTCGAGCTCCTCCAGCAGGGTCGCCACGATCGTCGCGAGCCGCGCGGGATCGCTCTTCTTCGCGGCCCAGGGCGCCGCGCGGTCCACGTAGAGGTTCGCGGCGGCGATCACCGTCCAGATCGCGTCGAGCGCGCGCGTCGGTTGCACCGCGCCGAACGCCGCCGCGGCCGCGGCCGCGCCCTGGGCGTGCGCGCGGGCGAGCTCCTCCTCCAGCGGGCCGGGCGCGCCCTTCGCGGGCACTGCCTCGGCGAACGGGAGCACCCGGTTCAGCAGGTTGCCGAGCGCGTTGCCCAGGTCGGCCGCATAGCGCGACAGCACGTCATCCATGCTGAAGTCGCCGTCCTGCCCGAACGAGATCGAGCGCATCAGGCAGTAGCGGATCGTATCCACGCCGACGGCCGGCGAGATCGCCTCCGCGAGCGCGACCGGGCTGATCGTGTTGCGGAGCGTCTTCGACATCTTCTGGCCGTTGTAGGTCAGGAAGCCGTGCGCGAAGACCTGGCGCGGGAGCTCCTCCACCGCGAACCCGGCGGACAGCAGGAACGCGGGCCAGTAGACCGCGTGGAAGCGGAGGATGTCCTTGCCCACGAGGTGCACGGTCGCGGGCCAGAAGCAGGTCGCGTCCTCGGGCTCGGAGAGCGCGGTCAGGTAGTTCGACAGCGCGTCGAACCACACGTACATGACGTGCCGCGGATCACCCGGCACCGGCACGCCCCAGTTGAAGGTCGTGCGCGACACGGACAGGTCCTGCAGGCCCTCCTCGACGAAGCGGACCACCTCGTTCATGCGGCCCGAGGGCTGCACGAACGAGGGGTTCGCGCGGTAGAAGTCCAGCAGCGCGGGGCCGTACTTCGAGAGCCGGAAGAAGTAGCTCTCCTCCTTCACGCTCTCGGCGGGGCGCTGGTGCAGCGGGCAGACGTTGCCCGGCTGCTGGAGGTCCTTCTCCGTGTAGTAGGCCTCGCAGCCCACGCAGTAGAGGCCCTCGTAGTGGCCGAGGTAGATGTCGCCGCGCGCGTCGATCTTGCGCCAGAGCTCCTGCGCGCCCTTCTTGTGCCGCGGCTCGCTCGTGCGGATGAAATCGTCGGCCGCGCAGCCGAGCTTCGGCCACGTGTCGCGGAAGATCGCGGCGATCTCGTCGGCGAGCGCGGCCGGCGCGATGCCCCGCTCCTCGGCGGCCCGCTGGATCTTCAGGCCGTGCTCGTCCGTTCCCGTCAGGAACCGGGCCTCCTCGCCGCGCAGGCGGTGGTAGCGGCACATCACGTCCGCGGCGATCGTCGTGTAGGCGCTGCCCAGGTGGGGGACATCGTTGATGTAATAGATGGGGGTGGTGACGTAGAAGCGACTCGCCATGTGCCGCCGGTCTCATACCATGGCCAGGCCCGGGGCGGCGCATGGCCGGCGGCCGGGGGGTTCCAGGCCGGCCACGCGAGGCTCCGCGCACACCAGGAGGAC
>CAYQYG010000592.1:0-4552 GCA_964421485.1 uncultured Polyangiaceae bacterium | reverse complement strand
CGCCCGCGGACCCGCCGCCGCTCGGCCCGGCCCGGTACGCGCTCACCGAGACCGCGGGCGTCGTGCTCGACGCGGGCGCGCGCGGCTCCGCCGTGCCGCGCCCGGAGCCCGCGCTCTACGAGGGCATCCGGATCCAGCTCGAGGGCGGCGTGCTCGCCGCCTCGGCCGCGTCGCCGGCGGGCCTGCTCGGCTTCCGCTCGATCCCGCCGCGGCTCGGCGGCGGGTTCCTCGTCTGGTCGGAGGACCGCACGTACCGCGCGGAGGGCTTCCTCGGGCCGCTCCAGCCCGTCGCCGACGCCGGCGCGACCGGCGGGGCGCGCGCGTACCTCGCGTCGCTGCTGCTGCGCACGCCGCGCGGCCTCTACGAGGTCGATCCCGGGAGGCTCACCGCCCGCCCGCTGGGCGCGCCGGGCCTCGCCGACGCCGCGGCCGCCGACGAGCGCCGCGCCGTGCGCCTCGACGCGCTCGGGCGCGCCTCCGTCACCCTCGACGCGGGCGCGACCTGGACCGACGTGCTCGCCTCGAGGGGGATCGCCGCAGCGAGCCTCACCGAGGCGCCCGGCGCGGTGGCGCTGGTCGCGCCGACGGGGGTCCCGGCGCTGCGCCTGACGGCCGCCGGCCTGATCGACGCGCCCGCCGACGCGTCGCTCTCGGCGCGCTTCAACCCCGAGGGCCAGGTCGCGTTCCCCTCCACGCAGGTCTCGACCGTCCCGCCCACCTCGAGCCGCGCCCTCGCGCCCGAGGCCCTGGACGCCGGCGTGGCCACCGGCGCGCTCCTGCCCGGCGGCCGCGTGCTCATCCACCGCGCCGGCGGCCTCACCGTGCTCTCCGCCGCGACCGCGCGGCCCCTCGCCGACGCCGCGCTGCTCCACGTGGGCGAGGACCTCGCCCGCTGCGCCCCGGTCCGCGCCGGCGCCGACGTCCTGCTCGCGTGCGTCCACCGCGGCGCGCACGTCCTCCGCGTGGACGGCGCCCTCGCGACGCCCCGCCTGGAGGCCACCTTCCCCGGCGCCGCGCCCTTCCTGGCCGGGCCGCGCGGCCGCCTCGCGCTCGCCGGCCGGTGCGGCCACCGCCCGCCGGGCCCCGGCGAGCTCCTCCGCGGCCGCCCGCCGCCTCCGGAGGCCGAGGAGGCCGAGCTGCTCCCCCCGTGGGCCCGCCCGCATCCGACGGCCATGCCCGAGGCGCCCCCGCCCGAGGAGCCGCCCGAGGGCGAGCCCGACGCCGCGCCCCCGGACGACGCCCGCGCCTGCGTGCGCGCGGCCGGCGACGCGTGGATCGAGCGGCGCCTCCGGGGCGACGCTGCGCGGCGGCTGTACCGCTGGATCCCGGGCGATCAGGGCCGGGTCACGGCGCTCCTGCTCGACGCCGAGGGCGGCGCCGCGGGGGCCGCGCCCCCTGCGCCGGCCGGCGCGGAGGAGGGCGTGCGCGTCGTGCGCGTCCGCCTGGGCGACCCCGCGCTCGCCGGCGGGCGGTTCCCCGCGGTCACCGACCCCACGCGCTCCGAGCGCCTGGTCGACGCCGACTTCTGGGAGGACGACGACGGCGCGCTGCGCGGCTGGATCCACCTGCCCGAGGCCGGCGACGGGCCCGGGGAGGGCGACGAGGAGCCCGCGCCGCGGTCCGGGGCGGAGGGCGCCGGGGTCGCCGACGCGCCGCTGCCCCTCTCGACCCGCCGCGGCGGCCGCGTGGCCGGCGTGCGCATCGCGCCGGGCGGCGAGGTCACCGTCTACCCGCTCCCCCGGGGCGTGGAGCAGGTCGTCTACGGCGCCCGCTTCGCCCTCGCCATGGCCCCGCGCGACGACGGCGCCCCCTCCTACTTCGAGACGACCGACGGCGGCCGCACCTTTCGCCCCGTCGAGGGCCCGCCCGTCGGCCGCCTCGAGCCCCCTTCCAGCGATCAAGCAGCCTTCGGATGCTCCGAGATCGGCTGCAACCTCGGCGATCAGGGCCTCGTCCGGCTTGGCTGGGGCGGCCCCGCGCCCGCGCCCCCGGATGTCACACCGCCCCCCGCGCCGTCCCCTGCCCCGCCCGCTCCGGGTCTCCACGTCACGTGCCGCCTCGAGGCGGACCCGCGGACCTGGCCCCCGCCCCCTCCCCCGCCCTCCCCCCTCCCGCTCGTCACGGTCCACACCCGCCCCGGCGCCTCGCTCGGCGCCTCCCGCGACGGCGCCTGGACGACCGACGCCCTCCCGCCGTTCGACCCCGCCGCGCGCCCGCGCCGCCTCGCGATCCGCGACCGCGCCCCCGCCGGCACGTCCAGCGCTGCGATCCCCGTGCTCACCGCCTCCGGCGCCGGCGCCGACCTCCTCCTCGTGTTCGACGTGCGGGGCTCCGGGTCGCCTTCGGCGCCCTCCGCCCCGCGCCCCGTCGACCGCCTCCGCGTCCGCGCCGCGGCCTCCCCCCCCGCGTTCGCCCCGTTCGATCCCCCCGGGACCCTCACCGCCGCCGCCGACCTCCCCGGCGGCGCCCTGCTCGCGCTCGACGCCTCCCGCCCCGCCCTGGTGCTCGCCACGCCCGACGCCGCCCGACCCGTCGCGCGCCTCGTCCGGGTCCAGGGCCCCGCGGACACCCGCCTCACGCTCGCCGCGCGCCTCGACGGCAAGGGCGTCGCGCTCGTCGGCTACACCTGGCAGAGCGGCGAGGTCTTCGCGGGCCCGATCGACCTCCCGCGCGCGGAGGTCGGCCCGCTCGAGCCCCTCGGCCCGCTCGCCGCCGTCGCGGAGATCGGCTCCCCCGCGTGCTCCGCCGCGAGGCCGGCGCTCCGCTTCGTCGCCGCCGCGCCCGCGATCCTGCGCGTCGAGTCGAGCGCCGGCCGCGTGCTGCTCGAGGACTCCGTCCAGTCGGTCGCGCTGCTCGCCGCCGGCCCGCGCCGGATCTGCGCCGAGGCGCTGGAGCTCGAGGTCCGCTCCGGCGCCTCCCCCCTCGGCATCACCGCCGCGTTCGGCCCGAAGCAGGGCGCCGCCCTGCGCGGCGCCGAGGGCCGCCTGACCTGCCGGCTCGAGCCCCCGCCCTGAGACCGGCGCGAGGCCCGCGCGCGACCTCGGGGGCTCCGCCCGCCGGGGCTCTCGTGCTAGCTTCTCGACCATGCTGACCTCGCCAAATTCGAGAGCGCTGCTCACGGCGGCCGCGCTGGCGGCCGGCGCGCTCGGCGCCTGCTCGGGCGGACCGGCCAAGGCGCCGGATCGCGACGCGGTCGTCGCGGCCCAGGCCGAGTGGTGCGACGGCCTCGCGCGCGTCATCGGCGGCGGCCCGTCGTGGGAGCACCTCGCCGAGTGCAAGGCCGCCTACCCGACCGCGTCGCCGGGCTATCTGCGGCTCATGACCAAGTGCTTCACGCGGCGGCTCGAGGCCGCCGGCGACGAGGCGCCGGACCGCTCGCAGCTCGTCGCCGAGTGCAACGACGAGGTCCTCGTCCACCTCACCGAGGACGAGGCCGCGGCCAGGGACGTCGTCGAGGCCCGCTGCGCGCGCATGACCCGCTGCGAGAGCGTGCCCGCCGCGGAGTGCCGCGCCGCCTTCGCCAAGCTCGACTCGTCGCAGCGGGCCCTGTTCACCACCGCGTACAACGCGGCCGGCCGCTACGAGGTCGCCGACTGCCTCGGCAGCGCGAGCTGCACCGACAACGAGGAGGCCGGCCGCGAGGCCTGCTACAAGCCCGTCGCCGAGAAGCTCCTCTGGTTCCCTGACTGAGCGCGCGGCGTATCTTCCAGGGCGCGGGGGAAGCCTGGTAGCGTTCTCCGCATGCCCAGCCTTCGATCCGCCCCCCGCCCCCCCCGCCCCCGGCGCGGCCTCGGCCGGCGCCTCACCGACCTCGCGCGGCGCTTCCACCTCCCGCTCGCCGCCGCGGCGCTCGCCCTCGTGGGCGCGCTGCTCGCCGCGACCCCCGCGCGCGCCGCGGGCACGGTGACCATCGCCGATCGCTCTCCCAAGGAGGACGACGGCCGGTGGAAGCTCAAGATGACGATCAACTACGGCGCCACGCCGCACCTGGCGCACATCCCGATGATCTTCTCCTTCACGCCGACCGTGCACTACGAGCGCGCGCTCACCGATCAGTCCCCCGAGAAGCCGATCCTGAACCGCATCCCGCTGCAGGGGCAGCAGTCCATCAACGAGAACATGGACGTCGGCTTCTCCGACGGCTCGGGCAAGATCTTCAACATCACCAAGTTCGACTTCGTGCTCCGCCGCGACCGCGGCTTCGAGGCCGGCGAGTACGACCTCAAGATCACCCGCACGACCGACGGCGTGCAGATGGGGCAGACGTTCAAGATCACGCTCCAGGGCGACAACCCCGTGATCGATCGCCGCGCCATCGTCTTTGCGGGCGGCGACAAGAAGAAGAAGAAGGACGAGCCGAAGAAGGAAGAGAAGGCCGAGGAGAAGGCCGAGGAGACGCCCGAGGCCCCTTCGCCGCAGGAGACGCCGCCCGACATCCCGCCCTCCGAGGCGCCCCCGCCCGTCGAACCGAAGCAGGGCGGCTGCGGCTGCCGCGTCGCGGGCGCCGGCGGGAGCGCCGGGGGCAGCGGACGGTTGCTTGGGCTTTCGACCT
>CAYQYG010000591.1:0-4585 GCA_964421485.1 uncultured Polyangiaceae bacterium | reverse complement strand
GAGAGAATTCTCTGATCTCTGATCTCTGATCTCTGATCTCCCCGCCTCCCCGCCTCCCTGTGATCCTCTCTTCTCCTCTCCTCTCTCCTCTCCTCTCCTCCCGCAGAGGCGCTACGGCGACGCCACCCGCGACGCCGGCGGCGCCCCGGCGGGCGAGAGCACGCCGATGTCCAGCATCGACGCGTAGTGCCCGTCCGGCGTCAGGATCACGTGGTCCACGAGCGGCACGCCGACGATCAGCCCCGCGGCGGCCACGGCCGCGGTCATCTCCACGTCCTCCGGCGACGGCGCCGCGTCGCCGCTCGGGTGGTTGTGCACGAGGATCAGCGCCGCCGCCGCGTCCGAGAGCGCCGCGCGGAGGATGTCCCGCGCCGCGATCGAGCAGCCGTGCAGCCCGCCCTGCGCCACCCGCCGCGCCGCGCGCATCCCGTTCCGGCCGTCGAGCGAGATCACCCAGACCTGCTCGTGGTCCAGCGGCCCGAGGTGCGCGACGCACCACGCCGCGATCGCCGCCGAGGTGCGCACCGGCGGCCGAGGCCGCACGGCCCGCTCGTGCGCGCGCCGCCCGAGCTCCATCGCCGCCGAGATCCTGAGCGCCTTCGCGAGCCCGAGCCCCGGGTGCTCGGCGAGCGCGTGCGGCCCGAGCCGCGCGATCCCCTCGAGGCCGGCGAAGCGATCGAGCACGGACGCCGAGACGATCGTGACGGGCCGGCCCGCGAGGCCGGTGCCGAGCACGATCGCGAGCAGATCGGCGTCGCCGAGCGCGCCGATGCCCTCGGTGAGCGCCCGCTCCCGCGGGCCGGAGGCGAGGGCGAAATCGGAGAGGGAGGTGACGGTGCACGAGGTCATGCCCTCCGCCCCAGCACGCTCCGGGCCGCCGCGCGCCCCCGCGAGATCAGGCCGGATCCTCGAGCGAGGGGGGTGGCGGGCCGCCGGATCGCGGTGGCGGAGGGGTGGGTCAGGAGTGACCCCCCCTCTCATAGAGTCGCTGCCGCGCCCCGGGGGATCAGCTCACGATCGGCAGGTGCCTCGTCCTGCGCCGCGGCGCCTCCGTCCCGGCGCGCTCCTGCGCCGCGCGCTCCTGCGCGGCGAGCTCGTGCTCGGTGATCGTCAATGGATTGTCGTAATGGGGCAGCTTCAGATCCTGGTTCTTCGCGTGCACCGGGTGCCGCCCGTGCTCCCGGTACCACTCGGCGACCGTCGCGCTGGCCTTCATCTTCTCGAGGATGTTCCGCCACCCCGCCCCGGTGTTGTACGCGCAGAAGCTGATCTCGCCCATCTGCGTCCCGTAGGGGATGATGCACATCTCGGTGCGCCGGAAGTCGTAATTGAAGAGGTCCTGGAACCACATCCCGGCCACGAAGAGCACGCGCCACTCGTATTCGTGGGCGTCGCCCTCGCCGGCGTGCGCCGCGCCCGTCTGGCTCATGAACTGCTTCACCAGCGTGAGCAGGTTGAACCCCTCGGGCGCCTCCTCGGGCCGGTAGCGGCGGAGCAGCGCCGCGACGAGCTGGGCGCGGGTGAGCGCGCGGCCGCGGCCGGCGTCGAAGATCGCGCGCAGATCGCCGAGCAGGCCCTCGACGTCGAGGAAATCGAGCAGCGGCACCATCTGCTTCGTGCGCTTGTTGACGAACAGCACGGTGCCGATCCCGCAGTTCGGGTGGCAGCCGCAGCCGAGCTGGCCCCAGTCCTTGTCGGGGCCGTCCAGGAGGTCGGTCACGTCGCCGAAGTGGCTCAGGGACGAGAGCGGGAACCAGTCGCGCAGCGGGTGGGTCACGCCCGTCTGGGCCGCCACGTCGTGGGCGAGGTGGCTCAGCGTGTAGCGCCGCTTCGCCCGGAGCTCGTCGGAGATGTCCTCGTCGCGGCCGGTGAAGCTCACCGGCTGGAAGCTGACCACCGTGATCTTGTCCGCGTTCTGCACGGCGAACTCGACGATCGGGCCGACCTGATCGTGGTTCACGCCGTTCACGATCGTGACGACCAGGATCACGTCGATCCCGGCCGCGGAGAGCTCCTCGATGGCGCGGAGCTTCACGTCGTAGAGGTTCCTGATCTTCCGGTGGCCGTTCGACTCGTTCGTCACCCCGTCGAACTGGAGGTAGGCCATGCGCATGCCGGCCTCCCGCGCCCTCCTGGCGAAGCCCGGCTCCTCGGCGAAGCGCAGGCCGTTGGTCGCGCACTGCACGGCGAAGTAGCCCTTCTTCCGGGCATAGCGGATGGCGTCGAGGAAGTGCGGGCTCAGGGTCGGCTCGCCGCCGGAGAACTGGATCGACATCTGGCGGCGCGGGCGCACCTCGGCCCCGTCATCCAGGATCTTCTTGATCTCGTCCCAGGTGAGCTCGTGCACGTAGCCGACCTGGTTGGCGTCCATGAAGCACGGATCGCACATCATGTTGCAGCGGTTCGTGAGGTCGACGGTGAGCACGGAGCCGCGGCCGTAGCGGATCGTGCTGGACCCGTGGGCGTGCAGGTGGTCGGGCGTCATCTCGACGTCGCGGCCGCCGTAGAGGCCCTCGATGCGGGCGAGGAACGCGGGGTCGATCGAGATCGTGTCGGAGAAATCGCCGTGGCGCGGGCAGGTCTTCTCCATGACGACGCGGCCGTCGCGCTCGACGATGCGGGCGCGGATCTCGCCGGGCTTGTCGGTGAGAAGGGTCGTCCAGTCGGCGCGGCCGCCGAGGATCTCGGCGCGGGCCTCCTTGACGCAGCGGGGGCAGAGGCTGTCGGTCTCGCGGGGCCAGCCGAGCGGGGGCCGGGAGCGCTGCTTGCCGCGCGGGATGGGCCTGTCGCTCCAGCGCGGGTGGAAGGGGGCGGGCTCGGGGCCCAGGCGGGCGAGGCGCTGGAGCACGGGCCAGACCCGGTCGGCGGACAGCGTGATGGCTCTCTCGAGGGCTCGGACGAAGCGGGCGGAATCGATCAAGGTCACTTTCCTCGCGGCCTGGCCAGGGGCGGCACGGTACGGGGGCGCACGGCCGGCTTCTACCATATTCCAGCCCCGCGCCGCCGCGCTCGGGCGTGACAAGGACCCGACTTTCGCCGATATTCGGCGCACCAAATGCGAAGGGTCCTACGCTGCTGTCCCGGGCGCGCGCGGCGGGTGATCGCGCTCGCGGGGGCGCTCTCGCTCTCGCTCTGGATCGCGGGCGCGGGTGAGGTGGCCGCGCAGTCGCAGCCCGTCGCGCCGGCGCGGCGCGCGGTGGGGCGCGAGGCGGAGCAGGGCGCGAAGGGGCGCGCGGGCGCGGGCGCGGGCGCGCTGCGCGGCAGCGTGGGCGTGCCGGTCGCGGAGCGGCTGCTCGGATCGGGCGACGCGGAGGACCGGCTCCGGGGCATCGAGCGGCTCGGCGCGATCGGGACCACCGAGGCGGTGGACGCGCTGATCGAGGCCCTCGAGCAGGGATCGACGGCGGGCCGGGATCCGCGGGCGCGGCTCATGGCGGTGCGCGCGCTCGCGCCGCACGCGGCGAAGGACAGCGTGCGGCAGCTCCTCACGCGGGAGCTCACGGACCCCGCGGGCGGGCCCTCGCGCGGCGCGGCCTCGCCGCTCGGGGAGATGGTGCGGGGGACGGCCGCGCTCGCGCTCGCGCGGGCGGGGGACAAGAAGGCGATCGGCGCGCTCGCGGGCGCGGTCGTGCAAGGGGGCGCCGCGGGTGAGGCCGCGGCGGCGGCGCTCGCGGCGCACCCGCCGGCGTCGCTCGGGCTGCTCGCCGGCGGCAAGAAGAAGCTGCCGGCGCCGATCGTGGCCCTGCTCGGGGACCTCGGCGATCTGCGCGCGATCGAGCGGCTGCGGCCGCTGCTCGACGGCGGCGACAAGGCGGCGCAGCTCGCGGCGGCGCTGCCGCTGGCGATGCTCGGCGACGAGGCGGCGCTGGCCCGGGCGCGCTCCTGGCTGAAGAAGCCCGATCCGAAGCTGCTCCGCGTCGCGGCGGAGGTGCTCGTCTACCTCGGCGCGCCGGAGGCGCCGGACGCGATCGCGGCGCTCCTCCAGAGCGACGTGACGCGGCTCGACGGCCTCCGCCTCGCGGAGATGCTGCCCGCGCCGAAGCTCGCGCCGAAGCTCGCGCAGGCGCTCCCGCTCCTGCCCGAGGACGCGCGGCCGCGCGCGATCGCGGCGATCGGGCGCGCGGGCGGCCCGGAGGCGGCGAGCGCGCTCAAGGGGCTCGCGGACAGGCCGGAGCTCGCGGTGGAGGCCGTGTTCGCCCTGGCGACCGCGCCGGGCGCCGAGGCGCGGGCCGCGCTCGAAGCGCTCGCGGCGTCGAAGGCGGCGTCAAGGGACGCGGCGCGGGCGCGGCTCCACGCGCGGGCCGGGATCGTGCGCGCGCTCACGCTCGGCGATCCGCCGGACGGGCTCGATGCGAAGGTCCTGTCGATGCTCGCCGCGAAGGACGCCGCGGATCGCGCGGTCGGGGCCTTCGGGGCCGCCGCGCTCGGCCTGGTCGATCTCGACGAGCTGCTCGGCGCCTCCGACGCGGCGACGCTGCACGCGGCGGCGCGCGGCGCGCTGGCGCGCGGGCCCGAGGCGCTCGCGCCGTTCGCCGCGGTGCTCGCGCGCCTCGCGGGCGAGGCCCCGGCCGACGCGGACATGCCG
>CAYQYG010000590.1:0-4599 GCA_964421485.1 uncultured Polyangiaceae bacterium | reverse complement strand
GCCAGCCGTTCGAATCGGGCGAGCTCCTGCCCGCGCACATCGCCCACTGGCGCCTGGGTTCGCATGAATCCCCGGGAATTCCGGGGTGTTCCTGCCGGATCGGCTGATCGCGATCAGCCCGATCGCCCGGGAGGCAGATCGCTATCAACCCGGACGCGGTGGGGCCCTGGACGAGGCGACGAGGTGGCGGAGCCCCCGCGCGTCGGCTGCGCCCGTGCGAGGGGCGGGTACCATCGCGGCCCTCCAGCCCACCACCGCACACCGGCGCCGGCTGACAGGCAGGACCGACCAGGGGGGCCGGCGCAGGCGCGACGCCGACCTCCGAGCTGCCACCAGGACCGCCCCCGGGGTCGGACGCCCGCCGCAGCTGTTGCAAATCATCCGCGAACGGGGAAGATGGCGCCATGTCCACCGCAGCCAAGCAACGGATCCTGGAGACCATCGAAGAGCTCCCGGAGCAGAGCCTCACCGCGGTCGCCGAGTTCGCCGAGTTCCTTCGCGCCAAGGCGGTAGCCGGACCGATGGCGAGCCCCCCCGCCCGCGTGGCGAAGCTCGGCGGCCTCTGGAAGGGGCACGCCTTTTCCGAGCAGGAAATCGATGAGGCGCGCGGCGAGGCGTGGTCAGGCCTCGGGCGGGAGCCTTCATGAACGCGTACGTCACCGACACACACGCGCTCATCTGGCATCTGACCGCGGACGCCCAGCTCTCCCCGACGTGCCGGGAGGTCTTCGAAGCGGCCGATCGCGGCGAGGCGAAGATCTGGATCCCTGGCATCGTGCTCGTGGAGACGATCTATCTCGCCGAGAAAGCCCGATTTCCGAATGCGCTGGTGGTGCAGATGCTCGACCTGGTCGACCCCCCGACCGTCGGGTATGCCGTGGCATCCGCTGGATGCACGTGTCGTCAGGAGCCTCGCGAGCATCGACCGGTCGGACGTTCCCGACATGCCAGACCGCGTCATCGCCGCGACCGCATCGATGCTCGGTCTGCCGTTGCTCACGCGAGATAGAAGGATCCAGCGGGCGCTGGGGCCGCTGGCGCTCTGGTAGGGCGGAGTAATGCCTCGCCCGATCGTCCACGGTGCACCCTGCGCGCGTTGCTCTGGTGGCGCCCCATCACCACAGCTACGGTATCGCCACCTCGACCGGATCCTCCCGCAGCTGGAACGTCCCGTCGCCGATCTGCCCCTCGGAGTTCCTGCCCCAGCACGCGAGGGTCTCGCCGGCGCGCACGGCGCAGGCGTGGGTGTCGCTCACGTTCTGGCCCACCGAGACGTGTCTCGCGCCCGATATGCCGGCGATGGGCTGCGGCTCCGCCACGCCTGACGCCGGCGCGCTCACCACCGTGCCGCTCTGGCCCCAGCACACCACCTCGCCGGTCGCGCGGACCGCACACACGTCGCTGGCGCCCGCCGCGAGGTCCGTCGCGTCGTCGAGGTCCACGACCTCCACCGGGGTCGGGCTGCCCTCGCTCGTGCCGTCGCCGAGGTATCCGCCATTCGACCCCCAGCAGGACACGCGCCCGCCCCGCCGCAGCGCACATGAATAGGAGAGGCCGCCGGTCACCTTCACCGCATCGTCGATTCCGGCCACGTCGACCACCGCGGACGCGAGCGTGCCTGTCGTGCCGTCGCCGAGCTGGCCGTCGTAGTTCTTGCCCCAGCAGGCGACCTTCCCCGAGCGGCGCACGGCACACGCGTGGTTCGCTCCAGCCGCGATCTGCACGGCGTCGCCCACCCCCGGAATGGGCGTGGGGTGCGGATCCGACTCGGCGGCCACCGCGCCGCCGAGCTCGCCATAGAGGTTGTCGCCCCAGCAGAGCGCCTGGCCGCCGCTCTGCAACGCACAGGTGATGTGCGTGCCGGCAGCGAGATCGATGACGTCCGCGAGGCCGGGGACCGGGAGCGCCGTCGTGCTGTGCTCCAGATCGGGATCGCCGAGCTCGCCGGACCAGTTCGAGCCCCAGCACTGGACCGTTCCGCCGGACACGAGCGCGCACGAGTGCTGGTTGCCGGCCGCGACGAGCTCGGCCTCCTCCACACCGGCCACCGCCTCCGGAGCGGGGAGCGCCGTCGAGGTCGAGCCGTTGCCGAGCTGGCCCTCCGAGGCCGAGCCCCAGCAATAGGCGCGGCCCGGCGCGCGGACCGCGCAGGTATGATAGGCGCCCGTCGTCACCTGGAGCCCGCGCCGCTCCGGCGGCCCGGCGCCGGCGTCGCCGCCTTCCGTCACCGTATCGCCGCACGCGAGCAGGACCAGAGCACCGATCACAGAGAGAGACCGCAAGGGCGCGAGGGACGCAAAAATATGAATGTTCAATTTTCCGATCCTTGCGTCCCTTGCGGTCGCTCGTCTCTCTCTCCCTCAGCCCACCACGTCGAGGTGCCGCCTCGTCGCCTCGCGCTCCCGCGGCGCCGCCTCGCCGGCAGGATCCACCCGCGGCGCCGGGGCCTCGTCCTCGATGTGCACGCCGGAGCGGAACCGCTGCTCGCCGCCCGCGATCTTCCGGTGCGCCAGGGCGTGCTGCATGAAATTCAGCGGCCAGAAGCCGGCGATCTGGGTCCAGCTCGACTCGCGCGTCAGCGTGAACCTCTGCCACATCGACGAGTACGAATAGAACCTCTTCCAGGCGTGCACCCAGCCCTCCCGCAGGCGCTCGCGCGACATCCGGGAAGGGACATAATAGGGCGAGCCGGCGTCGTGATCCCGCCGGAGCCACCACCGCTCGTCGGTGAGACGGCCCTCGGCGCGCAGGCGGCGGTAGAGCTGGGTGCCAGGATACGGGGTCAGGATCGCATAGAGCGCCATCGTGAGCTTCATCTCGATCCCGAGCTCCACCGTCCGATCGAACACCTCCGGATCATCGGTGTCGAAGCCGAACACGAAGCTGCCCCAGACGGAGATGCCGTGCTCGTGGAGCATGTCCATGATCTCCCGGTACTGAGAGGGCCGGTTCTGGCGCTTGCCCGTGAAGCGGGTGGTCTCCTCGTCGAAGCTTTCGAAGCCGATGAACAGGCCCTTGCAGCCGCTCTCGGCCATGAGCTTCACGTTCTCCAGGCGCTTCACGGCGGCCAGGGAGCACTGGCCTATCCAGTGCTTCTTGAGCGGGATCATCCGGGTGAAGAGCTCCTTCGAATAGGCCCTGTGGATCATCACGTTGTCGTCGGCGAACATGATGAGCTTGCCGAGGGTCCGGAGCTCGCGCAACACCTCGCCGGCGGGGCGGAAGCGCATCGAGGTGCCGTTGGCCGTGGAGACGCTGCAGAACTCGCAGGGATAGGGGCAGCCGCGCATCGTCTGCACGACCTGGAATGGGATGTATTTCTTCGACCTGAAGATGTCGCGGCGCGGTGCGGGCTTGCCGGCGAGGGTCGGGAGCTCGGGCCGGTAGATCGGCTTGAGCTCGCCGCGCTTGAAATCGGCGAGCAGGGCGGGCCACGCGTCCTCCGCCTCGCCGGCGACCACCGCGTCGGCGTGCGCCATCGCCTCCTCGGGGCAGGCGGTGGGGTGGATGCCGCCCAGCACGACCTTCACGCCGCGGCGGCGATAGGCGTCCGCGATATCGTAGCTCCTGCGCGCCGTCTTGCTGTCGACGCTGATGCCGACCAGATCCACCTCCTTCACGTCCCGCGAGAGGTCGAAGGGGCGGATGACGTCGTCGGTGTAGATGATCTCGTCCTCGGGGGGCGTGAGGGCGGCGAGCACGCCGAGGCCCATGCGGGGGAGATAGGCGGAGTCTTCGCTGGCCGTCGCGAGGAGCTCGATCTGCATGGATCGTGATTACCACGACCGAGAGACCCGGGGCGCTAGGATTGTCGCGCGAGGACGCGCTCGTCGCCCTGACGGCGGGTCAGGCCCTCGCGGTCGAGCTGCTCCAGGAGGATGATGGTCTGCTTGCGGCCGAGGCCGGAGATGGCCTTGAAATCGGCGACCGTGAGCTTGCCCTGGGCCGTGAGGTGCGCGAGCACCTTCGCGCGCAGCTCGTCGACGGCGGCGCGGGAGAACCAGAGATCGCCGGCGTGGATCGCGACGCCGTCACGCACGAGCTTGGCGAGGATCGCCTTGACCTCGCGCGGCGGAGACGAGGTGAGCTCGCCGACGCCGTGCTCGGTGACGCCCTTCAGGCCGGCCTCGACGACTGCGCGGGAGGCGGCGCCGAGCGCGCCGGCGGCGGAGCCCTGCGCGGGACGGCCGGTGAAGCTCGGGAGGCGGGCGACGTCGCCGTCGATCAGGATGGGCTCGCCGGTGATCGACGCGTTCTTCGATGCGGCCAGGCGCATCGCCTCCTCGGCCGCCTCGGAGCTCGAGGCGGTGGAGAGCCGCTGGCGAAGGGTCTCGAGGGGGAGACCGCGATCGAGCGGGGCGCGCTCGTGGTGCGCGGCGACCTGCGCGCGGGCCGAGGAGGCGAGCTCGATCAGCGCGGCGCGCTGGATCCAGCCGGCCGCCTTGAGGCGCGCGACGTCGCCCTTCTCGACGAGCCTCTCCGCGGCCTTGAGCAGGTCCTGAGCGGGCACGCGGAAGCGGGCGCCGAGCGCGGCGCGCGGGAACGGGCGCGGCGCGGCCTCGTCGATGAGCGCGAGCGCGGCGCGCGGCGCGGAGCCCT
>CAYQYG010000589.1:0-4618 GCA_964421485.1 uncultured Polyangiaceae bacterium | reverse complement strand
CCGCCCACCGCGCGAGCCACGCGCCTCCGAAGGCCGCGGCCGCGGTGAGCACGAGCGCCGCGGCGACCGCGATCGCGCGCTGCGCGGGCGCCGGACCCGCGACCGGACGCGTCGGCTCGCCGCACGCGGCGCACGTAACGTCGCGGGTGGCGACCGGCTCGAGGCAGTACGCGCACGCGCGCGTCGGGAGCGGCCGCTTGCGGATCGTCGTCACCCCGACGTTCGCGGCCGGGAACACGAGCGGCGCCCGCACCCACGCCGCCTTGTCGCTCCACGACGCGAGCGTGATCAGCGCAGTGATCGGGATCTTGTTGGTCTTGATCCCCTTCACGATGAAGTCGCCGCCGACCGGCCCCATCACCCCGTCCTCGTCGGCGACGAACCAGAGCAGGTGCTCGCGCACGGCGGGCGGCGTCGCCGCGATCTCGTCGGGCAGCGACGTCTCGCCCGGGCCCGACGGCGCGGGCGGGGGGCGCGGCGAAGGGAGCACCTCGGCCAGCGCCTCCCACGCGGCCCCCGGGAGCCACGCGTGGGACGGATCGGCGCGGAAGCGGGCGCTGGCCTTGATCTCCCCCAGCGCGATCGCACGGCAGATCTCTTCGCTGGGCAGCGGCCCGCGGCTCGCCCCCTCGTCGAACGCGAAGAGCTTCAATCTCGCATCAGCCACGTTACGAGCGCAGGGAGGTCAGGCGCGGCGGAGACTCTACACCATTCCCGTGGCTCTAGGTCCCCATGACCGCGCGGTAGACCTGCGCGTAGCGCCGCGCCGGCCGATCCCAGCCGAGGTCGAGGCGCATGACCCGCCGGCGCACCGCGCCCCAGCGGGGGGAGGTCATCGCCCCGAGCGCCCGCTGCACGGCCCCGGCGAGCCCGGCCGCCGTCGGCTTGTCGAAGAGGAACCCCGTCCCCGTCTCGAGCTCGGCGTCCAGGTCCACCACGGTGTCCAGGAGGCCCCCGGTCCGGCAGGCGACGGGCACGGTCCCGTAGCGCTGGGCGTAGAGCTGCACGAGGCCGCACGGCTCGTACCGCGACGGGATGGCGATCAGGTCCCCCGCCGCGAGCAGCCGGTGCGCCACCGGCTCGCTCACCGCGCCGAGGTACGCCGCCCGCTCCGGCGCCTTGGCCACCGCGGCGTGGAGCTTCCCCATGAGCCCCCGATCGCCCTCGCCGGCGATCACCACGCTCACGTCCCCCTTCAGGATCTTCGGCAGCGCCGACGCGAGCAGGTCGCTCCCCTTCTGCTCCACGACCCTGCCGATCGAGACGATGAGCGGCCGGTCCGGCCGGATCTCGAGCCCGACCTCATGGAGGAGCGCGCTCTTGCAGCGCCCCTTGTTCGAGGTGTCCTCCGCGTCGTACCGCGCGATGATCGCGGGATCCGTCATGGGGTTCCAGACGGCGTAGTCGATGCCGTTCACGATCCCCGTGAGCCTGTCGGCCCGCGTCCGGAGCACGCCGTCGAGCCGGCAGCCGAGCTCCGGGGTCTGGATCTCGCGGGCGTACGTCGTGGAGACGGTGGTCAGCGCGTCGGCCGCGATGATGCCGCCCTTCAGGAAGCTCACCTCGCCGTAGAACTCGAGCCGCTCGGGGTGGAAATGCTCCTCGCCGAGCCCGAGATCCGCGAGCGCGGCGCGCGGGAAGAGCCCCTGGTGCGCGAGGTTGTGGATCGTGAGCACCGACCGCGTGCCGGACGCCGGCTTCTCCTCGCGGAGCAGGTACGGGACCATGGCCGAGGGCCAGTCGTGCGCGTGCACCACGTCGAAGGGCGAGCCGGCCCGCGCGCGCTGGCGCACGAGCTCCACCACGGCGCGCGAGAAGAGCCCGAACCGCCGCGCGTTGTCCTCGTAGTCGCGCCCCTCCTCGCCGTAGATCCCGGCGCGGTCGTAGAGGCCCGGGGCGTCGAGCAGGAGCAGGTCGACGCCCGAGCTGAGGCGCCCGTCGTACAGCGTCACCTCGGCCCGGCCGCCCGGGCCCTCGATCACCATCGGCGTGAGCCGGCGCGCCATCATGAGGCCGCTCGATTCGAGCGCGCGGTAGCGCGGCAGCGCGATCGTCACCCGGTGCCCGAGCAGCCGGAGCGCCTTCGAGAGGGACGCGACCACGTCCGCGAGCCCGCCGACCTTGACCATCGGCGCGAGCTCGGAAGCAGCGAAGAGGATATCCATGCCGGGTCGGGTGTGTAGCACGCCTCGGCTCCTTTGTGCGCGCGGGTCGCTCTGGTGTAGATGTCGCCTGCCGCATGACCCGCATCAGCGCGCGCCTGCTCGCCGGAGACAGCGGCCCCTTCGGGCGGGGCACGCCGGTCGTCCGCCCGCCGGAGGTGCCCGAGGGCTCGGTGGTGACCGTGCTCCGGGTCCCGCCGGAGGCGGCCGGGATGCGCGTCGATCGCTTCGTCCAGACGCAGCTCAAGCGCACGAGCCGCACGCGCGCGGCCGCGATCGTCGCGCGCGGCGCCTACTCCCCCGACGCGCGCCGCCTGCGCGGCGGCGACCGCGTGAAGGCCGAGCAGGCGATCCTGCTCTGGCGCGAGCCCTGGGACGAGCAGGCCCCCGACGTCGAGATCCCGGTGCTGCACGAGGACCCCGACCTGCTCGCGGTCAACAAGCCGCCGTTCATCCCGGTGCACCCGACGGCCCGCTACCACAAGAGCACCGTGGTGAAGCTGCTCGAGGCGGCGCGCGGCGGCGAGCACCTCTACCTCGCGCACCGGCTCGACCGCGAGACGAGCGGCGTGCTGCTCCTGTCGCGCACGTCGATCGCCGACCGCCGCGTGAAGGTGCAGCTCGCGGCGCGCGACGGCGTGCTGAAGCAGTACGCGGCGATCGCGTGGGGGTGGCCCGAGTGGGACGCGCTGCGCGTGGACCTGCCGCTCGAGCTCGATCCCACGAGCCGCACCAAGGTGAAGATGCGCGTCGCGCGCCCCGGCGAGGGCCTCGCGTCCGCCACGGCCTGCGAGGTGCTGGGCCGCCGCGCCCACCCGGAGACCGGCCGGCGCTACGCGCTCATCCGCTGCACGCTCGAGACCGGGCGGCAGCACCAGATCCGCGTGCACCTCGCCGCGTCCGGGCTGCCGCTCGTGGGAGACAAGCTCTACGGGCCGGACGACGGGCTGTTCACGCGCGGCGCCGACGGCGCGCTCACGGACGACGACCGGAGGGCGCTCGAGCTCGAGCGGCACGCGCTGCACGCGGCCGTGCTCGAGATCGATCACCCGACGCGCGGCGGGCGGCTGCGCGTCGAGGCGCCGCTCGCCGCGGATCTGGCGGCGTTCTGGGGGAGCCTCGGCGCGTGAGCGCCGCTCAGATCCCGCGCGGGACCTTGTCGAGGTCGACCTGCGAGAGCGCGTGGCGGATGAGCGCGCTCCGATTGGCCTTGGTGAGCCCGCGGGCCTTGAGCGCGCCGACCATCTCGTCGAGCTTCTCGAGATCGTCGGTGTACATCGAAATACAAATAACCTTGTAGTGCAGCGGCCGCTCGGGGGCGGGCGCCCTGGGGCGGGAGCGGGGCTCGTCGAGGGGGGCGTAGAAGGCGCCCGAGAGCACGCCCTCCACCTCGTCGCGATCGAGGAGCGCGCGCGTGGCGCCGCCGAGGTCTCCGTCATTCTTCATGGCTGCTGCTCCTCTCACGCGCCCGCCGCCGCGGCGCCCGGGCGGCCGGCCGAGCCCGCGCTCGCCCGGGTCGAAGGCCCTGCCCACGACGCGGGCTCGCCCTGGGCCTGCGGCGCGGTGACCCCGCGCTCGCGGCTCTCCACGATCCTGTCGACCACCACGAGGTAGTCGTCCGCGGCCGGCGTGCCCGCCGCGTATTCGAAGATGGTCTGCCCCTGCGCCGGGGCCTCCTTGACCTTGATCGCCTGCCGGATCGGCGGGAGGCACCGGTCGCCGAAGTGCGCCGTCAGCGTGCTGACCGCCTCGCGCGCGATCTTCGCGCGGCCGTCGTAGAAGGTCGGCAGGACGCCCCAGATCTGCACCGGGTGATGGAGCAGCGCGTTGACGTTCTTCACCGTCTTGATGACCTGCCGCACGCCGACCAGCGAGAGGTAGTCGCACGCGACCGGCACGAGCACGCTGTCCGCGAAGACGAGCGCGTTCTGGTTCATCAGCGAGAGGCTCGGAGAGCAATCGAGGACGACGTAATCGTAATCGGCCGCCGCCGCGCCCAGCCGGTCCGAGAGCACGCGGTCGCGGTTCTGCCGCCCCGCGAGGTAGAGCTCCGCGGCCGCCAGGGTCTCGTTGGAGGGCAGGAGGTCCAGGTTGGGCCGCACGGTGCGCGTCGCGTCGGCGACCCGGAGCCCCATGACCAGCACGTGATAGAGCGACCGCTCGGCGTTCGCGCCCAGCGAGACCGAGACGTTCCCCTGCGCGTCGGTGTCGACGAGCAGCACCCGCTTGCCCCGCGACGCGAGCCCCGCCGCGACGCTCACCGCCGTGGTCGTCTTGCCCGTCCCGCCCTTGTGATTGAAGACCGCGAGGTACCGCGGCGTGCTCCCCACCGCCTGCGCCGCCGCCTGCGCCGCCGCGCCGCGCTTGCCTCCCTGCGGCACCACAGGGACCGCGACCGCAGCGCCCTGCGCCCGCGCCGCCGGCCGCGCCGCCGCGCCGTCCTCCGCCGCCGCCTG
>CAYQYG010000588.1:0-4668 GCA_964421485.1 uncultured Polyangiaceae bacterium | reverse complement strand
CCCCCGGCGCGGGCCCCGGCGGCCAGACCGCCCCCGGCGCGCCCGGCGCGGGCGGCGCGGCCGGCCCCGGCTCGACCTCACGCGCCCTCGGCACCGGCCGAGGAGGCCAGCGCGACGACGACCCCCGTGACCGCCGCCGCAACGTCTACGTCCGCCAGGTCATGGCGAAGGTCCACCCCCTCTGGGCGAACGCGTTTCCCAAATGGGCCGCCGCCGAGGGCCTCCAGGGCACCGTCATCGTCACCTTCGTGATCAACACCGACGGCTCCCTCTCCGGCGCCTCGATCACCCGCCCCAGCGGCATCGCCGAGTTCGACGAGAACTGCCGCCGCGCCGTCCTCCGCGCGGCCCCTTTTCCTCCGGTCCCCCCTGAGCTCGGCGCCACGTTCCGCCTCGCGATGCCCTTCGAGGCCAGGAACCCGGCCGTCCTGCCCCAGCGCCCCCGGCCGGAGTGACTCATCCGGCGCGCGCCGGAACGATCACGATCACGGGTCGCTCGCGCATCGACCGATGCTTGACAGGCGGGGGACGGATCGACATAGTGCGCGCGTTTTTCCCGCCGAAGTAGCTCAGTCGGCTAGAGCAGGCGTTTCATACGCGCCGGGTCGGGGGTTCGATTCCCTCCTTCGGCACCCATTCCCCACGAGGGGCTCGCGCCCCCTCGCCCCACCGGGCAAAGCCCGGTGGGGCCCCACACCCCTCGGACCCCTCGAGCCTCCTGGACCGCGATTTTGCCTGGGCAGATCGCAGTGCCAGGGATCAGGGCCGCACGTTCACGATCGTGCCCTCGCCGTCGGCGCTCGTCACGGCATGCCACCCCTCGGGCAGCTCGGGCTCCGACCACGACCAGATCCGCCGCGCGTCGATCGGCGCGAGCGCCACGTTGTGGAACGTCCGCGCCTCCCCGACGATGTCGCTCCAGTAGTTCCCGGTGATCGCCGTGCCTGCCTCGAGCTCCAGCACCCAGGGCGCGTCGGCCACGTCGAAGCCCTCGCTCACCTCGCGCGGATCGAGATCCCGCGTCACATGCTTGCTCCGCACCCGGAACGTGCCCCGCGGCGTCGACGCCGTGGTCGCCGGATCCTGGAGCTGGTCGCGCCCCGACGAGATCAGCGTCGCGTACACCGGCTTCTGACCCTCGTAGGCCGTCAACGTCTGGTTCGCGAGGCTCACGTCGAGCCACTTCTGCGATCCCTTCGCGAACTCGGGCCACTTCGACCGCTTCACCACCACCACGAGGTCCTGCGCCCGCAGCCAGTAGCCGTCGCGCGCCTCCTCGAACCGCACCCCGTCCACCGTCCGGAACCGCCCCGTCAGCGGCACCGCCGCGTGCCGCTCCAGCTCCTCGTCCGTCTTCGTCGCCTCGCCGCGCCCGAGTCGCCACGCGTGGACCTCGAACTTGTGCACGAACGCGATCGGCAGCCCCAGCTTCTCCACGTCGAGCCCGTGCCACGTCGACCCGAGCGCCGCCTGCAGCCGGTCCGCCGGCACCAGGAGCCCCTCGGGGGTCATGCCGAACCGCCGCCCCTCGGCCTCCGCGCCGCCAGCGGCCGAGAGCGCGCGCGTGATCGCCACGCCGCTCCCCTTGCGCAGCGCCGCCGCCTTCGTCCCGAGGTCGCCCCCGAGCGCCGTCAGCGCCACGAACGGCGCCGGCTGCGGCGCCGCGGCGAACACGAAGTAGGACGCCTCCGTCCGCTTCCCGTCCGCGCCCACCCCGTCGCCCGTCGGCAGCAGCACCGGCGGCCCCGACGCCACCCCGCGCGCGTCGAGCGGCACGTCGTTCGCGCCCGCCCCGAGCGGCGCCTGCTCCCGCTCCATCTTCGCGAGGTGCCGCCCGAGGTCCGGCTCCGCCTCGCTCAGCTCCCCCGCGCCCGGCATCCACCGGTACGCCGGCGTGCCCTGCGTCCGCGCCCGCCCGTAGCGGTACGGCAGCGGCCGCCCCAGCTCGGGCGGCGCCGGCAGCAGCGCCGCGATCTCCGCGTGCAGCGTCACCCCCTCGCCCGCGCACACGAACCCTCGCGGCCGGATCGCGTACCACCCGCCCGCGCACCCCGCCTTCCCGTACGGCTCCCGCGACCGCGCGATCACCGCCCCCGCGGCGAGCGCCCCGAGCACCCGCGCCCCGGCTGCCGGCCGCTCCACGACCTGCGCCCCGGTCCGCACCGCCACGAGCTTGGGCCCGTCCGCGGGCGGCACCGGCACGTTCAGCGGCGCGTCGTCCTGCCGCTCCCCCTTCGCGAGCCCCACCCCGGTGCCCCCGGTGCCGCACCCGGCCCCCGCGAGGGCGATCAGGAGGAGCGCGCCGGCAGCGGGCGCTACCCTGGAGAGGGCTGAGCCGAGGGGCGAGTCGTTCACCATCGCGCGACGCATGCCTGACCTCGCCCCTCGGGGCCAACTTTGCAGCCGGCCGCGCCCCGCGCTGGCGCCGCGCCGCTCGCAGCGGCAAGACACTCCCGTGCGCCTCCCCCGCCTCGCCCGCGCGCTCGTCCTCGCCCCTTACCTGGCCGTCTTCTACCCCTTCCTTGCCCTACGCCGCGCCGCCGCCGCGCTCCGCCCCGGCCACTCCTGGCGCACCTGGATCCACCCCCATATCCTGCTCGGCGGCTTCCTCGTGCCCGCCGACGTCGACGAGCTTCGCCGCGCCGGCGTGCACGCGGTCCTCAACGTCAGCACCGAGCTCCTCGATCCCGTCCGCGCCCTGCGCGAGGCCGGCATCGACTACCTCCGCATCCCCTGCTGGGACACCCGCCCCCCGAGCGTCGAGGCCGCCGACCAGGGCGTGCGGTTCATCGCGGATCACGTGGCCCGCGGCCACCGCGTCTACGTCCACTGCGCCAGCGGCGTGGGGCGCAGCGTGGTCCTGTCGCTCTGCTACCTGGCCACCGTGGGCGGCCTCGAACTGGCCGAGGCCCTCGACACGGTTCACCGCCTTCGCCCACGTGTCGCTCTCCGCCCGCCGCAGCGCGAGTTCATCGACTGCTACATCGCCCGCCACCGATCCCGGAGCGCTGCCCGCCCCTGACGTGTCGCCGCCTGCCGGAGAAGCGAACCGCTCCGGCGGTTCAGCCGATCGGCGCTCTACCGCCGTCGCCGCAGCAGCGCCCGCGGATCGAACAGCCCCAGCGCCGACGCCGCGATCGCGAACCCGGCCCCGAAGGCCGACAGCGAGACCATCGCCGCGATCTGTCCCCCCGCCATCGCCCCGGGCAGCGCTGCCCGCGCGCCCACCCCGCAGCCCACCGCCACGCCCGCGAGCACGATCACCCGCCCGAGCCGCACCTGCTCCAGCCCCAGCCCGCCGATCGCCCGCCGCACCTTCCACCCGATCGCGATCGCCTCCACCCACCCCGCGATCACCGCCCCCAGCACCACCCCCAGCACGTCCAGGTACCGCATCAGCGCGAGGGCGACCACCGTGCTCACCACCACCCGGTAGACCGCGTAACGCGCCGGCGTCCGCGTGTCCCCCAGCGCGAACGACATCGTGATCAGGATCCGCCCCCCCGCGTTCCCCAGCAGCGCCAGCCCGTAGGCCGCCAGCAGCGGCACCACCCGGTCCGTCGCCTCCTGATCGAAGCTCCCCGTCTGCAGCAGCAGGCGGATGATCTCCCGCCCCAGCACCGCCAGCGCCGCCGTCGCCGGCACCGTCAGCACCGTCACCCGCGCGAGCGAAGCCCCGAGCCGCCGCCGCAGCGCCGCGTTCCGCCGCTCGAGATCCGGCTCGGCCATGTCCCGGGCCATCTCGGGCAGCGTGGCCGCCGCCTCTCCCGTCCCGAGCAGGCTCATCGGCAGCAGGTAGATGGTCTGCGCGTAGTTGAACGCCGCGTTCGCGCCCGGCCCGAGGAAGCTCACGAGCAGCGTGTCGACCAGCCCCGACACCTGGATGATCCCGCGCCCGATCAGCGCCGCCGGCAGCTTGCTCGCGGCCTCCCGGACGCTCGGATCGCGCGTGTCGAAGCGCGGACGGAGCCCGCCGAGCAGCCGCCTCGCCGCCGGCAGGAGCAGCGCGAGCTGCAACCCCGCCCCGGCGAACGCACCCCACGCGAGCGCCTCGGCCAGCGGCTCTCCCCGCTGCCCCATCCATGCCCCGAACACCACGAGCGCCGCGATCTGGGCCAGGCTCCACGCCACCGGCGCCGCGTACGGCACGAAGAACTGCCGGTGCGCGTTCAGCACCCCGAGCCCCCACGCCGACAGCACGAGCAACCCGGTCATCGGGAACACGATCCGGACGATCCGGGTCGTGCTCGCGAGCTTCTCCGCGTCGAACCCGGCCGCGATCAGGAACGAGAGCCACGGCGCCGCCACCACGCCGAGCAGCGACGCGCCCGCCGCGAGCGCGATCAGGAGCCCCAGCGCGGACAGCGCGAAATGCGCCGCCTCCTTCGCCTTCCCGCCCCCGCGCAGCCGCGCGTAGACCGGGATGAACGTCGCCGACAGCGTCCCCTCGCCGAGCAGGTTCTGCGTGATGTTCCCCGCCCGGAACGCCGCCGCCAGCACGTCCGCCACCGCGGACGTGCCGAAGTAGTGCGCCGCGACCCGCTGCCGCACGAGCCCCACGAGCCGCGACAGCACGATGCCCAGCGTCACCATGGCCGCCGACCGCGCCACGCTCGTCCTCGCGCCCGCGCCCGCGCCCGCCGTCCCCGCGCCGGCCGCCGCCGTCCC
>CAYQYG010000587.1:0-4689 GCA_964421485.1 uncultured Polyangiaceae bacterium | reverse complement strand
CCGCGCCGCGCGGCCGCCGAGCGGCTCGCCCCCCTTGCGCGCCGGCAGCCGCCTCGCCTCGGCCTCGGGCGACATCGCCTCCACCAGCCTCGCGCGCGCCTCCGCCGCGCTGCGCGGCCGCCGCTCCGGGTGCTTCGCGAGCAGGTCCAGCCGGAGCCGCTCGAGCAGCGGCGGCACGGGCTCCGCGCCCGGCGGCCGCGAGAGCGGCGGCGTCGCCGAGAACATGTGCTTCGTGAACGTCTCTATCGCGCTCGATCCGTGGAACGGCGACTGCCCTTGCAGCAGCGTCGTCAGCACGCAGCCGATCGAATAGAGATCGGAGCTCGCGGTGACCACCAGCGAGCGGCATTGCTCGGGGCTCATGTACTCGGGGGTGCCCGCGATCATGTCCCTCGACGTCAGCGTCGGCCCCGCGTCGAGCGCGTCGTCCAGGTGCGCCAGGCCGAAATCGACCACCTTCACCGCCCGCTTGCCGGCGACCTCGGTCAGGAGCACGTTCTCGGGCTTGAGATCGCGGTGGATCACGCCGAGGGCGTGCGCGGCGTCGAGCGCGTCGAGGATCATCCCGATGATCGAGGCGACGTCGGCGAGGCGGGGCAGCTCCTCCTGCTCGCGCAGCCAGGCCGAAAGCGAGCGGCCCTCCAGGTACTCCATCACGAGGTAGAGCAGGCCGCGCTCCTCGCCGACGTCGATCACCTGCACCACGTTGGGGTGGCGGATCATCGATGCGGCGCGGGCCTCGCGGAGGAAGCGGCGGCGATCGAGCTCGTTCACCGCGACGTGCGGGCGCATGGTCTTGATCGCGACGGGGGTGCCGAGCAGGATGTGCTCGCCCTTCCAGACCTGTCCCATGCCGCCCGAGCCGAGCAGGCGGCCCACGCTGTACTTGCCGCCGAGGATATGGCCGGAGGAGAGCGGCTCGCTCGCCGGCGGCTCGTGGACCGAGGTGAGCGTGCGCTCCTCGACAGGCTGGCCGCGCTGCCGGAATGCGGTCCGCGTGTGCGCGTCCCCCGGGGCCCACTCCGGGCTCGAGGGATCCGCGCCGGCGGGCGGCGAGGCGCTGATCCGCGCCGGCGTGGGCTTGTTGATCGTGGCCATTTCGGCCGCGCTCACCGTCGCGCTCAGCGCGGGATCCTCGGGGGCCGC
Organism: uncultured Polyangiaceae bacterium; assembly: GCA_964421485.1. Classification (GTDB taxonomy): domain Bacteria; phylum Myxococcota_A; class Polyangia; order Polyangiales; family Polyangiaceae; genus CAYQYG01. The sequence goes on along the minus strand of CAYQYG010000587.1, from coordinate 3,543 downwards.
CTGCGGCTCTCCCTCCGGCGAGGACCGCTGCGCGAGCGTGGGGGCGGCGTCGGGGTCGTCATCGCCGCCGGTCACGGGGCGGCCTCGCGGACGCCGACGGCGAGCTGGCCGGTGATCGCGCCCTCGCGGTCGTCGGCGGGCGGGCCGGCGCGCAGCGAGAGCGCGCCGAAGAGGGCGCCTCCGGCCTCGACGCCTGCGCCGATGCCGGCCACGACGTCATTGTCGCCCTCGTCGCGGTGCACGAGGTGACCGTCGGCGGCGACGTGCAGGCGGAGCCACGGGACGGGCTCGATCGTGGCGCCGGCGAGCAGGAAGCCCTGCGAGGGAGGGGCGCCGGCCGCGCCGCCGTCGTCCTCCGCGCGGACGCGCGCGCCGGCGTCGATGATCCAGGAGAGCCGGCCCGCGGCGCCGCCCACCGCGATCGAGGGCTCGATGCGCGCGGGGGGCGCGGCGCTCGAGAGCGGGAAGCCGATCCGGAGCGCCGGGGCGAGCTCGAGGCTGGCGAGACCGATGCGGAGGACGCGCGCGCGCGCGCCGAGCCACCCGGCGCCGCCCATCGGCGCGGCGTCGCCCTCGCCCGTCGCATTCGATCGCAGGGCCGCGTCCAGGCCAATGGGGCCGATCGCGCCGGTCGCGCGGATCTGGCCCTCTGCGACCCAGCCGCCCTCGCCCTTCCAGGCGCCGGCGCCGAGCGCGGCCGCGGTCGGGGGGGTCGGCGGGAGCCATAGCGTGTCGGTCACGGGCGACAGCGAGAGCATCGGCGCCCACGCGCCGATCACCGGGAAGCGGGGCTCCTCCGGGCCCGCCGCGGCGTGATCGGGGGCGGGCGCCGCGATCGCGAGATCCGCGTCGAGCGTGCCAATGACGCGGCCGCGATCGTCGACGACGTCGATCCGCGCGAGCAGCGGGCCCGCGCCGGCGGCCCTCTCGGGCGCCAGATAGGCCGGGAGCGGCGCGGTCGCGACGAGCGCGGCGCCCTCGGCCGAGAGCGGGGCGGTGATCGGCTCGCCGGCAGGGGCGGCCGGCGACGCAGGATCGGGCGGCAGGCGCACGCGGACGCGCGGGGAGACGCGGCGCGGCACGTCGACGCCGTCGAGGCCGGTCAGGGCCGCCCGGATCGCGAGCGCCCGGCCGCCCGGCGCGCGCGCCGCCTCGATGCGCGCCTCCGGCGCGAGGGGCCGCACGGGGATCGTGACGGCCCCGGAGCCGCCGCGCGCGCGCAGCCTGATCTCGCGCGGGGCGCGCTGCTTGAGGTCGACGCGCTCCACCATGGGGCCGAAGGGGCCGTCGTCGATCGCCATCTCGAGCGCGGACGAGGGGGCGAGGCTGAGCGTCGCATAAGGGCTCGCGCTGATCTCCTGCGGGTCCACGCGGCCGCCGGCGTCGATCTCCACGCCGACGAGGTGGAGCTCGCGGACCGCGCCGACGCCGAGGTATTCCTCCCTGTCGATCGCGCGGACCCGGATCGAATACGATCCCACCGGCAGCCGCTCGCCGCGGAACGAGAGGATATCGGGCGGCACCTCCTCGCGGGCGACGAGGTCGTTCATCTCGCGGTCGCGCGCGACCTCCACGCGGTAGCCGATCGCGCCGGGCACGGGCTTCCACGCGGCCGTGACCACCCCCTGCCCGCCGGCGCAGAGCCCGATGCCGGGCCCCCCCGCGTCCCACGCGGGCGCGGGCGGGAGCGGCCGCGGCGGGGCGGGCGGCGCGGCGCCGGTGAAGCGCGTGCCGAAATCTTTCGGGACCTCGACCGATTTGCCGCCGGACGTGACCCCAGCCTTTCCATCGAAGACCGCCACGGTCGTGCGCTCGCCCTTGCGCTGCACGACGGTGTCGCGCGACGCGGCGCTCACGCGGCCGCCGCCGGGCAGGGCGACCTCGACGCTCTGACCCCGGAGCGCCGCGAGCGCGGCCTTCACCTCGCCGGCCTGGACCTCGACCGCGGCGGGCGCCGTCTTCGAGACGCGCGTGCGGCTCGCGGTGCCATAGATGACCACCAGCGTATTCGGCGCGAGGAAGATCCGCGACCGATCGACGAACTCGACGTCGGCCCGGCCCTCGTCGAGCGTGTTCACGCTGCCGCTCGTGCGGAGCGGCATTCCCTTGGTCGCGGGCACCCACGATCCGCCGCCGTCCGGGCGCGCGCGCACGTCGGGGTGCATGGACCGGATCCTGGCGTCGGGGATCTCCGTGACCTCCGCCGGCAGGACCAGCGTGAGGCCCTCCGGCAGCGGCCTCGCCGCGTCGCACGCGACGCGGTTATAGCGGAGCAGCAGCGCGACGTGCTTCGTCGAGCCGTACACGACCTTCGCGATGTCGTCGCACGTCTCGCCCTTCTGCACGCCCCACTGGATCACCGCCTCCGGATACCCGGGCGTCGGCCCGCCCGCCGCCGCCGGCGCGGCGCAGGTGAGCAGCGCCGCGCCCAGCGCCGCGCGCGGGAGGGACGACGGCGACCGCGGCCACCGGGCGCGGGGCGCGCGGCGCGCGCTGGAAAACCATTTTGAAGGCACCTTTCGCGACCGTACCGGATCGAGATCGTCATTGCAAGGGACGGGGCGGAGGCGGTAGGTATGGGCGGATGCCGCATTGGCCGGCGCGCGCGCGCGCACCCCTCGCGACGATTGTGCTCCTGCTCGCCCCCCTCGGCGCGCGGGCGCAGTCGGCCACGCCGCTCGACAGGTTCGATCCGGCGCCCGCCACGGACGCGCTGCACGCCGTGCCCTCGGCCGGCGTGCAGGGCGCGCTGCGCCCGGGCGCGGCGCTCTCGCTGGCGTACGCGCACCGGCCGCTCTCGGTGCGGAGCGAGCGCGAGGGCGGCGCGATCGACTGGGTCGATCGGCAGCTCGTCCTGCACCTGTCGGCGGCCGTCGAGATCGCGGAGCGCTTCGAGGTCGATCTGGACGCGCCGTTCACGCTCGATCAGGGCGGTGATTCGGGCGCGATCGGCGGCGCGGCGGTGGAGGCGCCCTCGGGCGCGGCGGTCGGCGACCTGCGCGTGGGGGCGCGCGCGGTCGCGCTCGAGCAGGACGGGCAGCTCCCGGCCGCGGCGATCCGGCTCTCGACGTGGCTGCCGACCGGCGACGACGGGGCCTTCTCGGGCGCCTCGGCGGCGCGCTTGGCGCCGGCGATCGTCGTCGGCGCGATCCACCCGCGATGGCTCTGGTCCGCCGCGCTCGGCGCGCGCTTCCAGGCCGACTCGGCGGCGAGCCTGACCGGCAGCGAGGTCCTCGGCGGCGCGGGCGCGGCATACCGGCTGGGGCGCCTGCAGGTCGGCCCGGAGCTCGTCTTCTCCGCGGCGGCGGACGACGCGTCGCCGATCGTCGGGAGCCGCTTCGGCGGCGAGCTGCTCCTCGGCGGGCGCTGGGCGCTCGGCGATCTCACGATCGGCGGCGGCGGCGGCCCCGGCCTCGGCCGCCTGCCGGGCACGCCGGCGTTCCGCGCCTTCGCCTCGGTGACGTACGCGACCGATCTCGGCGGGCGCGCCGCGGAGGGCGCGCCGCGCGCCGGGCCGGCCCACGGCGGCCCCGGCCCAGAGGC
>CAYQYG010000586.1:0-4701 GCA_964421485.1 uncultured Polyangiaceae bacterium | reverse complement strand
CTGTCGGATTCGATGGGCGAGCGCAAGAGGGCGCCGGGGGCGTGTGGGGGCGCACGGATGCGGGGGCTTGACGATCGCCCGGTGATCCCGTCGAATGGCGGCGAGGCGCGGGGGTCCGAATTCCACGCCCCGCCGCGCACGAGCGGCGCCTCGGGCTCAGGGCGGCCCGGAGGCGCGCATCGCAGGACAGGATCGCGGCGAGCCGTCCGCGCGCCCGGCGCGGCCTCCGGCAAGATGGAGAAGGGGTTCGGGACATGATGAAGCGCGCGCTGAAGCATTACGGGGCGACGATCGCGGCGCTGCCGCTGGCAGTCCTCCTCAGCCACTGCGGGGACGACGAGACCACGGCGCCCGTCGGCACGAGCACGACGACGACCACCACCACGACGACCACCGGCGGCGGCGGCGAGGGCGGCCAGGGCGGCGGCGCCGGCGGCGGCGGCGAGGGCGGGGCGACGGCGCTGCCGGACCTGGATCCGACGCTGGAATGGTACGGCGACAACCGGGAGCGGCTCGACGCCATGATCGACGCGCACGGATCCGCGAGCCCCGGCTATGACCCGGCGAGCCCGCCGGTGGCGGTCTTCGACTGGGACAACACGGTCATCAAGAACGATATCGGCGACGCGACGATGTTCTGGGTGCTCCGGAACGACAAGGTGCTGCAGCCGCCCGGGAAGAGCTGGGCGATGACGAGCCCTTACCTGACGCCCGCGGCGATATCGACGCTGAGCGGGGCCTGCGATGCGCTCGCGGACGCGGAGCAGCCGCTGCCGACGAGCACGGACGCGGCGTGCGCGGACGCGATCGTCGGCGTCTATTACGACCAGACGGCCGCCGGGGGCGCGCCCGCGTTCGCGGGCCACAACTTCCGGACGATGGAGCCGGCCTACGCCTGGCTCGCGCAGCTCCTCGCCGGGTACACGCCCGCGGAGGTGAACGCGTTCGCGACCGCCGCGATCGACGAGAACCTCGCGGCCGACGAGGGCGCGACGCAGACCGTCGGGACGCGCTCCGGTCTGACGGCGTGGATCCGGATCTACGATCAGATCCGGGATCTCATCGGCGTGGCGCAGCAGAACGGCCTCGGCGTGTGGGTGGTGTCGGCGTCGCCCCAGCACGTGGTCGAGCCGTTCGCGGCGATGGTCGGCGTCGCGGCGGACCACGTGATCGGCATCCGCACGATCACGACCGGCGACGGGAAGCTCACCTACAACCTGCAGGGGTGCGGGACGGTGCCGGAGGGCACGAACGACGGGCTCGGCAACGTCACCGGCAACAGCCTGATCACGTACATCGAGGGCAAGCGCTGCTGGATCAACAAGGCCATCTTCGGCGACATGGGCCCCACGGCCAGCCAGGTGAACCCCGATCTCTCGAAGCGTCCGGTGTTCGGCGCCGGCGACTCCGACACGGACGTGAGCTTCCTGCAGGACGCGACGGGCCTCCGGCTGGCGCTGAACCGCAACAAGAAGGAGATCATGTGCAATGCGTACCGGAACCACGGCGGCACGTGGCTGATCAACCCGATGTTCATCGCGCCGAAGGGCCACCTGGCGTCCGGCTACGCCTGCTCGACCACCGCCTGCAAGGACGCCGCCGGCGCCTCCGTGCCCTGCCTCGACGAGACGGGCGCGGTGATCCCCGATCAGGCCGACAACGTCTACTGACGTCGCGCCGGGGGTCCGGATGACCCCGACCGCACCCGAGCGGACACGACACGGACACGGGCGCGGGCGCGGACGCGGAATCGGGAACGGACACGGAATCGGGAGCGGACGCGGAGTCGGGAGCGGGCGCGGGGACGGGAATGGATACGGAAATGGAAAGCCGCTTGGCCGCGGGGGCGCGGGGTGCGATGCTGCCGCCGTCGTGAGCAAGCCCAGGCAGGCCCCGGTCCCCGCGCAGCGCTCGGACACGCTGCGCAAGGCGCTCCTCGAGGAGCTCGGCGGCGCCGCGCTCAGCGCGCGCGAGCTCGCGGCGCGGGTCGGGCTCGGCGAGAAGGAGGTGGTCCCGCACCTCGAGCACCTCGAGAAATCGCTCCGGGCGCGCGGGGAGCGCCTGATCGTCAAGCCGGCGCGCTGCCTCGGGTGCGGTCACGAATTCGAGGACCGCCGGGCGCTCACCCGGCCCAGCCGGTGCCCCGAGTGCCGCAGCGAGCGGATCGAGGCGCCGCGGTTCCGGGTCGAGATCTCGAACCAGGGTCGGTGACCATTCCGTTTCCGTGGCCGATTCGGGGTCGGGGGCCGGATCAGCCGGCGAGGCGCCGGCGGTACCAGAGCACGTAGAGGAGCTGGAGGTTGCAGCCCGAGCAGATGTACTCCGGATCGGTCGGCAAGGCGGCGCGGCCGTCGATCCAGTGGTGGAGGACGGCGTCCTGGCAGGTGTCGGCCTCGCAGGCGTCGACGACGCAGACCTGATCCTGGGCGCAGAGCGGGCTGCACACCTCGTCGTGGCGATCGGAGAGGCACCAGGAGCCGTGGAGCTTCGTCGACAGGGCGTCGATCACCGAGTCGGCCTCGACGGCGTACGCGGGGTCGTTCGTGATCTCGGCGAGCGTCATCAGGGCGAGGAGGAGGTAGCTCTGGCTCGAGAGGGTCCAGTAGTCGTCGGTCGTCGCGCCCATCGCCTCGGCGCTGTAGGGGGAGCGGTAGCGGACGGGCTCGCCGGGGAGCCTGAAGGGCTGGATGCCCTGGTAGGTGGCGAGCGCGCGCTCCCGGTACGCCTCGTCGCCGGTGAGCTGGAACAGGCGGGCGTTCAGCAGGATCATCGCGATGTTCGGGTAGATGCAGTCGATGTCGCGCGGGCCGCCGAAGTCGTAGAGGGCGCCGTTCCAGGCGTGGTCGGAGATGGAGGCGGCCATCTGCTTCGCCCACTCGGCGCGCTCGGCGGCGCGCTCGCCGCCGAGGACGTGGGCGTACTGGGCGTTGATGAGGCCGAGCAGCGCGCAGACCGCGGTCGTGCCGTAAGTCTCGAACGCCCAGCTCTGGTCCGAGAGGCCGTCGAGGTAATAACCAAAGGTCTTGACCAGGGTGTCCAGCCGGTCGATGAAATCGTCCAGCACGGGCTGGGCCGCGGCGTCGCCGGTGGCGTCGATGGCGTCGATGAGGCCGAGCGCGGACATGGCGAATTCGTTGATGTCGCCGTTCAGGAGGTCGGCGTCCGTGAGCAGGAGGGCGGAGCGGTCGCGGGCCGCCTGCGCGCGGGCGAGGCGGGCCTGGTCCGCGGCCTCGGCGCCGGTGCGCGCGTAGAAGGCGAGGCCGTAGAAGGCGGCGTCGCCATAGTCCTCGACCCAGTCGCCGTCGCGGATCGTGAAATGCTCGGCGTCGGCCTGGAGCGCCTCGTAGAAGGTCTGGTGCCGGAAGGGCGGCATCGGGACCGGCGCGGGCTGCGCAGGCGGCGGGGCGTCCGCGCTGCACGCGGCCAGGGAGGCGACGAGGGTCGCGAGGGCGAGAAGGCGGCGCATGAGGTGATCCGCTCCGGGCTCCGGGATCGGAGCAGGGCCATCCTATCACCCGGCCGGCTCGGGCGTCAGCACGGCCGGCCGCCGGTCAGGGGCAGCTCGTGGTGACCATCGCCTTGTCCGGGGTCTCATTGAACGGCACGGAGGTGTCGCCGAGCTCCCAGAGCTCCGCGCAGGCGGCGCCCTGGACCAGGTTCACCGAGTACGCCTTCTCGCGATCGAACGGCCCCAGGGTGCCGATCTCCTCCCACGCCGAGCCGGCCGAGAGCTGGACCGAGATCACGTTGTCGCCGGCGAGCACGTCCTCGAACCCCGTCGAGCACCCGTCGCCGCAGCCGCTGAGGTTCTCGACGAACTCCACGTCGCCGACCTTCGCGACGGCGACGTCCACGCCGGCGTTGTTGGTCACCTGACTGATGGGGGGTCTCCCCTGGTCTCCGCCGGCTTCATTGCCGGATCCGCCGCTGCCTCCGGCTCCTCCGTCTTCGGAGCCGCACGCTGCGCCGAGCACGCACAGCGCGATGATCGCTGGCCATCGATTCCACATGGGCACCTCCGTGAGCACGCACCAGGAAATGAACGCCTCCTCGCCGCCCTAGAGGCGGACGCCGAGGTGGAGAGAGGCCGCCAGCGTGAGGGGGTTGATGTCCACGTGGGGCAAGACGGCGACGTAGAGCGCTCCCCCCTCCCATTGCGAGAGATCGACGCCCAGCGCGGGCGCGAGGCCCAGGGAGAAGCTGGTCATGAGATCTCCGCTCGTCGTCCGGCGGATGAAGCACAGGCCGATCTCGGCGCCGCCGCCGACGTGCACGCGGCCGAAGGTCCATTCCACCGCGGGGCCTAGGCGGACGTGAGATGTGAAGAGGCCCGCCTCGCTCGTCCCGACGAATGCGCTGAGCTGCCCGAAGGCGATGAGGTCGGGGCGCTCGACGCCGATGCCGCCGAGCAGCTCGCCGCCGAAGAAGTGGATGCCGTACGTGTTGCGATAAGCGCCCCCGAGCGAGAGCCTGCCCGCCATCCGTGACCGGGAGCGAGCCGGGGTCGGGCCGGGAGGCGGGGCGAACGAGGCAGGCCGAGCCTGAACCGGCGGCGCGGCGAGGGGCGCCTCGGGCGACGTGGAGGGCGGCGGGTCGGCCGGCCCGGAGGAGCCGGGCGCGGGCAGCGGGGCGGCGGGGGGCTCCGGCGGCCGCGCAGGGAGCGGCTCGGGCGGCGGCGCAGGGAGCGGCTCGGGCGAGATC
>CAYQYG010000585.1:0-4714 GCA_964421485.1 uncultured Polyangiaceae bacterium | reverse complement strand
CGAGGCGGCGGCTGCGGTAGTGATCGCGCGCGATGATCACCATCGCGGGCCGGTAGTCCGGGTTGAGCTTCAGCGCCTCCTGCGCGATCCGCTGGGCCGAGCCGGTGTCCTTCTGGAGCGACTTGATCTCCGCGAGCGTCGCCGCGACCGCAGCCGACTTGGGCATCTGGCCGCGCTTCTCCGTGAGCACGCGCTCGGCCTCGCCGAGCTGGCCCTTCCTCGCGAGCAGCATCGCGTACGCGACGATCGCCGGCTCGTAGTCGGGCACCAGCGTGAACGCCTGGCGGTAGCTCGCGCCGGCGCCCTGGTCCTTGAGCCGCTCCTGCACGACGCCGAGCGAGTAGAACGCCTGATGCGCCGTCGGATCGGCCTGCGTGGCCTGCTGGAAGAGCGTGCGCGCGTTGACGAGGTCGCCGCCGGCGAAGGCCTGCAGCGCGCCCTGGTAGATCGTCGCGGCCTGCGCGTTCATCGCGGGGCGCGGCGCCTGCGCGGGCACCTCGTAGGGGCGCATCGAGCTCGGCGTGTCGCTCATGCCGTACTGGGGCTGCCCGGGCGTCGGGTTCATGCCCCCCATGACGGGGCGCGGAGCCGTCTTCGGCGGCGGCTTGGGGTCGTCGCCGCAGGAGACCGCGGCGAGCGGGGCGAGGGCCGCGACGAGCGCCGCGGCCAGGGTGATCGGGGTGCGGCGCTTCATGGGATGACCGGGAGCGGGGCAGGGAGTCCGTCGGGCTGGAGCGTCGGCGACAGCCCCGGGCGGGTGCGGAGGAAGAAGCCGTCCTTGTACTCGAAGCCGGTCTTCGTCTCGGGGTCGGCGATGCCCTGGCTCCACTCGCGGATCTTGGCGTCGCCGAGGATGTCGGTGAAGAACGCGAGCCGCTGGATCGCGAGGTCCACGGCCGGGTTCCGCACCTTCCACGCGCGCGCCCAGATCACGGCCTCGGCGTAGAACTTGATCATCGCCTTGTCGGCGTCGGTCAGCATGCGCTCGCGCGCCGCGCGCCACTGCTCGCGCCGGTTCTGGCGGAGCGCGTCGGCGGTCTCGATGAGGTCGTCGCGATCGCTCGTCTCGGCGAGCTTGAGCAGCTTCTCCTCCTTGTCGGTGTAGAGCTTGAGGCCCGGCGGGCGCGCGTTGTAGAGGCCGGTCCGGCAGGAGTCGTAGAGCGATCCTTGCCGCGCACGCGCGGCCACGGACCACGGCCGCGACTCGTAGGTCGTGATGACCTCCTGCAGCTGCTTCCAGTACTTCTCGTTCGCCTTGGCGACGTCGGTCTCGAAGGCCTTCTTGACCTTGTCGATCACGCCCTCGTACCGGTGGTGGCCGGTGTCGTAGTCGAACTCGGCCTTGATGCGCTCGTCGATGGCCGAGTAGGCGCACTCGGCGGCCATGTCAGCCTGGATCGAGCCGGCGGCCTTGCTGTCGGTGCCGCGGTACGAGGTGAAGGCGGTCATGGTGTTCTTGCACCAGTCGCGCGCCTTCGGATCGCGGCCGGCCTGCATCAGCTTCGCCGCGTGGTAGGCGGCCTGCACGACGTAGGCGCTCGCGGCGGGGTTCGTCTTGTTCGCCGAGTAGTAGCCCTGCATCGCCGCGAGCGCCTTCATGCGCGCGGCGCGGTTCGGCCCCTCGTCGAGGCCGCGCTCGTCCCAGGTCTTGAGGTCCGCGGAGGCGACCAGGAAGTCGATGTCCGCCTTCTGCTCTGCGGGCGGCTCGAGGCCCATGAAGGTCCCGCGCGCGCCGATCATCTTGTCGCGGTCGCCCACGTTCGCGTAGAGGAGCACCGCGTTCCTCGCCGCGTCGCGGCGCGCCGGCTTCTCGAAGCGGCCGTTCTTCGCGATGGTGTCGTACGTCTCGGCGGCGGTGCGGTAGTTGAAGAACAGCACGTAGGCGGCCGAGAGCGCGTCGTAGGCCTGCTTCAGGTATTTCACGCGCTCGCCGTAGCGCTTCGTATCCGGCGCCTTCGGCGGCTTCGCGTCCTGGTCGCCCTTCTCGAGCTTCGTCAGGTTCTCCTCGTTGCCGTACTCCTTGATGAACAGGGAGTACATGTCGATCGCCTGGTCGTAGTCGCCGACCTGCTTGTAGCAGTAGGCGCCGTTCATCGCGGCCTCGGGCGCCTCGTCGCGCGCGGGGGCCTTCTCGAGCGCGACCTTGTAGAGCGCGGCCGCCTCGCGCCACGCCTTGATCCGCTCGGGGCCGTCCGGCATCTTCTCGGCCTTTTCGAAGGCCTTGGCCGCGTCGATGTAGTAGCCGCGGGAGATCGTCGGCCGCGCGAGCTCGCCCTCCTTGACCTTCTGCTCGTCGCTCACGGCGCAGCTCCGCGTGAGCGCCGCCTCGGCGAGCTTGCGGCTCTGCTCGACGTTGTTCTCGAGGTTCGACATCGTCGTGAGCTTCTCCCACGCCTTGTAGCCGAACTCGGTCTTGCCGCACTGCTCGTTGTAGATCGGCTCGAAGCGCCTCCGCGCCTCGGCGAACTGGCCGTAGAGGAAGTAGTAGTCGGCCGCCTGGAACGCGTACAGGTCGAGGTTCTTCGGCGCGTCGAGCGCGGGCGGGACGCGCTGGATGTACTCGTCGCGCGCGGCGATCGAGTCGAGCACGGGCTTGGGCACCGGCTCGGCCACGACCCTCTGCTGGTCGCCCTCGCCCTCGATCTTGAGCTTCTCGCGGGGCTCGATCCCCTCGGCGCCGGCGCTGCGCTTGTAGAGCTTGTTCTGATCGAGCAGGGCCTGGTGCGCGGTGTCGACGACCATGTACGCGGCCTGCTGGAGGTACTTGTCGTCCTCGTTCGAGTCGCGCACCGCGATCGCCGACCGCCGCGCCGCCTCGAGCTCGTTCGGGCCGGGGGTCTGATCCATCGCGACCTCGATGACCACGATCATGTGGTACGCGTCGGCCAGCCAGTAGCGGCTCTCGTACGCGTCGGGCGCGTTCTCGTCCTGGCTCAGGTAGCCGGCCCAGCCCTGCGCCGCGAGCCGGTACTCGCTCAGCGCGCGCTCGAAGACCGGATCGCGCGACTCCTTGTCGCCGATGGAGAGCGCCTGCTGCACGAGCGCGCTGCCCGCGTTCGTGTGATCGGCCGCCGCGCGCCGGAGGCCGCCGCGGACCAGGCGCTCGGCCGTCTGGATCGCCTCCGGGTCGTCCTTGTTGGCCTCGACCCACGGGGTCGTGCCGACGTACTGCGCGAGCTTCGTGCGCGCCTCGAGCGCCCTCGCGGAGTTCTGCGCGCGCTCGGCCGTGCCCTCGCGCGACTGCGACGTGAGCATGTCGTAGATGTCCGCGATCTGGTTCTGCACGACGGGCGCGTCGCGGTGCATCGGCCACTTCTGCAGGATGAGCTCGCCCATCTCGACCGTGTTCCGGAACTGGTTCAGCTCCTTGAACTCCTGCATCAGCGCCTTGTAGATCTCGACCGACCACTTCTGGTCCTGCGGGATGAGCTTCGGATCCTGCACGCGCTCGATCGCGATCCGCATCTTCTGCTCGGCGATGCGCGGGTCCGTCTCGGTGTCGAGCACGTCGTTGCGGGGGACGTACGGCTCGTCGGCGCCGGGGCCGGTGAAGTCGAGGTAGGTCAGCGAGCCGGCGATGTACGTGTAGGCCTCGGTCCGGAAGTCGGCGCCGGGATCGCCGGTGAGCTTCTCCTGCTCGTCGGTGTAGCGGAGCAGCTCGATGAACTGGCGGACCGAGGTCTCGTAGCGCTGCTGCTTGAAGTAGGTCCAGGCGAGCTTGTACATCGCGACGCCGTGGACGGGGGGCTTCTTGTACTTGAGCGAGTGCTGGTAGCCGGCCTCGGCGCGGTTGTAGTTGAAGGGGCCGCCGTTGCGGTCGAGCTCGTTGAAGTAGTAGTCGCCGATCTGCCACCAGATCTCGGCGATGTACCGCGGCTCGGCGCCGGGCGCGGTCTTCTGCGGGATCGGCTGGCAGTCGTCGGGGAACGGGTTCGTGAACGAGAGCTCGTCCGCGGTCTCGTAGACGTCGGCCTGCTCGGCCTCCTTCTTCTTGGAGCCGAACGCGGGCTTCTTCTCGCGCATGCCGATCGGCGTCGGGTGCCGCGCCTCCCAGCCGGTCCAGTAGTCGGCGTCGTGGTCCTGCGGGAGCTTGCCGATGGAGTCGCGCGTCCCGTCCTTGGGATCGGGCGGGACCGGGTAGGGGTACTTGTTGTGGCAGACGAGCGAGCGCCAGACCTGCTGCGCCTCGGGGAAGCGGGCCGAGTCGTTCAGCGCGTGGCCCAGGTAGTAGTAGATGCCGGCGAGCTCGCGGTAGCTCGGGAACTCCTTGATCACGCGCTTGTAGAGCGCGATCGCGGGGAGCAGCGTGGCGGCGAGGTCGTCGCTGATGTCGGTGTCGGTGCGGGCGCGCTCCTCGTAGAGCGCGGCGAGGCGGAACATCGCGTCGGGTGTGTTCTCGGGGTGCGCGTTCGGGCCGCTGTAGCGCTGCACGAAGGCCTCGAGCCTGCGGATCGCCTCCTCGCGCGCGTCGCGGAGGCCCTTCTTCTCCGTGGCGATCTCGGCGTCGAGCGCGGAGAGGATGCGGCGGCGCCGGTCCTCGTAGTGGTGCTGGACGATGCGGGTGATCGCGCCGCGGTAGTCGCGGGCGGCGGTCTCGTAGGCCCGCGCCTCCTTCTCGAGCTCGGCGAGCGCGGCGAGCTGCGCGGGCGTGGGCGGCGGCGGCGGCGGCGCCTGCTTGCGGCCCGGCGCAGCCGGCGCGGCGCCGGGCGGCGGC
>CAYQYG010000584.1:0-4724 GCA_964421485.1 uncultured Polyangiaceae bacterium | reverse complement strand
CTTCGGCGCGGGCTTGCGCGCGGGCTTGCGCGGCGCGCCGGCCGCGCCTCGCTGCGGCTTGCCGCTCACGTCGCCCCCCGCTTCGCGGCGTAGCCGAGCTGCTCGAGGTGCTCCGTCGACGCGCGCCACTCGGGGGTGACCCGGACCCAGAGCTTGAGGTTCACCTGCCGTCCGAGCAGCTCCTCGATGCGGAGCCGCGCCTGCGTGCCGATCCGCTTGAGCTGCTCGGCGCCGGTGCCGATGAGGATCTTCTTCTGGCCCGGCCGCTCGACGTGGATGGTCGCGTCGATGTGCACCGTCCCGCCGCCGGCGGGCTCGACGAACCGATCGATCTGCACCGCGCAGGCGTGGGGCACCTCGGCCTCGGTGGCGCGGAGGATCTGCTCGCGCACGTACTCGGCGGCGAAGAAGCGCGTCGGCCGGTCGGTGAGCTCGTCGGGCGCGTGCTCCCAGGGCCGCTCGGGGCAGAGGCGCGCGACCTCGTCGAGCACGAGCGCGACGCCGTTCTCGCGGAGGGCCGAGATGGGCACGATCGACGCGAAGTCGCGCAGCTTCGAGTACGCCTCGAGCAGAGGCAGGATCCGCTTCTTGTCCCGGACGCGGTCGACCTTGTTCACGACGAGCACGACGGGCGCGGGGCCGAGGTCGGCCAGCAGCGTCACGTCGCCCGGATGCGGCGCGAGCGCCGGTGGCTCCTCGCCTCGGCCCTTGCCCGGCGCGGGGCTCACCTCGACGACGAGCACGACGACGTCCGCGCTCCTCGCGGCCTCGCGCGCGGCCTCGTTCATGACGCGCCCGAGCTCGGTCCGCGGCCGGTGGAGCCCCGGCGTGTCGAGCAGCGCGAGCTCCGCGGACCCGTGGTGCACGATGCCGAGGATCGCGTCCCGCGTGGTCTGCGGCGTCGGCGAGACGATCGCGAGCGGGTGCCCGAGCGCCGCGTTGAGCAGCGTCGACTTCCCCACGTTGGGCCGCCCGAGCAGCGCGACCCGCCCGGCGCGCTGCGGGCCCTCGGCGGCCACCGGCCGCGCTTCGGGCTTCGGGCGCGCAGCCGGCTTCGCGGCCGCGCGCGCGCCTGCAGCCGGATCCGCAGCCGTGCGCGGTCCCGGAGCCGTGCGCGGTCCCGGAGCCGTGCGCGGTCCCGGAGCTGTGCGCTTGCCTGCGCGCGCTCTCTCTCGGCCGCCGGCCTCGGCCTCGCGGGCGCGGCGGGGCTCGTTCGCCGCGGGGCGGGCGGGCTTGCCGGCGGCCGGGGGCTCCGGCGGTTTGCCTGCCGGCGGGGCTGCGGCCCGCGCCGGCCGGCGCGATCGTGAGCTAGCGGGGCGGCCTTTTTCCACGGGCGCGCGATAGCAGACAGCGCCGGTGGCCACAAACGCTTCCCTGCGATCCGTGGCCTCGCGCGCGCGGAGGCGGTAAAGGGGACGCCCCCGCATGGCAAGCGCCGAACGACGCGACCGCGAGCGCGGAGCCCCGACCCCCGCCGGAGTTGACCGCGTCCGCCCCGCTCGGCGCGGCGCCTGGTCGTGGGCCATGGAGGCGGCGTCCGGGCGGATCGCCGCCGTCGTGCTCGCCGCCGTCGTGCTCTTCCCGTACCTCTCGCGCAGCGGGATCTGGGATCCGTACGAGCTCGACACGGCCGACCTCGCGCGCCGGATCGCGATCCACGCCTTCGGCGCGCGCGGCCTCGAGCTGCCGGGCGCGCTCAACTCCATGCCGACGCTGACCGATCTGCGCATGGGCGAGCTCAGCTTCACCTCGATGGCGCTCGGCTTCCGCGCCTTCGGCCTGCACGACTGGACCGGCCGCCTGCCGCTCGCGCTCTGGGGCCTCGCGGGCGTGCTCGTGATCCACGAGCTCGTCTCGCGCCTCGTCGATCGCAAGGCCGGCGTCTACGCGGCGATCGCGCTCGTCACGATGCCGCTCTACGTCATGCAGGCCCGCACGATGCTCGGCGACATCGTCACGATGGCCGCGCTCGCCATGGCCTTCTCGGGGCTCGCGGGCGCGATGCTCGACGCAGGGCGCGCGCGCGCCGCCTGGGCCGCCGTCGGCGCCCTCGGGCTCGCCGCCGGGTACCTGAGCCGCGGCCTGATCATCGGCGTCGCCGCGCCCGCGCTCGGCGTCGGCGTCGCGTGGCTCGTGCTGCGCCTCTCCGCGGGCCCGGAGCCGGCGAAGGAGGGCGAAGCCGGCTCACCCGGCCTCGGCCTCGCGGACGTCGCCGGCGCGGTCGCGCTCGTGATCGGCCTCGCCGCGGCGGCGAAGGGCGTCCACCTCCTCTCCCACACGGCGGCGGCCGATCCGCTCGCGCGCGGGCTCGGCGTGGCGCTCCTCAAGAAGCCGCCGGTCGAGTCCACCTTCGACCTCACCATCCGCCAGCTCGGCCACGCGCTCTTCCCGTGGAGCGCGCTCCTGCCCTTCGCGATCGGGAGGCTCCTCCGCGCGCCTGCGGGCGTCCGCGGCGAGGCGCAGGCCCGCGAGACCGGCCTCCGCGTCGCGCTCCTGGTCACCGCGGCCTTCGCCTATGCGGCGTTCGCCTTGCTCGCCCCGCGCGCCGGCGCCCTCCCCTGGAGCGGCCCGGCGCTGCTCGCCGCGGCCCTCGCGCTCGCGATCCGCGACCTCGAGCGCGGCGCCCCCGCGTCCCCGGCCGTCGCGCTCGGCTGCGCCCTGCTCGGCGTCGTCCTCTACCGCGATTTCATCCTCGCGCCCGACAAGGCGCTCAGCGTCTTCTCCGTGGAGAAGGCCGTCTTCCCGAAGAGCTTCGAGCGCGAGGCCGCCACGGCCATGGCCGTCGTCTTCGCCGCCTTCGCGGCGCTCGTCGCCGCCTCCTGGTTCGAGGCGCAGCCTCGCGACGTCGATCGCGACCTCGTCGCCTGGGCGCGCCGCCGCGCCGCCGGGTACCAGGCCGCCGCGCTCGCGCTCTCGCGCGTGTGGAGCGGCAATCTCGTCTTCGCGCTCATCGTCGTGGAGGCCGCGCTCGTCGGCCTGGGCGCGATGATCTTCGTCGGCCGCCTCGCCGGCTGGACCGCCGTCGGCCGCCTCCCGAAGAACGTCGCCGACGCCGGCGTCAACGCCTGGTGGGCGCTCCCGATCGCGGCGGCGGTCACCCCGGCGCTCCTCGTCGCGATCCGCGACGGCCTCTGTGTCGTCTTCGATCGCGCGCGCGTCCCCCGCGCCGCCGCCACGCTCGCCGCCGGCCTGCTCGCCGGCTCGATCCTGAGCTTCTGGTACTACCCCGCGCTCGCCGCGCAGCTCTCCCCCAAGGAGGTCTTCGAGTCCTACGCCCGCCTCCGCCGCTCCGGCGAGCCGCTCGCCGTGCTCGGCATCCGCGGCCGCGCCGCGGCCTACTACCACGGCGGCGAGGTCCACTCGTTCCCCGACGTCGGCCGCGCGTTCATGTGGCTGACCGAGCAGGAGTACCCCGGCGATCCCGCCGGCCCCGCGGCCCCCACGCCCCCCGGCGTCCGCCGCTGGCTCATCGTGAAGGCCGACGACCTCCCCAAGCTGAACAGCCTCTACCGCAAGAAGACCCGCCACAACCTCCCGGTCCTGGACGGTCGCTCGAGCCAGATCCTGCTCGCCTCGAACCAGCTCGGCGACGCCCGCAACGAGAGCTGGATCGCCTCCATCGTGCTCGACGAAGCCCCGCAGCTCTCGCACCCCGTGCAAGCGATGTTCGAGGACCAGCTGGAGCTCCTCGGCTGGGAGGTGACCGACGCGTCCGGCAAGCCCCTACCCAGCGTGGTCCCGCAGACGATCTACCACCTGCGAACCTATTTCCGTGTTCGCCGCCCGATCGCCGGCAACTGGAAGATGTTCATCCACATCGACGGCTTCCAGCGCCGCTACAACGGTGATCACGCGGTGCTGGAGGGCCGCTACCCGATGAGCCTCTGGCAGCCCGGCGACATTGTCGTAGACGATCACCTGCTCCAGCTCGAACCCAACTTCACGCCCGGCGACTACACGGTCTACGTCGGCTTTTACAGCGGCGACGCGCGCTTCCGTGTGACGAGCGGCACGGAGCAGGACAACCGTGTCATCGCCGGCCCGCTCCGTGTCCGCTGAAGCACCATCGCGACCGCGGCGGTGGGCATGCCATCGCATGCGCATCGAGCATCGAAGGTGCTCCCTCGACGCGCGTGCGGAATAGGGTTAGGCGGAGAAACACGCTGGGCCTAGGAGCATGAAGTTGAACCACGGGGACTCCAGCCAACCACCTGATCCGTGCGGCGCTTCTCTCGATGCGCGCGCCGATGGCCCGGACGCCGCGACGGACTCGGTCGACCGCCGTTCCTCGGAGCGCGTCGAGGTCACCTGGCTCGTCGACTGCGAGACCGAGGACACGTTCCTCTACGCGTCGATCACGAACATCTCCGAGATGGGCATCTTCGTGCAGACCACGAATCCCCTCTCGGTAGGCACGCGCCTCACGCTCCGTTTCTCTCCCCCCGGCGCGCTCGGCTCGTACGTCCTCAAGGGCACGGTCCAGTGGGTCAACGAGCCCCACGTGCTCCGCCAGACCCCGAACCCCGGCATGGGCATCCGCTTCGTCAGCCTCACCCCCGAAGATCGCGAGCGCATCGTCGACACCATCCGCACGATCGCCTACCTCCGCGACCCCCCCGCCCGATCCAACTAGGGCGTGTCGGCAAACCGTCGCGAGCGCCCCGAAGCCAGGGAGCGCGACCGAGGAATACTCCCGTATTTCGAGGGCGCGCGACCGACGATTC
>CAYQYG010000583.1:0-4821 GCA_964421485.1 uncultured Polyangiaceae bacterium | reverse complement strand
AGGGGGCGGCGGAGGCGCTCGCCGCGCCGCCCGCGTCCGCGCCGCCGGAGCCGCCGCGGCATGCGGCGCAGGCGGCGCAGCCGAGCAGGCCGGCGAGCAGCGCGAGGCGCCCGCGCATGATTCAGTGGACCAGGAACCAGCGGACGCCGGGCTTGATCTCCATGTGGTAATGGTCGGCGTGCGCGGCGTTGTAATTGGGGGTGAGCACGTACGTGAACACGCCGAGGTCCATGGATTCACACACGATCGAGCGGAGCTCGCGGGCCTCGGGCGCGCCGGGCACGCGCGCGCCCTCGCCGCAGGTGCGCTCGCCGATGTGGCCGTCGAAATGGCGCGCGACGCTGATCCAGGAGCCGTCGCGCTTCTTGAGCGCGGCGACGTCGATGGCCAGCCCGGCCGGGTGGCGCGTGCCCGGGGGCGCCCACTTGCCGAGCCTGGGGGCGGCCTTCGCCGCGGGCCGGGCCGCCGCGTCGTCCGTGGCCGCGCCGCGCGCGGGCCGCGCGACCGCGGGCTCCGCGGCCGCCTCTCCGTGCGCCTTGGGCGCGACGGGGCCGTCCTTCTGCTTCAGGCCCTCGGGCCGTGATCCGCCGTGGGCCTTGGCGCCGTCCCTGGCGCCCTTCTTCCCGAGCGACGGGGCCGGCTTCGCCGCCGCGGCGCGCTTGCGGGCGGCAGGCTTCGATCCAGCCTCCGCGACGCGCTTGCCGGCCGTCGCCTCGGGCTTCGCCTCGGGCCCCGCGGCGCGCTTGCCGGCCGTCGCCTCGGGCTTCGCCTCGGGCCCCGCGGCGCGCTTGCCGCCCATTGCCTCGGGCTTCGCCTCGGGCCCCGCGGCGCGCTTGCCGGCCATTGCCTCGGGCTTCGCCTCGGGCTCCGCGGCGCGCTTGCCGGCCATTGCCTCGGGCTTCGCCTCGGGCCCCGCGGCGCGCTTGCCAGCCGTTGCCTCGGGCTTCGCCTCGGGCCCCGCGGCGCGCTTGCCGGGCGCGGCGCCCTTCGCGGCGACGCCGTGATCGTGATCGCCGGCGTCGCCCTCGCGGGGGGCGGGCACGTTGGGGCGGTACATCGTGTAATGCACCACCTCCTCGATGTCGTGGCGCTCGAGCACGGCCGCGAAATCATCGAGCGCGAGCGCCAGGCGGGCGTCGAGGATCTCGAACATGCTCGTGACGCGCTCGTCCGGCGGCAGCGACGAGTGGACGTACACCCCGTGCAGCCGGCCGGTCAGGCGCACCGGGGCGCGCACGCCGGGGACCGCGTCGAGCTTCGTGTAGAGGATCTGCCGGCGATCGAGCTCGGCCAGCGCCTCCTCGTTCGTCATGTTCGCGTAGCGGTACGCGGGCGAGGCCTCGGCCGTCGCGGGATCCGGGACGACCAGGAACGGCGAGGCGGCGGACGCCGGGACGGGCGAGAGCGCCGCGGCGGCCGCGAGCGCGAAGCAGGCGAGCGGCGCGGCGAGGGGGCGGAATCGGGCGTACGGCACGGCGAGGTCACTCTAGCCGGGCGAACCGGGAAGGCCAGAAAAAGGCTGCCCTGCTGGACTTGCGAGCAGGGCCGGAGAAAGAGCGCGATCCGCGCGGCACGCGGCTGGCAGGCGCTCTCTGTGCGGGGCGCCCGGCGGCCACGGCCTCGCCGCTCGCGCGGGGAATGCCCCGCGCGGCAGGGGAATCGATTGCACACGATCACGAAGTCGCCGGAGGGAGGGGGTTCCCGTGATCCACAGAGCTCGATTTCATCGCCGCTCGCCCGCGCGCGGCATCTCGATCGCGGCGGCGATCGCGGCCCTGCTCGGCGGGGCCGCCGCCCGCGCGGAGGAGCCTCCCGAGCACGTCGCCCAGCGCGGCGACGGCGCCGCGCCGAGGACGGAGTCGATCCCGATCCCGGGGACGAAGCTCGTGCGCGGGCGCACCACGCTCGTCGTGCGCGCGCCGCTCGCGCGCGTGCGCGCCGCGGTCCTCGATTTCGCCCATTATCCGGAGTTCATGCCGCACTTCACCACGTGCCGCGTGATCGGGCGATCGCCGAGCGGCGGGCGCGACGTGTACATGGAGGTCGCGGCGCTCCACGGGGCCGTGAAGATGTGGGCCCGGCTCGACGCGAGGAAGCCGGTCACCGCGGACGGGGTGGAGACGCACGAGATGAGGAAGCTCGACGGCAACGTCGAGGACCTGCACGCGATCTGGCGGCTCAGGCCGCTCGACGCCGGGCGGACGGAGCTGTCGCTCGAGATCTTCCTGCAGCCGCGCATCCCGCTGCCCGCGTCGCTGCTCAACGCCGAGAACGTCGACGGCTCCGCGCGCGGCGCCGTCGCGGTCCGCGCGCGCAGCGAGCGCTGAAGAGAGAGGCCGCGCCCGCGGCGCGATCGGCGACGGCCGAGCGCGCCGCGGCGCGGGGCCGCGCGTCACTCCATGACCGTCTTGCAGCTCGCGGTCGGGCCGGCCTGCTCCTCGCCCGTGTCGGTGCAGATGATCGCCTGGAGCGTGGCGTCGGCGCTGTGACCCGTGACGAACACCGACGTGATCCCGCCGCCCGCCAGCTCGACCTCGGGCGCCTGGATCAGCTCGGCGCCGTTGACGCGCACGCTGAGGGTCGCGTCCGTGGCCGGGCTCGTGTCGTACCAGGTGTTCCCCTGGGACCGGCCGAGCTCGGACCACCCGATGGTGGTGAAGAAGGCCGAGTACGCGCCGTTGTCGACCCGGCCGACCTCCAGGCTCTGCGTGTCGGGGCTCGCGTTGATGGCGAGGACCCTCGCGCTGCCCTGCGCGGGCTGGTCCGGGACCTCGTACGCCTTGATCTGGAGCGGCTTCGAGCCGTTCTGCGGCTGGACGTCGCCGAGGGCGGCGATCAGGTACCGCCCCCCCCCCGCGAGCTCGATGTTCTCCACGTCCGCGGTCCCAGGCGCGGCCGCGGTGCAGTCGGCCCCGGGCAGGATGAAGCGGAGCGTGTAGGTCTCGGCCGGTACATCGATCCAGTTCGTGACCTCGCCGTAGGCGAGCCCGTCCGTGTCCTGGAGCTGCTCCTCCAGCACCGGCCCCTGGAACGTCGCCTGGCCGCCCGAGCGCACGCAGAAATCGACGGGGGGCGCATCCGGCGACAGGTGGGCGATCTGCGCCCTGGCGGTATTCCCGCCGCCGCCGGCCCCGGTCGTCGTGGTCGTGGTGGTGGTGGTGGTGGTCGTCGTCGTCCCCGGCGTGGTCTCCTCATCATCATCATCGCAAGCGGCGAACGCCGCGACCAACAGCATGGCGGGAATGAGCGTCTTGTGTCCCAGATTCATGAATAAACCCCCAATCCAGTGCGCGCTGGTGCACGCGGCGAAATGGTTAGTGGCCGGAGACCCGATCGGCAAATCCGACGTGTCGATCTTCAACGGACACCGTGCGCACGGGCCCGCCTGACGGCGACCGCGGCCCCGGCCGGCGGCGCGCGCCACGAGCGGCGCGAGCGCGACCTGCGCGCTGAAGGCAGCGCGCCGCGTCGCGTATTGCTCGATTGAGCCCGCGCGCGAGCTCCGAGACGTGTCCTGGATGACCAACGGCCGCGCCCCCCGCCTCCTCACTCTCGTCCCTCGCCCCCTCCGCGCCGCCGGGCTCGCCGCCTCGTGCGGCGACGACGAGCAGATCTCGCCGGCCGGTCCAGGAGGCGCCGTCCCGGGGGAGGAGGCCTTCGCGCGGCGGGGCCGGGTGGCTCCGGCCACTTATTTTCTCCCGGTGATGATAATTCGCGCCTGGCATCAGGAATGCGATAACCATGAGCGATGTCCAGGGCTCATGAGCCTTGCGGGGGGCGCCGGGGGGGGTGTAGCATGCCGCTCGCATGCAGTGTGCGGCGGCTCCGGGGAGTCGGGCGGCGTGCAATGCTTCAACGGGGCAAACGGCCTGAATGGCGCGGACGGGGACCACGGCCCCGGCGCCCAGTGGCCGGGGCGCATCACCGACGAGGGATGGCAGGGGAGGACGGGGAAGGACGGGACCGACGGCAAGCGCGGGCAGGGCGGCGGAGGCGGGGGCGGCTCGCGCGGCGGGTCGCTTTATTGCGGCGTGAGCCCCGGTACGCCGAAGGGCGGCGCGTCCGGCGGCTCCGGCGGCGGCGGCGGATGCGGCGGCCGGGGAGGCAAGGGCGGCGGTTATGGAGGCGCCAGCATCGGGCTCCTGACGCTGAGCGGGGATGTGACGATCTCGGCCACGTCGATCGAGACAGGCGACGGGGGCGACGGCGGCGCCGGAGGGCTTGCCCAGCTCGGCGGCGCCGAGGGAGCTCCGGGCATCGGCGGTGCGAGCGTGGGCGGCTCCCATAGTGGATGCGCGGGCGGGTGGGGCGGGCGGGGAGGCAACGGCGGATACGCCGGCGGGGGCCTCGGCGGACCGTCCATCAGGATCGCACACTTCGCCGGCCAGCTCATCGGCGGTGAAGGTGTTCCGATCACCACCGGCGCGCCCGGCAAGGGCGGCCCCGGCGGTAATGACGCCGTGCCCGGCAGCGCCGGCGAGGACGGCGTGAGCGCCTCCACGCTCGATTTTCCTCAGTAGAACCTCAGTAGAAGAGGATGCCTGCAGGGCGCGCAGGGGCCGGCGGAGGCCGCGCCGCCGTCGCGACCCGCCACGATCCTCTTGCGCCTCGTCGCGGCCAGGTCCTACGCTCCTCCGATCCCGACCGGTCGGGATCGCCCCGGTGAACGACGGATCTCCGGCATGGGAGCCGCGCCGCGCCCGGTAGTTGACCCTTGCCATCGCCTGTTTCGGCCGGCTAGCGTGCGCCCGTCGACCGAGAGGGAGGTTATCATGCTGCACGCTCTGCGCGCCTGGATGGTGCAATCGCCGGATCGAATCC
>CAYQYG010000582.1:0-4841 GCA_964421485.1 uncultured Polyangiaceae bacterium | reverse complement strand
CCGGCGCCGCCGGCGCCGCCGGCGCCGCCGCCTGGGGCGCCGCCGACGTTCGAGCTGCCCTGGCACGCCGCGAGCGCGAACGCGCCGATCAGAACCCCCGCGCTCATCCTCGAAGACCAGGCTCTCATCGGTGCGCTCCTCGTGCTTCGCAAGAGAGTAGAGCTAGAGGCGGGTCGCCATCCGCTCCAGCAGCGTGCGGATCGCGGGCCGGTACGCGAAGTCGCCGCTCGCCGGATCCGTGACCTGGGCGGGGCAGATCGAGGCCGCCACGCCCTGGCCGCCGATCCCCTTGAGCACGCTGAGGTGCCGGAGCCCCGGGTGGGCCTTGGCGCGCACCTGGAGCGTGCTCTCCCCGCCGTCGTCCGGGTTCGGCGCGCAGAGCGGGTTGTCCGTGCCCGGCTCGCATTCACACGCCAACGTGCCCGGCACGCTGCAATCACGCGGCTGGAGCAGCGTGAAGGCGCACGCGTATTGCAGCTCCTTCCGCTCCGCGTTCGTGTACTCGCTCCCGTTGATCGCGTTGCTCGCCGACCCCGGCGGCGAGATCGAATCCCCCGTGATCGGGTTCGGCCCCGAGCGCGGATCGGGTGACTCGATCATGAACGGGTCCCCAGGCGGCACGTAGCTGGCCGGATCGCCGAGGATCACGTCCCACGCCCCGGACGCCTCGAGCTCCGCCGCGCTCTTGAGCCCGAGCGCGAGGTTCGCCGGATCCCGCGCGAGGTCCTGCCACGGCACGCCCACGATCGCGGTGAGCACCACGAGCCCCGGATCCCGGATCGTCGTGTTCGCGTCGTCCGGGTTCAGGTCCGAGAAGATCGGGTTCGGGATGAGCTCCCCGGCGCGGTTCGTGACCGTCGAGGAGGTGAGCGCCTGCACGTACCTGCCGATCGGGTAGAGGAAATCGATCCCGAAGCGCCGCTTCTGGTCATAGCAGCGGAGGCCTGTCGAATCCTCGATGTCGCTGAGCACCGCGATGCTGCCGTCCGGATTGAAGCAGGTGGGATCGTCGGGGCACTCCGCCGGCTTGGTCTGCCCGCACGACAGGCAGCACGGGTCGTTCGGGTCCGTCGCGCACTCGGACCGGGGCCGCGGCAGGTGGAACTTCCCGGCCCCGGCGTTCTGCTGGGCCGCGTAGAAGTATTGCCCCTCCTCCCGGATCGAGCAGTCGTTCTCGTCGCTCAGCATGATGATCGCGAGCATCGAGTCCGGGCGGAGGAAATCCGCGCGCTGCTGGAGCAGCACGTCGTCGATCCCCTGCGGCGTCGCCTCGCCGTTCTGCGCCGAGATCGTCGCGTAGGGCTCCGGATCGGCGAGGAAGCGGTACCAGCTCTCGAGCTGCGCCTCGTACCCGCAGCCGATCTGGCCGACGCCGAGCACCATCTCCTTGAACGTGGTGACCATCGCGACCGGATCCGAGTCGCCGGGCGGGCTGTACCTGGCGCCCGGATCCCACGCGAGGAAGCCCTTGCCCTCGTAGGTCGGGATCGTCGCGCCGCCCGGCGCGGTGCGCGCGAGCAGGTGGCCATGGTCGTTGTTCGTCACCTCCGGCGCGGACACGCTGCAGGCGTCGGCTCCGTAGGCGCCGAGGCTCGAGCTGATGACGCCGAGGTGGATGTCCTCGACCGGCGCGTACTGGCGCGAATACCCCGAAAGGCAGGGCTCGGCGGCGCTCGCCGGCTGCTCTGGCGCGAGCTGGTCGTCCTGATCCAGGCAGGGCGGGTTCACGAGCGCCAGCACCAGATCCGACAGCGCCAGCGCGAGGACCGCCTGCTTGTCGGCCATGGATCCCGAGTTGTCGATGGCGAACAGGATGTCGACCTTGTCGGCCTTCCGGAGCGGCGCCTCCCCGCCGGCGCCGCCGGCGCCGCCGGTGCCGCCGGTGCCGCCGCCGGGGGCGCCGCCGACGTTCGAGCTGCCCTGGCATGCCGCGAGCGCGAACGCGCCGATCAGAACCCCCGCGCTCGTCCTCGAAGACCAGGCTCTCATCGGTGCGCTCCCCGTGCTTGAACCTGCTGGGCCCGGCGCCGCGCGCTCGTCGCCGGGACTCATGTCAAGGCATCACGTTCGAGAGAACGGTCACGTCATTGCTCGCGATGTCCGTCACCACGAGGTCGGGCCGCTGGTCGTCGTCCACGTCGGCCACCGCGATCGAGGAGGGCCGAGATCCCGCAGGAGTGAAGAGCTGCAGTTCCCCGGCGAAGGAGCCGCCCTCGTTCCACAGGACCGCCACGTTCTCGTTCATGATGAACGCCAGGTCCTCCCAGCTGTCAGCGTTCAGGTCTGCCATCAGCAGCGACGAGGTGTTCGCCGTGCCCAGGTCGCGCATGAAGGGCGTGAACGTCACCCCGTCGCCCGCGCCGAACATCAGGGTCACGAAATCGAACTGCCGGGACAGGGTCACGAAATCCGCGTTGCCGTCGTTGTCGAGGTCGCCGGTCACCATCTCGCCGGTCAGGTCGGGCATCGTCACAGCCTCCCCCGTGCTCTCGAACGTCCCGTCCCCGAGGCCGCGCATCACGCCGGCGTAGGTGTCGCTGGCGGCGACGATATCGAGCACCCCGTCGTTGTCGAAATCGTTGATCGCGACCGCATCGGCGATCCATGGCAGCGGCTCCTCGGAGAACATCCAGAACGCCCCGCCCCCGCTCGCCAGGAACACCGCCGCATAGTCCATGGCCGGTCGCGTCACGGCGAAATCCGTCATGCCGTCGCCGTTCAGATCGCCGGCGGCGAGGCTCTCGGCCCGTCCGGCGTCACCGCCTGGCAGAAACGCCCCGTCTGCCTGTCCGGTGAGAATCTCGAAGCCCTTGCAGAGCTTGTTGCAATCGGTCGCCACCGCGATGTCCAAGTACGGGTCCGCATCGAGCCTGGCGCGCGCGATGCGCAGGGGATCGTCGCCCAGCGGGAAGACCTCGCCCGGATGGAACAGCCCGCCTCCCGCCGCGCGCGCGACGCTGATCGACGCGCTGCCGTAGTTGCCGAACACGAGATCCTGGCCGCCGTCGCCGTCCAGGTCCGTGACCAGGAGGGCGCTCGCGCCTGCGCCGAACACCATCCCCTCGGGGGGCTGGAACGTCCCATCGCCATTCCCCATGAGGGTGGACAGCCCCGGCCCGCCATTGCCGACCGCCAGATCGAGCCGATCATCCCCGTTCAGGTCGGCGATCGTGAGCCCGGACGGGAATCTCCCTGCCGGATAGGAGACCGCGCCCTGGAGCGCGCCGCTCCCGTCATTGAGCAGCACCGCCACGTCGGAGCCCAATTGGTCGGACACCACGACGTCGACCGCACCATCCGCGTTCAGGTCCGACAGCTCCAGCCGGCCCGGCCTGGTGCCGACCTGGTAGGACGTCAGCGGCCCGAACGTCCCGTTCCCTTGATTGATCCCGACCTGGAGCAAAGGCAGATAGCCGTCAGACGCGCCCAGGACCAGATCGAGGGCCGCGTCGCCGTCCAGGTATCCGAGCTTCACGACCTCCGTGGCGGGGGCGGTGAGCTTCTGGACGTGCGTCAGGGTGCCGTCGCCGTGCCCCCTGAAGACGTGGACCTGAGGTGACCAGATGTCGGTCGTGACGACATCCATCGCTCCATCCCCGTCGAGATCGCCGACCGCCACCCCGAACGCAAACTCCGAGTCGGGCACGGTCGTGGGAAGCACGCTTCCGAACGTCCCATCGCCGTTGCCCACGATCACGGCGAGGCTGTGGTAGCCGCCCGCGATCACGAGATCCTCCACGCCGTCCCCGGTCATGTCCGCGACCGCGATCCCGCCGGGGCGCTTGGCCGCCGGGTTATAGCTCGCCGGCGGCTCCAGGGTCCCGTCGCCGTGCCCGAGCAGCACCGCGCCTACCCCGAGGAATTGCCCGTCGGTGGACACGACATCCCGCACCCCGTCGGAGTTGAAATCGCCCGTGGCCAGGCCCCCCGAGAACAAGTGCGCGGTGCTGAGGTACCGATCCACCTCCTGGAACGTCCCGTCCCCCGCGCCGAGCAGCACGCTGACGAACCGCCCGATCCGATTGGCCACGACGAGGTCCTGGACTCCGTCGCCGTTGAGGTCGTCGTGGATCACCGTGTCGTTCCCCGCGCCCACCGGAGCCGGGATCGTCCCTTGGAACAAGCTGCCGCCGTTGCCGGGACCGCCGCCGACGGCAACGGCGGCGCCGCCGACGTTCGAGCTGTCGTGGCACGCCGCCAGCGCGAACGCGCCGATCAGAACCGCCCCCCTCGTCCTCGAAAGCCAGAATTTCATGGGTGTGCTCCTGCGCCTGGACCTGTTGGGCCCGGCGCCGCTCTCTCGCCGCCGGGAGGCCATACGGTCACGTTGCGGCGTGGGTGGCGGGAGGCGCCGGGCGCCATTTCAGAATCGTCACTGGGCAAACGACTGGATCCGCGCGGCGTGGGGGCTCAGGGGGTAGGCGCGGAGGAACGCGGCCGCGCGCGCCGAGGCGGCCGCGCGCTGGCCGCCGCGGTAGAGCGCCTCGATCGCGAGCGCCTCGCGCTCCTGGACGAGCACGCCGCCGGGGAAGCGGGTCAGGGCTTGCTCCAGCTTCGCGAGCGCGCCGGCGGGATCGCCGCGGCGGAGCGCGTCGCGCGCCTCCTCGAGCATCGCGCGCTCCTCGCGCAGGCGGCTGATCCGCTCCGCGGCCGCGACGTCGCCCGGCGATCCGCCGCCGAGGATCGCGCCGTCCGCGGCCGGCGCGTCGGGCGAGGGGGGCGCCGCGCCGGGGGAGCCGGGCAGAGGGACCGCGGCGATCTGGCCGCGATCCGGGCTCGCGGCGGGCTCGTCGCGGGGCGCGGGGGCGGGCGGGGGCGCGGGCTCGGGGGCGCGCTCCGGG
>CAYQYG010000581.1:0-4853 GCA_964421485.1 uncultured Polyangiaceae bacterium | reverse complement strand
GCGCGCCCGGCGCGAGCCGGACGACGAGCCTGGGCAGCCGCCGCTCGAGCTCGGCGAGCCGCCGCTCCGCGAACCCGAGCCGGTCGTCACGCTGCGCGGCGAGCTCGGCCCCGGCGCGGCGCGCGTGCTCCCAGGCCGCCACGAGATCGCCGAGCGCCTCCTTGCAATCCGCCAGGTTGAGCAGGGTGCCGACGCCGGGATCGATGCGCTGGCTGGCCTCGAGCTTGGCGCAGGCGAGCGCGGGATCCCCCCGCGCCATGGCCTCGCGCCCCTCGGCGAAGAGCGCGTCCGCGTCGTCCGCGCTCGCGTCCTGGGCGCAGAGCGGCGTGGACCACAGCGCGGCGAGCAACGCGCCGAGGGGAGCAGCGGCTCGCGCAGGAGCCCTCATTTGCGGCGCGCCCTCGGATCGGTCTGTTGCGGCGCATTGGCCTGCGGGCGCGTCCGCGCGGGCGGGAGCCCGGCGTCCCCAGGTCCCTTCGCCCGCGCGCCCGCGCCCAGGCGCCCGGGATCCGCCGGCGGGGCAGCGCCGGCGTCGCGGGGCGGAGCGAGCTCGCCCTGCGGCGTCACCGCGGGCGGGTCCGGCCGCGCGTCCGAGGCCACCGGCGGCTCCGCGGCCAGCGCCGGCGGCGACGCGCTCAGGATCGCCACGTCGGCGGGCACCTCGCTCGAGACCGCCTGCGCGGCGTCCGCGCCGGCGGCCGACGCCACGGGGCCGCGGGAGGTCCAGAGCGCGATCGCCAGCGCCGGCAGCGCCGCCGCGCTGCCCGCCGCGAGGGCGAGGCGCCCGCGGATCCTGGACGCAGGCTTCGAGGGCCGCCGCTGGGGCAGCGTGGTCGCGAGGCCGGCCACCTGATCCGACGGCGGCGTTGCCAGCCCGGAGACCGGGAGCCGCGGCGCCGATTCGATATCGGCGCCCGTCACCGCGCGGTATGCGTCGCGCAGGGCGATCTGCATGGCCCGCGCGCCGGGCCAGCGGTCCGAGGGCGTGAACGCCAGCGCGCGATCGACGACGCGCGCGACCGCAGGGTGAATGGTCGGCGCCGCGTCCGCGAGCGAGGGCACAGGGGTCGTCATCCGGGCCAGGAGGAGCTCGGCGACGGTGGCCGCCTCCTGGACGTGCCGATCGGCGAGCAGCGAGAACATGGTCGCGCCGAGCGACCAGAGGTCCGAGCGCCCGTCGACCAGCTCCCAGCGGGCGCGGGCCTGCTCGGGCGGCGCGTAGGCCGGGGTGCCCATCACGGACGGGCCGGACAGCGACGAGCTCGGGGACAGCTCGCGCAGGCGCGCGAGCCCGAAGTCGAGGACCTTCACCTCGCCGCCCTCCGTCACGAAGAGGTTCTCGGGCTTGATATCGCGATGCACGATCCCCTTCGCGTGCGCCGCCGAGAGGACGTCGAGCACGCCGTCCGCGATCTGGAGCACCTCGCGGACGTCGAGCGGCCCATTGCGCTGCGACCAGCGCGCCGCGACCGACTGCCCCTCGAGCAGGTCCATCACGAGGAAGAAGCTTCCGTCCTCGGCGATGTCCTCATCCAGGACGGAGGGGACGCCGGGGTGGCCTATCCTGTTCGCGATGTAGCCCTCGCGCAGGAAGCGCGCGCGGTCGTGGGGATCGATGGACAGCTCGAAATGCAGGACCTTGATGGCGACCCGCTTGCCGTTGCGGTGGGTCGCCATGTACACGGCCGCCATCCCCCCCACGCCGAGCAGCGCGTCGAGGCTCCACTTGTCCCTGAGGACGGTGCCCACACGGATCTGGGCCCGCCTCCAGAATGAGCCACTTTCGGGAGACATCGTGCTCTACAGAGCATCAGCGTTCGCCATGAATGGAGATCCGTCAAGTCAGATTTATGGCGCGATTGCCCCGGTCGAACACGATTATACGTCTGCGTCGATTGCGTCGGACGAGGACGCGACCCTGCGACCCGATCCGGTCAAGACCCTGATGCAGGTCTCCTTCGCGCGTCCTCGTCCTCCGGGCGATCGCGCGGCTCAGCCGCCGTGCTTCCAGCGCAGCTCCAGGGCGAGCTCTTCCTCCTCGCCCTCCACCTCGTGCTCGATCGCCGGCGTCGCGGCCGCGGGGACCACGAAGCGCTTGCCCGCGACCTGGATTCGAAATGGCTCGCCTCGCTCGAGCGCGTCGGCGAGGCGGCGCAAGGTCGCCACGAAATCGTCCTTCGAGCAGCTCCGGTCCACGTCGCGATCAGCCATGTGTGCGCTCTCCCGCAAGAGGGTTTCCCCGACGGAACATGGGTCGGGGCCCGGCGTCAAGCGCCATCGTGCGGCGGAGCGACGCCCGGCAACGAGCGGTGACGCGGAATGAATGCACGATTCTCGGATAGAGCGGTCAAGGCGGCGCGCGCTCGCGCGAGGCAGCAACGGCGGCTGACAGATTGGCATCACAGCAATCGAGCGGCCCGGATCCACCACGCGATCGGGCCGCGTCGAGGGGCGCGGGGGGCCCGCGCCGGAGCCGCGATCGGCTGCCGACAGCCGGGGAAGGCTGCCGAGCAGCCCCGGGAGCCGGTCGCCGGCGACCGTTCGCTCGCGCGCGCGACCTCGCTTCTCTTGAGGCGGCCCCTGGCGCGCCCCGGCGCATGCGGTCAATCAACGCCTCCCTCCGTGCTAGCCTCGGCCCGTGCGCCTCCGCCGACGTTCCAAGCGATCCCGGATCCTCGCCCTCGCCCTCGCGGCCGCCGCCTCGCTCGCGCAGCTCGGCGCGCCGGGGGACGCGTCGGCGTTCCTGTGGCCGAACGTCCCGGACCAGATCGCCCGGGCGCTCAGGGCGGGGGACGTGTCGGAGCGGCGGCTCGCGGCGCAGCGGCTCGGGGAGCTGCCGCCGGAGACGGCGCTGGCGCTCATCCAGCGCGCCATGGGGGATCCGGACGTCGAGGTGCGGCTCAGGGTCGCGCAGGCGGCGGTGAGCTTCCGGCTGCCTCGCGCGGGGGACCTCGTGATCGAGTGGCTCGGCGAGGGGGACGCGCGGCTCAGGCTGGCGGCGTGCGACGTGATCCGCGCGGCGCCGACGGATCGATCCGTCGTGGCGCTCGGGCGCGTGCTCGGGGATCCGGACGCGCACGTGCGGCTCGCGGCGGCGGCGGCGATGGGGAGCTCGGGGCTGCCGGATGCGGTCTCGCCGCTGCTCGGGCACCTCGACGACGGGGCGCCGGAGGTGCGGGCCGAGGTGGCGCGGGCGCTCGGGCGGATCGCGGACGCGCGCGCGGTGGTGCCGCTGATCGGGAAGGTGCAGGACGCGGTGCCGGAGGTGCGGCGGGCCGTGGCGCGGGCGCTCGGGGAGCTCGGGGATGCCCGGGCAGTGAGCGCGCTGATGCTGGCGCTGCAGGACACGGCGACGGAGGTCCGGGTCGAGGCGGTGACGGCGCTGGGGCGGCTCCGATCGGACGAGGCGACGCTGGCGATCGCGCCGCTCGTGGACGCTTCGGACCCGGACGCGGGGGGG
This sequence comes from uncultured Polyangiaceae bacterium, assembly GCA_964421485.1. Lineage (GTDB taxonomy): Bacteria > Myxococcota_A > Polyangia > Polyangiales > Polyangiaceae > CAYQYG01. Next base: position 1,393 of record CAYQYG010000581.1, on the reverse strand, counting down.
CGGCCGGCGTTCCCGGGCGCGCCGCCTTCGCCCGCAGGCGGGGCGACGCGGGGGCAGGTGCGGGAGGCGGCGCTCAGGGCGCTCGGGCGGATCGGGTCGGAGGCGGCGGTGAAGGCGCTGCTCGGCGCGCTCGCGAAGGATGATCCGGCGGCGCCGCGGTCGACGGTGCGCGAGGCGCTCGTGAGCGCGGGCAAGCCGGCGGTGCAGGCGCTCGTGGCGGTGATCTCGGGGTCGCCGTCGGGGAACGCAGGGGCAGGGGCGGCGCTCGCGCTGGGGCAGCTCAAGGCGAAGGAGGGGCAGGGGGCGATCGTGCGGGGGATGCAGCGGGGGGTGGTGCCGCTGCGGCACGGGCTCCGGGCGCTCGCGGAGCTCGGGGATCCGGGGGCGCTGCCGACGGTGCTCGAGCTCCTGGGCGACGACGATCCGTCGGTGCGCAGGGAGGCGATCCGGGCGGCGATGGCGCTGCTCGATCCGGCGCGCGCGGACGGGCGCGCGGTGGACCCGGCGCGCGCGCTGCTCGAGGACGCGGCGACGCCGCTCGACGAGCGGGTGGAGCTCGTGAAGCTGCTCGGGCGCACGGGGGCGCCGCGGGCGCGGGACGTGCTCCTGCCGCTGCTCAAGGCGAAGCAGGCGCCGCTCCGGCTGGCGGCGCTGACGGCGCTGGGGTCGGCAGGGCCGACAGCCGATGAGGGGGCTCCGCGCTCCACGCTCAGGGGCTCCGCGCGGCCAGCCGCGCTGCGCCCCCGAACCCCCACGCGCCCCTCGGGGGGCGCTACCCCGGAGAGGGCCAAGTCCACGAAGGGGGCGGGCGCGGTGGACGCGGCGCTGCTCGCGGCGCTCGACGACGAGTCGCCCGAGGTGCGGCTCAGGGCCGCGGCCGCGCTGGCGCGCGTCTCGAGCGCGGGGACGGCGCGGGAGCTCCTGCGGCGGCTCGTGGTCGCGGCGGAGCAGGACCGCGGGGCGCTGGGGATCGCGCTCGCGGGGGCGCTGTCGCGGTCGTCGGACGCGGCGCTCGCGCGCGAGGTGGCCGCGGCCGTGGCGAGCGCGCCGCTCGGGGCGCGCGACGCGCTGATCGAGGGGCTCGGGCGCATGCGGGGGCAGGAGGCGGGCGCGGCGCTCGGGCGGCTCGCGGGCGGCGCGATCGATGATCGGCGGAAGGTGGCCGAGGCGCTCGCGGGGCACCCGGAGGCGTCGGACGCGCTGCGCAGGCTCGCGCGGGATCCGGATCCGGGCGTGCGCGCGAACGCGGTGTGGACGATCGGCGCGACGGGCAAGAAGGACGCGCTCTCGACGCTCGGGCCGATGATCAAGGACCCGGACGTCGCGGTCGCGGGGAACGCGGCCGGCGCCGTCGGGCGCGTCGCGGGGCGCGAGGGCGACGCGGCGGGGGCGG
>CAYQYG010000580.1:0-4860 GCA_964421485.1 uncultured Polyangiaceae bacterium | reverse complement strand
CTCCCTGTGATCCTCTCTTCTCTCCTCTCCTCTCCGATCGCGTTCCGGTGATCCAGGGAGGAACTTGGGGGACAGTGTACTGGTATGGCGTCCCCGAAGCTCGTCCCTGGTTCGAGAGAGAGAGAATTTCACAGGGAGGCGGGGAGGCGGGGAGGATTTTCTGTGATTTTCTCCCCGCCTCCCCGCCTCCCTGTGAATCTCTTCTGTGGTCCTGCGATCCAGGGACGAACTTGGATTAGTTGATCTCGGGGGAACCGCAGTCGTCCGGGGTCTGGCAGCCGCCGATGGGGTCGCAGGGCACCTCGACGGGGGCGCCGCTCTCGTCCTTGGTGAAGCAGGTGCTCTCGCCGTCATCGTACCAGATGGCGTCGTTCTCGGCCTCGCCGTCGTCGTACCAGATGGCGTCGTTGTCGGCGTCGGCGGCGCAGCCGGCGGCGAGGCAGGCGCAGAGGATCAGGGGGAGATGGACCAGGTAGATCATGGTCGATTTCATGAGAAGCTCCTTTGGTGCAGGCTTGTCAAGGGTTCGCGTCGTGCATTTCAGAAGAAGGATCCTACTCGATCCGGACGTGCCCGAGCCCCTGCTCCGGATCCGAGCAGGTGCAGAAGTAGCGAACCTGGTCGCCGGGATCGGCCAGCTGGAGAGGGTTCGTGATCAGGTTCCCGCTCGCGTCGAGGTTGGTCGCTGCCTGACCCGCGTTCTTGTGCGACCACAGGCCGTTCGCGTCCTGGCGAGCGAAGTGGTACACGGGGATCCCACCCGGCGTCTGGAAGAATGCCACGACCTTCGTCATCTGCGACGGGCACGAGGAGGCAGGGTCGCTCAGGGGTTGCAGCCCGTCCGCCGTCACGGCCGCGACGAAGGTGTTGATGTCCCAGTTGAAGGTCGCTCCGGCGGCCCTCCCCGGCTGCGCGAACGTGTCGGTCCGCTTGTTGGTCGCATAGTTGTAGCAGTTGTTGTTCGCCTTCACCGATGGAACCGAGCTCCAGTAGGTCGGCTGGTACGTCGGCGTCCCGCACCCGAGGTTCTGGACCTTCTTCCAGCCGGTGCTGCAGGAGCTCGTGAAGCTCGATCCGCGCGTGTCGATCCAGAAGTTGCCGTCGCAGCGATAGGCGTCCTTGTTGTATCCGCCGACGGCATTGGCGACGGGGAAGACCGTCTTGTTCTGCCCGGATACGTAGGCGTCGATGCAGGAGATCGTCCAGGGGTTCGAGACCTGCTGCCACCCCGTCGAGCAGCCGCTCGTCCAGCTCGAATCCCGGGTGTCGATCCAGAAGTCACCCTGACAGTAGTATGGATATCTGCTGTAGGCGCCGTTCGCGTTCGAGAAGGGGAACACCACCCGATCGTGGCCGGCGATGATCCTGTCGTCGGTGCAATTGACCGGCATCCCGTCCGGACCGGAGACCAGCTCGCCCTCCGCGGTGCCGAGGCTGGGCGCGAGCGGCTCGTCGTCCCACTGCTCCTCGCTCTCGGCCGCGCAGCCGCCGAGGGTCACGGTACCGAGCAGCGCTCCACCTGAAAGCAGCGAGACGATGCTCGCCGAGAGCGGTCGGGTCTTCATGAAGCAGAGTCCTTTCCGGCGCCGCCGGCGCCGCGATTTTGTACCTCCATTCAGCAATGACCGTGCCGGCCGGCCGATCGGGCGAGATCGCCGCGTCGCCGCGGCGCCGCGGGCGGCTCGCTGCGGCCGGGGCGCGCTCCGGGCTGGCTCGATCGAGCCGGGGCTGCGTCGATCGAGCCGGCTCGGATGAGCCAGGCGCCGCGGCCCGCTCGCCCCCGCGTGGTGGGGCTCACTCGTCGTCTCTTGCCCGCAGCCCGAAGCGCTCCACGCGCCGGCGGATCATGATGCGGGAGATCCCGAGCAGCCGGGCCGCTTCGGACAGGTTGCCCCGCGCCTCGGCGAGGGCCTCCTCCACGAGCTGCCGTTCGGTGGGCTCGAGCTCCGCGAAGCGCTCGGCGAGGCTCCGGCCGCGCGGGCCGGCGGTCCTCTGCCGGGCCGCGCCCAGCGCGGGGCTCAGGGCGTCGGCGTCCACCAGCGGGCCCTCCGCGCGGATGGCGGCGCGCTCGATTTCATTGCGGAGCTCGCGGACGTTGCCCGGCCAGTCGTGGCGCTCGAGCGCCGCGAGCGCCGCCGCGGTGAAGCCGGTGAGGCGCTTGCCGAGCGCGGCGGCCGAGCCCGCGAGCAGCGCGCCCGCGAGCAGGCGGACGTCGCCCGGCCGCGCCCGGAGCGGCGGGACGGAGAGCTCCACCACCGCGAGGCGATAATAGAGGTCCTCCCGGAATCGCCCCGCCGCGACCTCGGCGCGGAGGTCCCTGTGCGTCGCCGAGACGATCCGGACGTCGACGCGCGCCGGCCGCTCCGCGCCGAGCGGCTGGATCTCGCCCTCCTGCACGGCGCGGAGGAGCTTGGCCTGCGCGGGGAGCGCGAGGTCGCCGATCTCGTCGAGGAACAGCGTGCCTCCGTCGGCGAGCGCGAAGCTGCCCCGCCTCGCCCTGAGCGCGCCCGTGAAGGCGCCCTTCTCGTGGCCGAACAGCTCGCTCTCCAGCATGGTGTCCGGGATGGCGGCGCAGTTCAGGGTGACGAAGGGGCGCGATGCCCGCGGGGACGCGGCGTGCAGCGCGCGGGCGGCGAGCTCCTTGCCCGTACCGCTCTCCCCGCGGATGAGCGCGTGGGCGTGGCCCGCGGCGGCATAGCGCGCGATGTCGGCGCGCAGCGCGACCATGGCGGGGCTCTCGCCGAGGAGCTCGTCGCCGGCGCTCGCCCGCGAGGCCGCCTCGGCGGCGGCCTCGGCGCGCTGGACGCGCTGCGCGCCCTCGATCGCCGCGCCGAGCAGGTGGCCGAGCGCGACCAGGAAATCGAGGTCCCGCGCGGTGAACCGGGCGGCCTCGCGCCGGTCATCGACGTAGAGGACGCCCGCGGGCCGCGCGCCGACGCCGATCGGCGCGGCCATGGCGGAGCGGACCCGATCCCGGACCATGGTGCGCGGCCCCGCCTCGCCGGGCGCGTCGCGCACGAGGAGCGCCTCGCGCCGATCCAGCGTGGCGACGAGGACGGCGCGGCTCAGCACCACCTCGCCCGCCGCGCCGCCGCGGCGGCGCTCGACGCGCCGGCCGATGCCCCGGGCGACGTCGCCGATCCCCGCCAGCGCGCGCTCGCAATCGAGGAGCTCCAGGATTCCCTCCAGCAATCGCCCGAGCATCGCCTCCGTGTCGCCCAAATCGCCGATGGCCCGGCTGACGTCATAGAGGAGGCCGAGCCGCTGATCGGCGCGCTCGTCGCGCGGCGGGGCGTCGGGTGCGGTGACCTGGTGGTGGACGATGCGCTGGGGCTCGTCGTCCTCGTGGAAATCGAGGAGCACCTGGCCGAGCTGGATGCAATCGCCGTCCGCGAGGCGCTGCGCGCCGGCGCGCTGGCCATTGACGAAGGTGCCGTGCCGCGAGCCGAGGTCCCGCACCTCCCAGGCGCCGCCTTCGCATGAGAACGCCGCGTGCCGGCGCGAGACCTGCGCGTCCTCGAGCACGAGGGCGTTCTGCTCGTGGCGCCCGATCGTGAGGCCCTCCTGGAGCGGCACGGTCAAGGGCAGCCTGCCGGGCTGGCGCACGACGAGGTGAGGCATGGGGCGGTGCTTCGGGGCCATTGTAATCCGGCCCGGAGCATCAGGGAAAATTCGGCGCGGGCGCCGGTCAGCGAGGGCAGAGGGCGCCGCGGCAGGCGTCCTCCGCCGCCTTCGCATTGCCGCCGCCCGCGCGGTCAGGCGGCGGCGGCCGCGGGGAGGAGGGCGCGGGCGAGGGCGGCGGGGGCGGGGAGCGTGGGCGGGGCGCCGCCGAGGGCGCGGCGGGCAGGGCGGAGCCAGCGGACGGGATCGGCGACGACGCCGGCGGCGAGCGCGGCGAGGAGGCGGCGGCGGAGCCACTCCTTGCGGCGATAGAAGCTCTGGCCGTGCTCGGCCTCGCGGCGGGGGACGTAGGTCGCCAGGGAGACGTGGGCCTTCTCGTGCAGGAGGAGGTCGACGACGGCGCTGAACGCGACAGGGTCGTCGTGCGCGAGCAATGCCGTGAGGAGGGCGCGGACGCGCGGGGAGGCGAGGTTGACGCTGATCCCGGTGCCGTCGGTGTGGGCCATCTCGTCCGGGCCATAGAGGTCCTGGTGGATCCAGATGGGCGTCGGCGGGAGGTCGGCGGCCTGGGAGATGGCGAGGTCGATCCGCTCGAGGACGGCAATGGCGGCGTTGAGGGCGCGGACGCCGGGGAGGTCGCGGGCGCGCGCGAGGAGGGCGTCGCGCGGGGTGCGGGGCAGGGGGCAGAGGGCGGACTGGGCAGGGCGGGTGCCCGAGGGGCTCGCGGCGGCGCCGTCGGCAGTGAGGCGGCGCCAGAGGGCCTGGGCGAGGGGCTCGTCGAGCACGAGATAGGAGAGGCCCGGGGTGAGCGCGGCAATGCGGGTGGTATCGAGCGCGCCGGCCCAGGGCAGGGGCTCGCCGGCCATGCCAGGCTCGGCGCCGAGGCCGCCGATCGCGCGGAGGCGGCCGGCGCGGTGGGCCTGGAGGACCTCGCGGAGCGTGGCGGGGCGGCGCGAGGGGCGAGCCTGGCCGCGGGCGGAGGCGGGCGCGGGAGCGGGAGCGGACGAGGGGACGGAATCGGGAGCGGACGCGGGGACGGAATCGGGAGCGGACGCGGGGACGGCAGCGGGAGCGGAACCGGGAGCGGATCCGGGAGCGGATCCGCGAGCGGAGGCGGATCCGGGCGCGTGCGGGGGCCACGGCACCGCGGAGGCAGCGGGGGCCCGAGGGGGTGGATCGGGGACGATCCAATGCAGGAGCGGGGTGTCGAGCAGGGTGCCGGCGAAGCGGATGAGCTCC
>CAYQYG010000579.1:0-4888 GCA_964421485.1 uncultured Polyangiaceae bacterium | reverse complement strand
CAGGGAGGAACTCGGGGGACGATGTACTAGACTCCGGCGCGCGTGACGCGGGAGGGGACGTGACGAGAGAGAGGCGGATGCCGGTGGGGGCGGAGGTCATCAAGGGCGGCGGCGTCCATTTCCGGGTGTGGGCGCCGCGGCGCAGGAAGGTGGCCGTCGCCTTCGAGGAGGGCACAGGACCGAGGAGGCCCGTCGAGCTCGCGGCCGAGGAGGGTGGGTATTTCTCGGGGCACATCCCGGACGCCGGCGCGGGGGCGCGTTATCGATTCCGGCTGGACAGCGACGATTGGCTCTATCCCGACCCGGCGTCACGGGCGCAGCCGGAGGGGCCGCACGGGCCGTCGGAGGTGGTGGATCCAGGGGAGTTTCGCTGGACGGACGGGGCGTTCCAGGGGGCCTCGCTGCGCGGGCAGGTGCTGTATGAGCTGCACGTCGGGACGTTCACGCCGGAGGGGACCTTCGAGGCGGCCGCGCGGGAGCTGCCGGAGCTCGCGGCGGCCGGGATCACCGCGGTCGAGCTGATGCCGGTCGCCGATTTTCCGGGGCGGTTCGGGTGGGGTTATGACGGGGTGTGCCTGTTCGCGCCGTGCAGGCTCTACGGGGCGCCGGACGATCTGCGGCGGCTCGTGGACCGGGCGCACGCGCTGGGGCTCTCGGTGATCCTCGACGTGGTCTACAACCACCTGGGGCCGGACGGGAACTACCTCGGTCAGTTCTCGGAACATTACTTCACGGAGAGGCACCACACCGACTGGGGGGCGGCGATCGATTTCGATGGGCCGTGCTCGGGGCCGGTGCGGGAGCTCTTCGCGGCGAACGCGGGGTACTGGATCGACGAATACCATTTCGATGGCCTCCGGCTCGACGCGACGCAGAACATCTACGACGGGTCGGAGGACCACATCCTCGCGGTGATCGCGCGGCGGGTGCGGGCGGCGGGGCGGGGGCGCGGGACGCTGGTGTTCGCGGAGAACGAGGACCAGGAGGCGCGGCTCGTCAGGGCGCCGGAGCGGGGCGGGCTCGGGCTCGACGGGGCCTGGAACGACGATTTCCACCACAGCGCGCGCGCGGCGGCGACGGGGCGGAACCCGGCGTACTACCGGGATCACCGGGGGAGCGCGCAGGAGCTCCTGTCGGCGGTGAAATGGGGGTACCTGTTCCAGGGGCAGCGGGCGGCGTGGCGCGGGGAGCGGCGGGGGACGCCGGCGCTCGATATCGAGCCGGCGCGGTTCGTCCATTACCTGGAGAACCACGATCAGGTGGCGAACTCGCTGCGGGGGGCGCGGCTTCACCAGCTGACGAGCCCGGGGCGGTACCGGGCGCTGGCGGCGCTCTTGCTGCTCGGGCCGGAGACGCCGCTCCTGTTCCAGGGGCAGGAGTTCGCGGCGTCGGCGCCGTTCGTGTACTTCGCGGACCACGAGCCGGAGCTCGCGGCGAAGGTGCGGGAGGGGCGCGCCGAGGGGCTCGGCCATTTCGCGCCGCTGGGGACGCCGGAGGCGCGGCGAAGGCTGCCCGATCCGGGGGATCCGGGGACGTTCGCGCGGTGCAAGCTGGACCTGTCGGAGCGGGCGCGGCACGCGGAGGCGTACGCATTGCACCGGGACCTCCTGGCGCTGCGGCGGGGGGATCCGAGGATCGCGGCGCAAGAGGCGCGGGGGGTGGACGGGGCGGTGATCGGGGCAGAGGCGTTCGCGCTGCGCTATTTCGGGGACGGGGGGGAGGACCGGCTGCTCGTGGTGAACCTGGGGCTGGACCTGGGGCTTTCGTCGGTGCCGGAGCCGCTCGTGGCGCCGCCGGAAGGGGCGCGGTGGGAGGTGCTCTGGTCGAGCGAGGATCCGCGGTACGGCGGCGAGGGGACGCCGCCGGTGGAGACCGACGAGGGGCTCCGGGTGCCCGGCCACGCGGCGGTGCTGCTGCGGCCGGTGAGGTGAGCGGTGTCGGGGCAAAGGCAGAGCTCGCCGGCCCGATGGCCGACCCCGATCCACGCGACGGCAGGCCTTTCAGCGGGACGGCAGAACGTGTCGAGCCGACGGCAGTCCGGGCCGGCGGGGCACGAAGCGTGCCGGCAGTAGACGGAGAGAGATGGGAGATCTAGGTTTCCGCGGCGCGGGGCCACCCCTGAGCCCCGCCCGGCGGATCACCATGGCCCGTGACCTTTACTCCGTGCTCGGCGTGTCGCGCGATGCTGACGAGGACACGATCAAGAAGGCGTTCCGGAAGCTCGCGATGAAGTACCACCCGGACAAGAGCCCGGGGAAGGTCAACGAGCAGCGGTTCAAGGAGATCAACCAGGCCTACGAGGTCCTGGGCGACAAGCAGAAGCGCGCGCTCTACGACGAGTTCGGCGAGGAGAGCCTCTCGCAGGGCTTCGATCCGGAGCGGGCCCGCGCCTTCCGGCGCTACGGCGGGCGCGTGCGGGGCGGCGGTCCGGGCGGGGGCATGCCCGAGGGCTTCGACGTCCAGGAGATCTTCGGCGGCGGGGGCGGCGGCATCGGGGACATCTTCGGCGACCTCTTCGGGGGACGCGCCGGCCGCCGCGGGGGGCCCGCGCCGCGGGGCCGGGACGTCGAGCAGGAGATCACCATCGACTTCATGTCCGCCATCAAGGGCACCAGCCTGTCGCTGCAGCGCCCCGGCGAGCCCGAGCCCGTGACCGTGCGGATCCCGCCCGGCGCGAGCGAGGGCAGCCGCGTCCGCATCCGCGGCCAGGGCGCGCCGGGCCTCGGAGGCGGGCCGCCCGGGGACCTCATCCTGAGCATCCACGTCACGCCGCACCGCCTCTTCAAGCGCGAGGGCGACGACCTGCACCTCGAGGTGCCGATCACCATCGGCGAGGCCTACCGCGGCGACAAGATCCGCGTCCCCACGCCCGACGGCGAGGTCACGCTGAAGATCCCCGCCCGCGCACAGACGGGCCAGGTGACGCGCCTGCGGGGCAAGGGCGTCGCGCGCAAGGGCAAGGAGCCCGGCGATCTCTACGTCCGCTTCCTCGTGCACGTGCCGACCGACGACGATCCGGAGGTCGCGAAGGCGGTCGAGGCGCTCGACAAGCGCGTGGGCGATCCGCGCGGCGATCTGCGGCTCTGAAGCGCGCGGCGCGAGTGCCGCGGTTGCGGCGGCGTGCCCGCTCCTCTAGCCTCAGTCCGGCTTGATCGGCGAGATCCTCGACGGGAAGTACAGGATCCTGCACCCGCTCGGAGAGGGCGGGATGGGATCCGTGTACGAGGCCGAGGAGACCAGCGGGGGCCGGCACGTGGCCGTGAAGGTCATCCACGCGGACCGGCGGCTCAGCGACGACCTGGTCCGCCGCTTCCGCCGTGAGGCCCGGGCCGCGATGTCGGTGTCCTCGAGGCACATCGCCCAGGTGCTCGACGCCGGCGCCGATATGACCAGCGGCACGCCGTACATGGTGATGGAGTTCCTCGTCGGCGAGGATCTCGAGGCCCTCGCCCGCCGCCTCGGGCCGCTGCCGCCCGAGGCGGCGCTCCGCATCGTCGGCCAGGCGTGCGCGGGGATGGAGGTCGCGCACCAGGCGGGCATCGTGCACCGCGATATCAAGCCGGCGAACCTGTTCCTCGCGCGGAGCGGCGGCGAGATCGTCGTCAAGATAGTCGATTTCGGGATCGCGAAGATCCTCCAGGACCGCAGCCCCTCCGCCGAGACGACCGGGCTCACGAGCACGGGCAGCATGCTGGGCTCGCCGCTCTACATGTCCCCGGAGCAGGCGCGCGGCATCAAGGGCATCGATCACCGCTCCGATGTCTGGTCGCTCGGCGTCGTGCTCTATCGCGCCCTGACCGGCCGCGCGCCGCACCAGGGGATCGAGGCGTTCGGTGACCTGATCATCGCGATCTCGACCCGCGCGGCCACGCCGATCCAGGAGATCTCCCCCTGGGTCCGCCCGGAGGTCGCGGCGATCGCGCACGCGGCGCTGCGGGTGAGCCCGAGCGAGCGCTTCCAGACGGCGGGCGAGATGCTCGAGCGCATCCGCGCGCTGCTCCCGGGAGGCCTGGAGCTCTCGGAGGAGATGCTCGTCCCGCTCTCGGACGCCGAGCGCATGGCCGTGGCGCCGAGGAGCCAGGAGGCCACGCTCGACGCTTCCAAGAAGGCCGCGGGCTCGATCGACGGGCTCGGTTCGACGCTCAAGGTCGAGGCCGCGCCCGAGCAGAGCGCGCGGGATATCACGACCGGGCCGTCGCCGGCGCCGATGGCATCGAGGCGGTGGGCACCGCTCGCCGTGGGGGCGGCGGTCCTGGCGGCGCTCGTCGGCCTGGGCGTGCACCGCGCGGCGCAGCCGGACGGGGGCGCGCCCGCCGAGGTCGCGCCGCCCCCGGCGAGCAGCGATCGGGGCCTCGAGCGCCGCCGGATCGAGCTCCGGATCACGCCCGCCGACGCCGAGGTCGAGGTCGACGGCGCGCCGGGCGAGGCGAGGGGCGGGGTGGTCGAGATCGCGGGGGCGCTCGGGAGCGTGCACCGCGTCCGGATCTGGAAGGGCGCGAGCGACGCGATCGCCGACGTGGTCGTCACCGAGGCCGGCGCGCTGCCGCGCGAGCTCGCGCTCGTCGAGGCGCCGCCCGCGTCGAGCACCGAACCGCCCGCCCCGGCGGGATCCCACCCCGCGCCCGCGCGAAAGGGTCCGCCCGGCAAGGCGAGCACCACCGTCGCGGCGCCGCCCGCGTCCTCGTCACCGGTCCCGAAGCCGTCCGGCGCGCCGCCGCCCGGCGGCACGGCGCCGCCCGCCTCCAGCTCCGAGATCCGGGAGTCCTTCGAGTAGCGCGCCGATGTCGGCCTGGCTCGCGATCGCCGCGCTCCTCCACGCCCAGGCGGCCCCCGCGCAGGCCGCGCCCGCGCCCGCGCCCGCTGCCGCGCCCGCGCCCGCTGCCGCGCC
>CAYQYG010000578.1:0-4900 GCA_964421485.1 uncultured Polyangiaceae bacterium | reverse complement strand
GCGCGAGCCCCCTCGTAGAGACCAAACGCGCGAGCCCCCTCGTTGAGACTGGATGGTGAACCGGCCGGGGAGCCGGGCCTGCCTCGAAAACAGTGCGGACCTCGAGAAGGGGTCTGAGGGTCGGGACCTCCGCCATCCTCTGGTTGTGGACATGCGCGCGCGGCGAGCACCTCGCCGGCGGAGCGCCATTGGAGATCCTTGCCGCCCGCCGCAGCACGGGGTACGGGTGGGCCGCGGTGATCATGGAGCTCAGGATCGAGGGGCTTTCGAAGCGATATCCGAGCGGGGTCCAGGCGCTCTCGGACGTGTCGCTCACCATTGGGCCGGGCATGTTCGGGCTGCTCGGGCCGAACGGAGCGGGCAAATCGTCGCTGATGAGGACCATCGCGACGCTCCAGGAGCCGGATTCGGGGAGCGTGCGGCTCGGCGGCCTCGACGTGCTCCGGCAGAAGGACGAGCGGGTCCGGTTCCACAACCTGCTCGCGGAGATCGGCGTCCTCGATGAGGCGGAGCCGGGGGAGGGTTCGCGCCGGCGGCGCCGGATCTCGAGGACGTGTATTTCTCGACGATCAAGGGCGCGGGGGCGTGATGGCGGCGCTCGCCATCGCGCGCTTCGAGGTCTCGAAGCGCCTCGGGATGATCTCCACGTACGTGTACTTCGCCGTGTTCTTTGCCATTGCGGTGTTCTTCGTGCTCGCGGCGGGCGGGGCCATCGAGGGCGCGGCCGTCGAGCTTGGCACCGGCGGCAAGGTGTATGTCAACTCGCTTTACTCGCTGTTCATGATCGCGGTGCTGATCGGCCACTTCGGATCGGGCCCGAGATCCGCGGGGCCTACCTGCAGCCGTACCTGGTCGTGCTGCTGCCGAACCTGGTGTTGGCTATCTCGTCGCCGTGAACCTCTCCGACGGGGTGGAGGACAAGGCGCTCTGCTCGCTGGCGATCCTGGTGCACGTGATCGTGAACCAGAAGTACGTCGCGCACTTCGCGATGGTGGTGTACTTCGTCGCGTCGATCGCGCTCCCGATGCTCGGGTTCGAGCACAACCTCTATCGATTCAACCGGGCGCCGGGGCCGCGCGTCACCGGCGTGAAGGCGGACGTCGACATCTTCCCGGGCGAGCGGCGGGTCGAGATCCGGGGGCGGTATGCGATCAAGAACAGGACGGCCGGGCCCATCGACAAGGTCGCGGTGACGCTGCCCCTCCGGGCCAGGGTGAAGCGCCTCTCGTTCGGCCGCGGCGAGGCGCTCGCGGACGGGGATGCGGCGCTGGGGTTCCGGGTCTTCCGGCTCGGCGCGCCGCTCGCGGCGGGCGAGGAGGGGGCGCTCGAGTTCGAGCTGTCCTACGAGAGCCCCGGGTTCGAGAGCGACGGGTCGGACACGCAGCTCGTGGAGAACGGGACGTTCTTCAACTCGACCTATCTTCCGGTGCTGGCCTACCGGCGCGAGGCCGAGGTCGCGGAGGACGACGTCCGGCGGCGCCACGGCCTCCCGCCGCGGGAGCGGATGGCCGACCTCGACGACGTCGCGGCGCGGATGAACAACTACGTGGACCGGGTGATCCGGGGGGTGAAGGCGTCGCTCGATTACTTCACGGCGAATTTCGGGCCCTACCAGCACCGGCAGGTGCGCATCATCGAGTTCCCGCGGTACGAGACGTTCGCGGGGGAGCTCGGGGCGGAGTCGGAGGCGGCGCTGGAGGACGCGATCGATATCGGGGTGCTGGACGCGAAGGGGGAGCCCTTGTGGCTCGAGCGGCGGCGGGTGGACCGGGCCGAGATGGAGTGGACGGTGGTGGTGGACGAGGCGCCGGCGAAGGCGGGGATCGATCCGCTGAACAAGCTGATCGACAGGACGCCGGAGGACAACGTGGCGGCCGTCGAGCCGCGGTGAGGGCGTGGGCCGCGGATCACCTCGAAGCGAATTTTCCGGGAGCCCGGGTCGCCGCGACCGACGAGATCCTCGAGGTGGAACGGGATCGAGGGATCTTCGATCATGCGGTCATGAGCATGCGCGATGCGCGGTCCGGAAACCTGGGGCGCGGTGATCTGTCGATCGGCCCCATGCCGCCCGCCCGCCTCGCGCCCCGCGCTCGTCCTGCCCTCGCGCTCGCCTTGATCGCCGCCGCCGCCGCCGCGTGCTTGCCGGGGGCGAAGCCGCCGGCGGCGCCGGTGCGGGGGAGGCTGTCGCCGGAGGCGCCGCGCGCGGGGGCGCCGGCCGAGGCGGCAGGGCCGCTCAGGGTGGTGTTCGGGGCGCCGCAGGGGGAGACGACGCAGGGGTCCGAGGTGACGCTGGTGTTCAGCAAGCCGATGCGGGCGCTGGGGCTCGGGCCGCGCGAGCCGCCGCCGCCGGTCGTGATGACGCCGGCGGCGGAGGGGAGCTGGCAATGGATCGGGTCGACGGCGCTGCGGTTCAATGCGGCGAGGCCGCTGCCGAACGCGACGGCGTTCCGCGTGGAGGTGCCGGCGGGGACGCGGGCGCTCGACGGGAGCGCGCTGGAAGAAGGGTATGCGCTGTCGTTCTCGACGCCGCGGCCCGCGCTGTCAGGGAGCGAGCCCGCGGCGGGGGCGGCAGGGGTCGCGCCGGACGCGGGGATCTCGCTGTGGTTCACGCAGGCCGTGTCGGCGGAGGAGGTGGCGCGGGCGGTGTCGATCAAGGCGGGGGCGGCGATCCCGTTCGCGGTGAAGGAGGAGCAGGACGGGGGGTTCAGGCTGACGCCCAGGGCGCCGCTGCCGCGCGCGTCGGAGGTGAAGGTGCGCGTGGACGCGTCGCTGCGCGGGGCCGAGGGGGAGCTCACGGCGGGGAAGGACGCGGAGATCGCGTTCCGCACGATCGAGCCGTTCTCGGTGGTGGGGTGGTCGTGCGCGCCGCACGCGATCGACGCGAGGGCGTGCGATCCGGAGGGCGGGCCGATCACGCTGTCGCTGAGCAGTCCGGTGGACGAGCACGCGCTCTCTCGCGCGATATCCATCGAGCCGAAGATCGATATCGACGTGTGGCCCCAGTACAGCGAGGGGAGCCCGGCCCAGCTCGCGATCAGCGGCGAATTCGAGCCGGCGAAGGAGTACCGGCTGCGCCTGCGGTCCGTCGTCGGGGGCAAGCGCCTCGTGGACGTCTACGGGCAGCCGCTCGCGGCGGATTCGGTGCAGGCGATGCGCTTCGGGGATCTGCCGTCCGAGGTGACCTTCGGGGCGAGCGGGACGTACTGGGCGGGGAAGGGGCCGCGGGCGCTGCCGATCGGGACGCTCAACGTGGCGGACGCGGTGATCACGGCCGCGCCGCTCTCGGTGGGGGAGGTGCTGTCACGGCTCGGAGGCAATGCGGTGGTAATGGGGGCCGCGGGGGACGGGGGCAAGCGGTTCGCGCCGGAGCTCGGGAAGCGCAACGAGTCGCGGTGGTCGACGGTGCGGCTGGAGGACCTCTTGCCGGCGGGGGCGAAGGGGCCGGTCGTGGTGCGGGCGCAATACGGGGCGGCGGGGCAGGCGGCGCCGCGGGAGGCGTCGCGGGAGCTCCAGCTCACGAACCTCGGTCCGCTGACGCGGGCAGGGCGCGAGGGCGCGGCGGTGTGGGTGACGGAGATCTCGTCGGCGCAGGCGGTCGCGGGGGCGACGGTCGAGCTCTGGCACGTGCCGCCGGAGGCGGCGAAGCCGGTGCTGCTGGCGTCCGGGCCGACGGACGCGGACGGGATGGCGGCGCTGCCGATCGGGGCGGGGAAGCTGCCGGCCTTCGCGGGGCGGGGGCGGGAGCGGCCGGGGCGCGTCGTGACGGTCGTGCGGCGCGGGGACGAGTGGGCGTACCAGGCGCTGCCGGTGCCGCGGGCGCCGTCGCCGGTGGGGATGATCTTCGACGAGCGGGGGATCTACCGGCCGGGCGAGGTGGTGAAGATCAAGGGAATGGTGCGGGTGCCGGCCGCGACGGGGCTCTTGACGCCGCGCGGGCGAGAGGTCTCGGTGCGGGTGACGGGGCCGGACGGGTACGAGGCGGCGGCGTGGAAGGCGCGGCTGTCGGCGTTCGGGACCTTCGACGGCGAGGCGCGGATCGGGGAGCGGGCGCCGCTCGGGATCTATCGAATGACCGCCGAGATGGACGGGGTCGAGATCCACGATTCTTTCTACGTGGACGAGTACCTGCCCGCCGAGACGGAGACGGAGGCGGCGACGGATCTAGCCGAATACGTGCGCGGCGATTCGATGACCTGCTCTGTGCGGGGGAGATACCTGCACGGCGGGGCGATGGCGGGATCGAGCGCGGCGGTGGTCGTGACGCGGTCTTACGGGAGCCATTCGATCCCGGGGATGGAGAAGTATGTATACGACGACGCGGACGCGGCGACGCCGGGCGGATCGATCGCGCACGGGCGCAGCAAGCTGGACGCGCGGGGGACGTGGACGATCCCCGCGTCGCTGGCGCTGCCGGGGCAGGGGAGCACGGAGACGGTCTCCTGCCGGTTCGAGATCGAGGACCTGAACCGGCGCGCGACGGCGGTGGAGGCGAGCGCGACGGTGCACCCGGGGGAGGTGTACGTCGCGCTGGAGCGGCAGGAGATGCAGGAGATCGCGCCGGGGGCCGCGCTGACGGTGCGGGCGCTCGCGGTGACGCCCGGGGGGGCGCGGCGCGCCATGCCGGTGCGCCTCGATTTCCTGCGGCGGCGGAGCTCGGACAAGGGGGCGCCGGTCGATTCGCCGATCGGCGCCTGCGACGTGACGACGGGGCAGGCGCCGGTCGCGTGCTCGTTCAAGGTGCCGGCCGACAAGCCCGTCGACGGGGATCAGGTGGTGGTGCGCGGGGCGACGCGCGACGCGCGCGGGAACCCGGTCGCGGCGTCGTATTCGCTGCGGGTCGCCGCGCCGCCGCCGCCGCCGCCGCCGCCGCCGCCGCCGCCGCCGCCGCCGCCGCCGCCGC
>CAYQYG010000577.1:0-4907 GCA_964421485.1 uncultured Polyangiaceae bacterium | reverse complement strand
CTCCCTGTGATTCCCCTTCTCCCCTCACGTCACCCCTGGCGAGGCAGGACCAGCCTGCGAGGGAGGCGGCGCCGCGGGCGGCGCGAACACCTCGTCGTAGCCGTGCACGATGAAGCGCGTCCCGGGCGCGAGGTAGCCGCGGGAGATCATCTCGTCGAGATCCTTCGGGTGGATGTGCTCGCAGCCGTGCGAGTAGCCGAGCTCGCGCTGGGCCGCGCGGGGATCGAGCAGCGCGGCCGTGTCCTGGAAGTAGCGCTCGGTGCCCTCCTGCGCCGGGACCGGGTGGATCATGTGCGTCTGCACCGCGCCGTCCGAGATCCGGCGCAGGCGCGCGCGCAGGTGCCCGAAGTCGCTGCGCGTCCAGGCCGGCGGCAGCTTGCCGTCCGCGTCGAGGTAGTCCTCGCGCTCGAGCGGCGGCGGCTCCCGCCCCGCGAACACGCCCTTCGGCCCCGTCGCCCAGCGCCAGCGCCCGTTCAGGTCGCGGAAGAGCACCTCGCCGTCGGCCTCGCGCAGCGCCGCGCCGTAGGGCACGTACGAGTACGCCCACACCGACGACGCGTGCGGGCTCACGAGGTCGACGACGTACTGGCCCGCAGGCGTCGGATCGTAGCGCACGCTCGCGTTGTTCGGATCGTCGCGGGGCTCGATCCGGCCGCCCACCATCGCGTACGCGCCGAGCACCTCGGCGCCGCGCAGCGCGTACACCTTGAGCTCCTGCGGGCCCGGGTAGAAGTGCAGCTCGACCCCGGCGGGCGGCCCCCCGGGCGCGGCGGCCGGATCCAGGCCCACCGGGGCGAGGCGCTCGTGCTCGAGCGCCGCGTCGAGCGCGCGCAGCGTCGCGGCGTCGACGATCCCGGTCTCGGGCAGGTACGCGAGCCGCTGCAGCGCCGCCACCGCGCGCTCGGTGGCGCCGTCGAACGCGCCGGTCGCCTCGATCCGCAGCTCCGGCAGGTCCACCCTCTCCGCGAGCCGCGCGAGCCCCGCCTGGAGCGCGCGGTTCACCTCCGGCGCGCCCGCCCCGCGCAGCGCGACGACCGCGTCGGGCCGCACGCGCGCACGCGGCGTCACGTCGAGCGGCGGCTCGCCGCGCGCCGCGAGCCGCTCGTTCAGCGCGAGCAGCGCCGCGCTGTCGAGCGCCCCGGTGCGAGGCAGCCCCGCCGACGCCTGGAGATCCCCGACGCTCCTCGCCGTGGCGGGCCCGTAGTGCCCGTCCACCTGCGCCGGGAAGCCCGCGCGCGTGAGCGCGTCCTGGAGCGCCATCACGTCCGCGCGCGGGTAGTAGAGATCCCGCGGCGCCCCCGGCGGGGCCTGCGCGAGGAGCACGCGCCCCGCCGCGACCCCCGCGCGCCCCGAGAGCGCGTCCTCGAGGAAGCGCCGCGCCGCCGGCTCGAAGTCCTCGATCCGCGCGAGCAGCGCGAGCTCCTCCTCCGGCGTGATCTGCCCGTCCGCCTGCGCCGCCGCGAGCGCGTGCTGCAGATCCTCCACGTCGACGTTCCGATCTCGCGCCAGGGCCTCGATGCGCCGCCTCGTCTCGTCCGACATGGGCCCTTCGTATCACAGCGGCGGCCGGCGGATCCCGGCCTGGCGGGGGTGGCGCCCGGCGAACCGGCGGTGATACATCGGGGTGCCTGCCATGACCGCGTCCCGCCCGCCTCGCGCACCTCGACCTCACCCCCGACGAGATCGAGCGCCTCCAAGGCGACCTCGGCACCATCCTCGCCTACGTCCGCCAGCTCGAGGAGCTCGACGTCTCCGCCGTCCCGCCGACCGCGCACGTGCAGATCGCCTGCCTCCCCCTGCGCGCCGACGAGGAGCTCCCGAGCCTCCCCCGCGACGCCGCGCTCCGCGAGGCGCCGCGGGTCCTGGACGGCGGCTTCGCCGTCCCCGCGTTCGTCGACGAGGGCTGACCCATGCTGGACGACGTGCTGGACCGCTCGATCCCGGACCTCGCCTCCCTCGTGCAGCGCGGCGAGGTGAGCGCCGAGGAGGTCGCCCGCGCCTCGCTGGATCGCATCGCGCGCCGCGATCCCGCCCTCGGCGCGTTCCTCACCGTGCAGGCCGACGCCGCCCTCGCCGCCGCCCGCGCCCTCGACGCCCGCCGCGCCTCCGGCGAGCCCCTGGGCCCGCTCGCCGGCGTGCCCGTGGGCCTCAAGGACGCGCTCTGCGTCGAGGACACCCCCACCACGGCCGGCTCCCGCATCCTCACGCGCAGGGGCGGGCATGGCGACCCCGCCTGCGGCTTTCGCCCCCCGTACGACGCCACCGTCGTCGCCCGCCTGCGCGCCGCCGGCGCGGTCCTCCCCGGCAAGTGCAACCTCGACGAGCTCGCGATGGGCTCCTCGAACGAGAACAGCGCGTTCTACCCGGTGAAGAACCCCTGGGACCCCGCGCGCATCCCCGGCGGCTCGTCCGGCGGCAGCGCCGTCGCGGTGGCGGCGGGCATGACCCCGGGCGCGCTCGGCTCCGACACCGGCGGCTCGATCCGCCAGCCCGCGGGCCTCACCGGCGTGGTCGGCGTCAAGCCCACCTACGGCCGCGTGTCCCGCTACGGCCTGGTCGCGTTCGCCTCGAGCCTCGACCAGATCGGCCCCTTCGCCCGCGACGCCCGCGGCGCCGCGCGCCTCCTGGGCGTCATCGCCGGCCGGGACCCCCACGACGCCACCAGCCTCGACGCGCCCGTCGGCGCCTACGAGGCCGCCTGCGGCCGCGACGTGAAGGGATTTCGAATCGGCGTGCCGGAGGAGTACTTCGCCGAGGGCACGGATCCCCAGGTGGCCGAGCGCGTCCGCGCGGCGCTCGAGGCGATGCGCGGCCTCGGCTGCGAGCTGGTCCCCGTGCGCCTGCCCCACACGCGCTACGCGGTCGCGAGCTATTACATCATCGCGACGGCCGAGGCCTCGTCGAACCTGGCCCGCTTCGACGGCGTCCGTTACGGCCTGCGCGAGGACGGGCAGCGGGGCGATCTCGCCGGCCTCTACGGCGCGACGCGGGCCGCGGGCTTCGGCCGCGAGGTGAAGCGGCGGATCCTGCTCGGCACCTACGTGCTCTCCGCCGGCTATTACGACGCGTATTACCTGCGCGCCCAGAAGGTGCGGACGCTGATCCGCCGCGATTTCGACGAGGCATTCCGCGAGGCGGACGTGATCGCCGCGCCGGTGTCCCCGACGGTGGCATTCCGCCTGGGCGAGCGCGTGGACGACCCGCTGGCGATGTACCTCGCCGACGTCGACACGCTCCCCGCGAGCATGGCCGGCTTGCCCGCGCTGAGCGTCCCCTGCGGCGTGGCTCCCCCGCCCGAGGGCGGCCCGGCCATGCCGGTGGGCCTGCAGCTCATCGGCCCGGCCCTGCAGGAGGAGCGGCTGTTCGCGGTGGCCCACGCCTGGGAGCAGATCTCCCCGGTGAGGGACCTCCGCCCGCCGGCGGCGTGAGGGCGGCGATGGCGGGCGAGGCAAAGGAAGCGGAACCGGGCGCGGAGATCGAGACCGCGGCGGCGGGCCCCGAGCATCGGAGCGGCCTCGTCGGGCTGTTCGAGGCGACGGGATCGCCCTGCTATTGCCGGTTCTTCCATTTCGAGGGCACGAACAACGAATGGCTCGCCCGCTGCGCGCACGAGCCCGGCGAGAACCGCCGGGAGCTCGAGCGCGCCGTCGACTCGGGCAGCGACGAGGCGCGCGGGATCGTGGCGCTCGCGCGGCGCGAGGGCGGCTGGGAGCCGGAGGTGATCGGCTGGCTCAAGGTCGCGCCGGCGGCCGCGGTGCGGAAGGCGTACGAGCGGCGCCTGTACAAGGGCCTGCCGTGCTTCGCCGGCGACCGGACCGGCGTGTTCCTGATCGGCTGCGCGCTGGTCCACCCCGCGTGGCGGCGGCGCGGCGTGGCGAGGGCGCTCGTGGCCGGCGCGGTCCGCGTCGCGCCGGCGTGGGGCGCGCGGGCGCTCGAGGCGCTCCCGCGGCGGCCGAAGGAGCCCGTCGCGGACGAGGAGCTCTGGACGGGGCCGATGTCCGCGTTCACGGCGAACGGCTTCGTCGAGGTCCACGAGATGGAGCCGTACCCCGTGCTCCGGCGGACGCTGTGAGCCTCCGGGCTCTCCGCGCCCCCGGCTGGCTCGCCGCGCTCGCCCTCGCCGGCTGCGGCCGGTGCTCGCCCCCGCCGCCCGACGCGCGCGACGCGGCCCCTGCCCCGATGCAGGCGCCCTCGCTCCTCCCGCCCGCGCGCCCCTGGACCTTCCGCGAGGTCCGCGGCCGGCCCCTCGTCGCGGCGCCGATCGGCTGCGCCCCGCGCGCCCCGACGATGCAGGCCGCCGTGCCGCCCACCACGGGCTTCGTCGCCGAGCGCGGCTCGCCGGCGACGCTCCTCGTCGCGGATGCGGTCGACGACGGCGCCCGGCTCGCCGGCGCCTCCGCGATGCGGTTCGACGAGTCGGGCGCGCTCGCCGAGCAGCGGCCGCTGCCCTGGATCGCGCCGGCCACGGTGCCGCGGCTCGGCCGCACCGAAGGCGGCGGCTGGATCGCGACGATCGCGGAGCAGGCCGAGGCCGGCGCGTGGCGGGCCGGGCTGTGGCGCGACGGCGCGGTCGAGCTGATCGGCGAGGGCGACCGCTTCGAGGCGGTCGATCTCCGGTGCGCCCGCGGCCGGTGCGCGCTCCTCACGCCGAGGCTCGGCGCGGTGGCCCTCCCGGGGGCGGAGGTCTGGCTGGGGGCCGCGGACGCGCCCCTCGCCGCGTGGCGCCGGGTCGTGATCGAGGGGACCGAGGCGGAGAGCGACGCGCACCCGCTGGTCATCGCGGGGCTCGAGGGGCTCGGGGCGCAGGGCGCGCTCACGCCGGGAGCGCGCCCCGGAGCCCCGGATGTCATCGACGGCCTCGCCGCGCCGGACGCCGGCCGGACCGACGCCGGCCCGATCGGCGCCGG
>CAYQYG010000576.1:0-4924 GCA_964421485.1 uncultured Polyangiaceae bacterium | reverse complement strand
CCACGGAATCGGCCACGGAATCGGCCACGGAATCGGCCACGGAATCGGCCACGGAATCGGCCACGGTCGTGCTCACCGACGGCACGAAGCGGTCACGCTCCGGCGCTCGCGGCTCCGCGAAGGGGATGATAGCCTCCGCCGCATGAACGCAGCCAGCACGCCCGCTGCGAGCCATCCGCGCCCGAGGTGGATGCTCGGTGCCCTCGCGGCGGCCCTCCTCGCGCTCGGGGCGGGATGCGTCGAGCCGCAGGCGCAGCCCTCCGGCGCCGCGCAGCACCGGGCCGACGTCCCGTTCGTGCGTACGCATGATCGCATCGTCGACCTCATCCTCGACATGGGCGGCGTGAGCGCGAGCGACGTCGTCTACGACCTCGGCTGCGGGGACGGGCGGATCGTCATCGCCGCCGCCGCAAAGCGCGGCGCCCGCGGGGTCGGGGTCGATATCGAGCCGAAGCTCATCGCCGATAGCCGCGAGAACGCGCGGCGGGCGGGCGTGCAGGACCGATTGCGGTTCGCGCAGCAGGATCTATTCAAAACTGACGTGCGCGAGGCGACCGTGGTGACGCTCTATCTGCTGCCCGAGGTCAACCTGAAGCTCCGGCCCAAGCTCCTCGCCGAGCTTCGGCCAGGGACGCGCGTCGTATCCCACATGTTCGATATGGGAGACTGGGCCCCCGATCGAAGAGCCGAGCTCGGCGGGTCGACCGTGTATCTCTGGGTCATCCCGGCGCGCGTCGAGGGCGCCTGGACGCTCGGCGACGACGACGTCCTGCCAGAGGCGGAGATCACGCTGCGCCAGCGATTCCAGGAGGTCAGCGGCTCGATGCGCTCCGGGGGCGTGGACCTGCCGCTCGAGGAGGTCACGCTGCGAGGCGCCGAGCTCCGCTTCACGCTCCGGCGCGCCGGCGACCTCCTGCGATTCCAGGGCCGCGTCGACGGTGACGCCATGACCGGCCGCGTCGACGGAGCGGGCGGCGCGCCGCGCCCGTTCAAGGCGACCCGCAGGCCGGAGGCCGATGGACCGGGCGCTCAGCGCGCGGAGCGGCGCGCGCCGGTGAGGTAGCCGATCAGCGCCACGAGGGGGTGGAGCGCCAGCACGAGCGCGACGCTCGCAATGCGAGGCTCCCATCGGCGGAGACTAGCCGCTGGCGCGGCCGATCCCCCGGAGATTTCGGAGGGAGGCAGGGGAGCGAGGCCGTGGTATACGTCCCGCCCCATGCGCCGGATCGCCGTCCTGCTCAATCGCAACGCCCAGCGGGTCACCCCGCGGCTCGTGGGCCACGTCCAATCCATGGTCCCGCGCGGCGGCGTCTTCGTCACCACCACGCCCGAGGAGGCGCGCGCCGCCGTGGAGGCCGTGGCGCGCGGCGGACACGGCGCGCTCTGCGTCGGAGGCGGCGACGGCACGTTCATGCAGGTCGTCCGCGATCTGCTCGCGGCCGCGCCCGATCGGCTGCCTGTCCTCATGCCGCTCCGGCTGGGGACGGGCAATGCTATCTCCGACGTGTGCGGCGCCTCGGCGCCGACGCCCGCGGGCCTCGCCGCCGACCTCGCGCGGGCCGCCGGGGACGAGGCGCCCGCGCCGCTGCCCTTGCTCGAGGTGAACGGCCGGATCGCCCATTTCGCCGGCGTCGGCCTCGACGCGACCTACGCCGACGATCACCGGCGCCTCATCAAGGAGGGCCTCCGCCGGGGCCCGCTCGGCCCGCTCTTCGCCGGCGTGCTGGGCCACGCCCTCGCCGCCGCGGTGGGCACCGTGCCGCGCCTCGTGCGCGGGCCGCGCCCCTCCGTGCGCGTCATCAACACCGGCGCGCCCGCCTCCCGCCTCGACGCGGACGGGCGCCCCTCGGGCCCGCCCATTGCAGCCGGCGAGGTGCTCCACGACGGGGAGATCATCATCGCCGCCGCCTCGACGATCTCCCATTACAGCAGCGGCATCGTCTTCTTCCCGTTCGCGGACCATAACCCCGGTTATTTCCAGCTCCGGATCTCGAGCGCGGGCCTGCTCGAGTTCCTCCCCCGCCTGCCGTCCGTGTTCGCCGGCACCTACCGGAACCCGGGGTGCCTGTGGGATCACGCCGCGACCGCCGTGCGCTTCGAGCTCGCGTCGCCCGCGCCGTTCCACGCCGGCGGCGACGTGCAGCCCGCGAGGCGGGACCTCGAGATCGCGCTCTCGGCGCGCGCGGTCCCGCTCCTCCGGCGCGCGGAGCGAGGCGCGGCGTGACGCGCCTCAGCCCGCGCGCCGCTCCGCCACCATCACCCGCACGCCCCCCGCGGGCTCCACGGTCGCCGAGCGCACCGCCGGCCGGACCGGCCGGTCCGTCGCGAGCCGCAGCCGGTACCGCCGGAAGATCGTCGCGAGCACGATCTTGAGCTCGTGCGTCCCGAAGGTCGCGCCGAGGCAGCGCGTCGCGCCGCCCCCGAACGGCAGATACTCCGACGGCGAGTACGCTCGCCCGAGGAATCGCTCGGGCCGGAACGCGCGCGCGTCCGGATAGACCTCTTCACGGAAATGGACCGGCGCGAGCGCCATGGACACCCCGAGGCCCGCGGGCAATCGATGGCCCTTCACGTCGAGCGGCCGGGCGACCTTGCGCGTGAGCAGCGAGAACACCGGGTGGACGCGGAGGACCTCCCCGATGACCGCGTCGAGGAACGGCAGCTTCACCGCCTCCGCGGGATCCGGCTCGTCCCCGAGCGCGTCGATCTCGGCCCTGAGCCGCTCCTCGACCGGAGGGTGCCTCAGGATCTCGTAGACCGCCCAGGCCACGGCGATGCCCGTGGTCTCGTACCCCGCGATGAGCAGATCGAAGAGCTTGTCGCGCACCTCGCCCTGCGACATCGCGCTCCCGTCCGCGTGCCGCGCGCGGAGCAGCAGGCTGAGCACGTCGTCCCCCTCCCCGCCCTCGGCCCGGCGCGCCGCGATCTCCTCCTCGACGAGGGCCATCAGCTCCCGCTTCATCCGCTGCGCGCGCGCCCACGGCCCCACGCCGCCGAGCTCGTGCCGGAGCCACCGGAAGAAATGGACCGCCGGCCCGACGGTGTCGAAACCACCCTGGATCGCCGAATGGAACCGCGCCACCCGCTCGGGCCTGCTCGCGCCGAAGACCGCCCGGACGATGACCTCGAGCGAGATCCACGCGGCCGTCTCCTGGACGCTGATCACGGCGCCCGGCCGCCACACCCCGGTGCGCGCCGCGGCGATGTCGGCCATGATGGGCCCGTACGACGGGAGCCGCGACCCATGGAACGGCGGCCCCAGGATGCGCCGCGACGCCCGGTGCGCCGCCCCGCTCTCGAAGAAGAGCGAATGCTCGCCGAGGCACGCCGCCGCCGACTCGTGCCGGAACGCCTCGAGGGTATCGGGCTCCGCGCCGATGATCGCCTTGACCCCCTCCGGATCGCAGGCCACGGCGGTGCCCCGCGTGCCCGGCAGCGGCAGGAGGAATGGATCTCCATATCGCCGCGCGCAGGCCGAGAAGACGCCATAAGGATCGAGGTAATAATGAATGAAGGGCCCGATGATGCTCGAAGGGCCCCTGGGCAGCGCGCTCATCCTTGCTCCTCGGCGGGGCGCCCCCGCGCCGCCCGGAGATCGCGACGCGAGGGGCGCACTGCGCACGCTGCCAGATCCGCCCGCGCGCGGCCAAGTCCGCCGCCGGTCCGCGCGCGAATTTCACGCCCCGGCGCGCGCGACCGTAGAGTGGCGCGTCGCGCCCGTCAGGGCCGCGACGAGGATCCGGGATGACGCCGCACAAATCGCGCCTGCTCGACGATTTCGTCTCGCCGAAGATGCTCCCCGGCCTGGCCGCCGCGCCTGCGCCGCGCGGCGCCGGCGGGTCACGGGGCCGCGACGAGCGATACCAGCGCCTGCGCGCGCGCCTGGCCGAGGTCGGCTTCTTCGAGCCGGCGCCGCTCGCCTTCGCCGTCCGGATCGCGCTCACCCTCGCGCTGTTCGCGGCGGCGCTCGCCGGGCTGCTCGCCGCCCCCGCGTGGCCCGCGCGCGTCGCCTGCTGGGCCGCGATCGGCTTCGCGCTCGTGCAGGGCGGCTTCATCTCCCACGAGGCCGCGCACGGCGCGATCAGCAAGCGGCGGCTCGTGGGCGAGGTGGTGGGCCAGTGCTTCCAGACGCTGCTCGTCGGCCTGGCATTCAGCTATTTCCGCCGGAGCCACGCGCTGCATCACGCTCACGTGAACGAGGACGGGCTCGACCCCGACGCCGAGTCGGATCTCCTGAGCGTCTTCCCCGCGTCCGCGCGCCGGAAGCGCGGCCTCGGCCGCCTGACGACGCGGTTCCAGCACGTGCTCGTGGTGCTGCTCTGCCCCACCTGGGGCCTGGGCCTCAAATGGGATGCGCTCACCTACGTGCTGCGGAACCCGGGGAGGACGCGCGTCGATCAGGTCGCGCTCGCGCTCCACGCGCTGCTATGGCTCGGCGTGTGCGGCTGGGTCCTCGGCCCGGTGGACGCGCTCGTGAACTACCTCGGCTGGCTGGGCTTCGCGAGCGTCTACATGTTCCTGGTGATCCCCTTCAATCACGTCGGCAAGCCCCAGATCGAGGACGGGGAGCGGGTGTCGTTCCTCGAGCAGCAGATCGCGACGACGCGGAACCTGCGCACGTCGTTCCTGGTGGATATCGTGTCGATGGGGCAGAGCTGCCACGTCGAGCACCACCTGTTCCCGAGCGTGCCGACGACCCGCCTCGGCCGTGGCCGGCAAGTCCTGCGAGATTTCTGCCGCGAGGAGGGGCTGCCCTACCGGGAATACCGATACGTCGAGGCGATGGGGGAGGCGCTCCGGCACCTGGCCCGCGTGGCGCGCTCGTGAGCCGCTGGTGACCTACGCCCGCGCCCGCGTCCATGTCCGCGTCCGTGTCCGCGCCCGCATCCGGATCCGCGCCCGCGCCCGCGTCCGTGTCCGCGCC
>CAYQYG010000575.1:0-4950 GCA_964421485.1 uncultured Polyangiaceae bacterium | reverse complement strand
AGCCCTCCGCCGGCCGCGGCGACCTGCTCGCCGGGCGACGCGCCGGGCTGCGCGGCCGCGTGCGACCAGGGCGACGCGGCGTCGTGCGTGACGCTCGGCATGATGCACCGCGAGGGCAAGGGCGCGCCGAAGGACAGCCCGCGCGCGGTGACCCTCCTGCAGAAGGGCTGCGACGGCGGGCAGCTCAAGGGCTGCGTGCAGGCCGGCGAGATCCTCTACAACGTGGCGCCGAAGGACCAGACGCGCGCCGCCGCGCTGTTCAAGAAGGCGTGCGACGGCGGCGAGGCGACGGGCTGCGTGGACCTCGGCTGGGCGTACAGCGCGGGCGCCGGCGTGCCGAAGGACAGCGCGGCCTCGGCCACCGCGTTCGGCAAGGCGTGCACCGACACCGAGGCGATCGGCTGCGTCGGCCTCGGCCAGCTCTACCGCGACGGCAAGGGCGTGCCGCAGGACCGCAAGCGCGCCGGGGAGCTCTTCAAGAAGGCCTGCAGCGCGGGGATCACGATCGCATGCTCGATGTCGCCCTGAGCGCGCGGGGCGGCGCGCGACGGGGCGCGCGCGCCCTGCTCCTCCTGGCCGCCGCGTGGGCCGCGGCCGGGTGCGCGGAGGCGGGCGAGGGGCGCTACTTCGGATCCACCGAGCGCGCGGGCAAGGACCCGGGCACGATCTACATCAACGGCGTCGGCGAGCCCGAGTCCATGGACCCCGCGATCAGCAACGACACGCTGGCCGGGCAGTACACGCAGCAGATGTTCGAGGGACTCACCGCGTACGGCCCATCGGACCTGCGCCCGGTGCAGGGCGTCGCGCGGGCGTGGGACCGGAGCGACGACGGCCTGCTCTACCGCTTCCACCTGCGCCCCGAGGCCCGCTGGTCCGACGGCAAGCCCGTGGTCGCCGGCGACTTCGAGTACGCGTGGAAGCGCGTGCTCCGCCCCGAGACGGGCTCGCGCACCGCGACGGATCTCTTCCCGCTGAAGAACGCCGAGGCGTTCAACGCGGGCCGGATCAAGGACGACCGCCTGATCGGCGTCCGCGCGCTCGACGACGCGACGCTCGAGGTGGAGCTCGAGCGCCCCACGCCCTACCTGCTCGATCTGACGAGCCGCCCCTCGTACGCGCCCGTGCGCCGCGACGTGATCGAGGCCGCGGCCCGACGCGGCCCGGAGGAGCTCTGGACGCGCCCCGAGACCATCGTGGTGAACGGCCCCTTC
This sequence comes from uncultured Polyangiaceae bacterium, assembly GCA_964421485.1. GTDB lineage: Bacteria > Myxococcota_A > Polyangia > Polyangiales > Polyangiaceae > CAYQYG01. Next base: position 3,736 of record CAYQYG010000575.1, on the reverse strand, counting down.
ACGCTGGACAGCTGGCGGTTCCGCTACGAGATCACGATGAAGCAGAACCCCCATTACTGGGCGAAGGGCTCGCTGCGCGTGAAGCGGATCGTCTGGCTCGAGGTGGACAGCAGCCGCAGCGCCATGCACCTCTACCGCACGGCCGAGCTCGACCTCTTCGGCAACAACATCGCCCCCGCGCCCGAGTACGGGGCCCTCGTCGGGCGCGCCGCGGACACGCGCCGCTTCCCGATCCTGATGACGTACTGGTACGAGCTCAACACGCGCGTCCCGCCGCTGAACGATCCGCGCGTGCGCCGCGCGCTCGACCTCGCGGTGGACAAGCGGCAGCTCGTCCAGATCATCCCGGGCACGCCGCTGCCCGCCGAGCACATCGTCCCGGAGAGCACGGGCGGCGGCTACGCGGAGCTCCTCGCGGCCGAGCGCGCCGCGGGCCGGGATCCGTTCGCGGGGCGGGCCCACGATCCGGCGCGCGCCCGCGCGCTGCTCGCCGAGGCGGGCCACGAGATCACGGAGGAGCACGGGGAGCGGCGCGCGAAGGGCTTCCCGCCGCTCGAGATCATCTACAACACGGGCGACGACGGGCACCAGCGCGTCGCGGTCGCGGTCCAGGACATGTGGAAGCGGCACCTCGGCGTCTCGGTCACGCTCCGCGCCGAGGAGTGGAAGGTGATGCTGAGCAGCTACCAGGAGCGGCAATTCCAGGTGATCCGCTTCGGCTGGACGGCCGACTACAACCACCCGAGCACGTTCCTGGACACGTTCCGCGAGAATTCCCCCGTGAATTACACCGGGTGGTCCGACCCCGAGACCGACGCGCTGCTCGACCGGGGGACGGCCGCGGCCGATCCGGCGGAGGGCATGCGCCTGTTCCTCCAGGCCGAGCGGCGCATCGTCGACGGGATGGCGAAGATCCCGCTGTTCTTCGGGACCGGGATCACGCTGGTGAAGCCCTGGGTGAAGGGCTATCGCGGCAACGGCCAGGCCCGGGACCTCATCCGCTGGCTGTGGGTCGACCCGGCGTGGCGCGATCACCCCGGCGACGAGCCGGCGGGGCCGCCGCTCGAGATGCCGCCGCCGGGCCGGATCGAGGGGCGCTGATCGAAATCACGGGACATAGCAGACGGTCAGCTTCGGCCGGTCCGGCACGGAGCCCGCGTACTCGCTCGACCTATACGAGGTCTTGCTCGCATTGAAGGGCTCGGTCAGCGCGAGCCCGTAGTTCGGCATCCCGTCGACCCAGTCCTGCACCGCGCCCTGCACGTCCACGCTCCGGAACCCGAAATCGTTCATCTCCGCCACGAAGCTGCCCTCGATGAGGCTGTCGTGGCCGCCGTAGTTCGCGTAGGTCGCCGTCGCCTCGCTCCACGCCGCGCTCGCCAGGTGCACGTCCACCGTGCTCGTCGCGCCGGTCTTGTACGTGTAGAAAATCGAGAACGTCGCGCTCGTCACCGTCGCCGCCGCCGGGATGAACGACAGGTCGTAGTGCACCAGGGTGATCTTGTCGCCGGTCGACGACGTGCCCGTCGTGAGCTGCTCCGAGCTCCCGCCCGTCTGCCCCGGGTACTGCACGGTCAAGAACGTGTCCTGCACGCTCCCGTAGGTCCCACGCTGGATGGTGACGCAGACCTCGTCGCACGCGTCGCCGATCCCGTTGCCGTCCGCGTCCTCCTGCAGCGGATTCGACACCGCCGGGCAGTTGTCGGTGTCGTCGCAGACCCCGTCGCCGTCCGCGTCGCCGCTCGCCGGGCACACCGGCTCGCCCTCGAACGTCAGCCCGAGGACCGTGTCGATCTCGTCGTCGCCGTCCGAGATCAGCGCCGTCGGGCCGCCGGACACGACGTTCACGTAGCGGAAGGTCTGCCCCCCGGGGAGCCGCCAGACCGTCGTGAACCCGTCCGCGATCCAGCCGTTGTGCCACCCCTCCAGGTACACCCTGTCGATGTTCGCCATCACCCAGTGGGTGTTGCCGTCCACGCCCGCGCTGGTCGCCGCCGGGTTGTTCGAGAGATAGACCGTGTACTCGATCGCCTCGTGCGGCAGCGGGCCGTGATCGATGATCGGGAACACCGCCACCTGGTTCGACGGACCGCCGAGATCCCACACGTTCCCGCTCGGTATGTCGTTCACGCCGCCGTCCTGGAGCCACCACATGTCGAGGCAGCTCCCGCGCGCCGCATACGTCGCGAAGTCCGCGTTGCCGCACGTATATCCCCAGCTCCCCGGGTCATAGCTGTAGCCGGAGCAGCCCTGGACCGGCGCGTTGATCGGGTTCGTGATCAGCGTCGCGTGGTTCATGCACGCCTGGAAGGCCCCGCAGGGCGCCGCGCCCGGCCCCGGGAACGTCGCCAGGTTGATGCAGGTCGGGAACACCCCGTCGTCCAGGAGCTGATCGTCGATGACCGCCTGGCGGGTCGGATATCCGTACAGCGCGCGGAACGTCTCGACCGTGGCGCCCTGCCAGCTCCGGGGGTCATTGGGGTCGGTGAGCGGCGCGGACGCGGCGATCCCCGACAGCGTGAGCCCGGCGAACAGCGCGGAGACGGAGACGATGGCTTTCCTCATGATGCGATCCTCCTTGAGAGCAGACAGATCTCCCCCGGCGCGCAGGGTCGTGCTCCTGCGCCGCGGCAGATGCGCCCGGCGCTCCGCCGGGCTCAGGTGTCCAGGTCTGCGCTTGGCTCGCCGTCCACAAAGCACCACGCGGAGGCTCGCGGGTCCGGTTTCGACATTCGAGCGCTGAGCGCCACCTTGCGGTATGCCAGACCTCTCTTCCGCGTGTCAATGCCAATTTTGATGGGCGACGCCGGGGCCGGGAGGTGCGCGCTGCTTTCCCTCTGCTTTCCCTCTGTCTTCTCTGTCTTCTCTGTCTTCCCCCCCGGCGTTCCCGCGTTCCCGGGCGCGCGCGGTCACCGCTTCGCGAGCGCCGCGATCGCCGGGGGCACGTAGTCGCCGGGCGCGTCACGGCCCTTCTTGTCCCGCGCCGAGGCGTGGACGAGGACGAGGGTGGTCTCGTCGAGCGGCAGGTTCTCGATCGTGTCCGCGGCGTCCAGCCAGCGCGGCTTCGCGAGGCTCAGCGCCGAGAACTCCGAGTCGCCGGGCAGCGCCGCGCCCGTCGCGTTGACCGCCGTGATCACGTGCTGGATGAAGGCCGAGATCGTCACGTCGTCGCTGCCCACGCCGAAGCGGTCCAGCACGCGCGCATCGACCGGCGCGCCCTCTGCCGGCCGCCACAGCACCACGACCCGGAACGGCGGCCGCTCCGCCGTCATCGCCAGCGTGAGCTCCGGCGGCTCCAGCGCGATCCGGTCGTACGGCATCCACGTCGCCTCGAGCTCGGGCTCCGTCAGCGCGACGACCTTGACCCGCTTGCCGCGGAACGCGCCGGGCAAGCCCCTGAAGCGCGCCTGGTTGTCCGCGATCCGCTCGACGCGCTGCTCGTCGCCGAGGAAGAGCGTCACGAGGCCGCCGGTCGCGGGCGAGGGGCCCTTGATGGTCACGGTCAGATCGAAGGGCTCTCCGGGGAGCGCCGGCGCGCCGGACGGACCGCGCGTGGACAGCGCGAGGGCCACGGCGCCCGCGCCGGCGAGCGCGAGCGCGGCGCCGATCAAGAGGCGGCGCGCCGCAGGCCCCGATCGCGCGCGGGAGAGCCGCCGCCGCGCCGCGATCAGCGCGAGCGCGGACAGCGCCACGGCCAGGCTCGCGACGATCGGGCGCCGCGCCCCGTCGAGCCACG
>CAYQYG010000574.1:0-4955 GCA_964421485.1 uncultured Polyangiaceae bacterium | reverse complement strand
AGGCCTCCTCGATGGCGGCGCCGAGGCGGCGGCGCTCGCGCTGGGCGACGCGGATGCGGTCGACGACGACCTCGACGGCCGCGCCGCCGGCGAGGGCCTCGGAGGGGGCGACCTCGTCGAGATCGCGGGGCTCGCCGGCGACGAGCAGGCGGCGGTAGCCGGCGCCGAGCAGGGACTCGCGCACGTCGAGGTACGCCTCGGTGCCGCGGACCGGGACCTGGTACGTGACGAGCGCGGTGGCTCCCTCGTGCGCGCGCGCGGCCTGGTCCGCGGCGCGCGCGGGATCGGCGCGCTCCGCAGGCACGCCGCAGCCCGGGCAGACAGGCACCGCCTCGCGCGCGAAGAGGGCCGAGAAATACGGCTCGAGGTCCGCCATGGTGGCGACCGTCGACCGCGAGCTCTTCACCGGCGCGCGGCGGTCGACGGCGACGCCCGCAGCGACCGGCTCGAGCGCGTCGATCGGGGGCCGCTCGAGGCGCTCGAGGAACTGGCGCGCGTACGGGCTGAAGCTCTCGACGAAGCGGCGCTGCCCCTCGGCGTAGAGGGTGTCCAGCGCGAGCGAGGACTTCCCCGCGCCCGAGACGCCCGTGACAGCGACGAGCTCGCCGGCCCGGAGGTCGAGGTCAATGCCCTGGAGGTTGTGCGTGCGAGCGCCGCGGAGGCGGATAGGGTGCATACGAGGGCGGGCTATGTCGGGACCGAAGAGCTCGTTGTCCAGTGCGGACACGAGCTGGACGGGGGCATGCCTAGCGCTGATCGCGCGCAGCGTCGCGGGCAAAGAATTTACGGATATCCGGAAGGGTCAGCCCCCTTGCCCGTTTCCGCTCCCGCGTCCGCCGCGGCTCCCGCATCCGCCGTTCCGCCGCCGGGCGCAGCTCACTCCGCCGCAGGCGGCTCCTGCGCGCCGCTCACCTCGGGCGCCGCGTCCCCGCGCGCGCACGGCCCGTGCACCTGGTATGGCTCCCCCGCCAGCCGCTTCGCGGCCGTCGTCCCCCGCCACGCCAGATAGGCCTTGTTGAACTGCACGATCTGCTCCGGCGCCAGGTACGGGTTCTTCGTCTTCCCGAGCGACACCAGCGCCAGCACCTGCTCCGCCACGCTCACCGGGCAGCCCTCCAGCCGCACGTGCGCGTCGCCCTTGGTCATCGCCATCTTCGCGCTGACCTTCGCCATCTTCGCGTAGATGTCGTCGTGCTTCGCCGTGTACGGATCGCGCTGGCTCCGGTCCTTGTAGAGGCTCTCCACGCTCACGAGCCGCTCCCCGAGGCGCCCGCTCCAGGTCGCGCAGTCCCCGATGAACACCACCTTCTCGCCGGGCTTCGCGTCGATCGGCCCCTCGTACGCCCCGAAGACCACGTGCAGCCGCGGCATCTTCGAATCCGTCTCCCGGTCGTAGAGCCGCAGGATCTCGATCGCCTCCTCGATCGCCCCCGGGCACCCGCCCCAGCAGTAGTCCGTGCGCTCCGGCTCCGGCGGCGGGCCTGCGTAGGCCGTGATGTGCGTCCCCTCGAAGTACTTCTCCACCCGGATGAGCCCCACCTTGAAGCCCTTCGCGCGCGCCTGGGCCTCCTCGAGCGTCACGTCGCCGGAGATCTCGATCGCGTCGAGATCGATCGGCCCGAACCCGTGCTCCGACGCGAGGCGGATGTGATCCACCGTCCCCGGATCGACGCCGATGATCCGGCAGCAGACCGCATCGAACGCGATCTGGTTGTTGCCCAGGATCACCAGCCCGAGCTCGAACGGGATCGGCGTCAGCATCCGCCCCTCGCCCGCGGTGATCGCGTCGATGGCCAGGAGCTGCGGCTGCACGATGTACTGCAGGTCGCGGATCTTCTCGTCCAGCCGGTGGTCGTGATCGATGAGCCGGTGCCGGTCGTCCTGGATCCCGATGTAGTTCTTCGCCCCGAAGGTCACCGTGGTCCACGGGTGCGACTTGAACTTGGGGCAGTTCACGAAGAAGTCGGCGCCGGCGACCGGCTGCGGCGTGAACAGGTAGTCGCGGAGCCGCCCCTCGTGCTTGAGCTGGATCTCGACCTGGGGGGTCTCCTCGAAGTGGTAGTGCTTCACGCCGGTGCGGCGGAACATCGGGTAGTAGCCCGCGCCCTCGAACGCCATCCGCGTCGGGATCGTGATCCCGCAGCGCTCGCCGACCGCGAGCTCGGTGATGCGCCGGCCGCTGTCGGCGTCGCGCAGCGCGCCGATGACGCCCTCCACGAACTCCGGCCGCGTGTACGCGTGCGGGAAGACCTCGCCGGAGGCCACGACGTTGGGCTTGATCAGCGTGCGCCCGTGCGGCCGGAGATCGAGCTCCTCGAGCCCCTCGCGCACGATCCTCCGGATGAGGTCGGCGTCGTAGCTCTGGCAGCGGCGGATGATGACGCGGGGGCGGGACGCGATCTTCATGGGCGCAGCGTAAGGGGGCCGCCTGGGCACGGCAACCGGGGAAGAGCGGCTCAGCCGGCGCCCTCCGCGCCGGACGCGACGAGGCCGGCCACCTCGGCGCGCAGCTCCCGCGTCGCGTCGATCAGCCGCCCCTCGATCTCGAACGCGTCCCCCTCGCGCCGGCAGCGCGCCACCTTCAGGCGCACCAGCTTGCCCGACGCGACCAGCGACCCCTCGAGCGGCGACCCGGGCGCCGATGAGATCGTCGAGCGCACCCGCAGCCGGTCGCCCGCGAGCGCCGTGACCTCCGCCTCTCCCCCCTTCGCCCACCGGACGTGCGCCGCCGCCATGCTCCTCCTCAGCCCCCGCGCCGCGCCCGGGTGATCGCCGCGCGCGCCTCCCGCTCGGCCTCCTTGGCCTTCAAGGTCTCGCGTTTGTCGATCGACTTCTTCCCCCTGGCCAGCGCGAGCTCCACCTTCACCCGGCCGTCCTTGAAGTAGAGCCGCGTCGCCACGATCGTCATGCCCTCGCGCTCGAGCGCGCGGCGGATCGCCTCGATCTCCGCCGCGTGCAGGAGGAGCTTCCGCGGCCGCTTGGCGGCGTGGCCGAACGCCGCGCCGGTCAGCTCCGGGATGTTCACGCCCTTGAGGAACGCCTCGCCGCCCTCGATCGCGCACCACGCGTCGGTCAGGTCGGCCGCGCGGTCGCGCAGGGACTTCACCTCGCTGCCCAGCAAGGACAGGCCGGCCTCGTAGCGATCGCCCAGCTCGAAGTCGAAGCTCGCCCGCTTGTTGCGGGCGATGAGCTGCTCGCCTTCCTTCGGTTTTTCCTTCTTCGCGCCGCCTGACCGGGAAGACACGCGCGCCGCGATAGCGCGCGCACCCGCCGGCGTCCACAGAAGCGGATCCAGGGACGAACTTGGGGAACCGAGTACTAGGTCTCCGGGCGGAGCGAGAGGTCGAAGCGGATCTCGACCTCGTCCTTGAGCTTGAAGGCGCCGAGGGGGCCCTTGACCTCGCGGATGCTGAGGGTGCGGAGGGAGACCGGGCACGAGCCGGCCACGCGCACGGCGCCGTCCGGGAGGTCGGAGACGGCGAGGCGGGTGTGGACGGTGCCAGCGCCCTGGGCGACCTCGACGCGCGCGTCTGCGCGGTCGCGGGAGGAGCCGGAGGCGCGGACGCGGACCGCACGGGTGCCGGTGAGGACCTCCTCGCGGATTTTGCGCTCGACCTCGGCGCGATCCGCGGCGGAGAGGCCATCAGGGTCGAGCTTGTCGCCGTCGAGGGTGCCAGCAACACGGAGAGCATCGACCGGGACGTGAAGCTCGGCGGTCCAGGGGCCTGCGGGGTCGAGCTTGGCGTGGCCGGAGAGGTCGGCGGCGCGGATCTCGAGGTCGTGCGCGAGGCGGGCGAGGAGGCCCGCGGCGCGGGTGCGCAAGACGAGGGAGGAGGCGGCAGGGTCGAGGCGCAGGGGGAGCACAGGGCCATCCTTGCGCGAGGGTGCGAGGTTGGGAAGGGGCGAGGCGGGGCGCTCGTCGCACGGGCCGGGCGGTGGGGTCAGTCGGCCGAGCGGAGGGCGGCGGCGAGGGCGAGGGTGAGGGCCGTGAGGGCGAGGAGGGCGGCGCTGGATTGAGGGGGGAGGGAGAGGGGGGCGGGGCCGCCGAGGAGATTGATGGCGTGGGAGCGGGGGAAGAGGGCGGCGGCGATGCCGGCAGTGCCGCCCAGGAAGAGGTCGGCGAGGAGGGGGACGAGGCGGGCCCGGCCCCGGCGGAGGAATGTGGAGGCGAGAGAGTACCAGCCGGCATAGGCGGCGCCGGCGAGGGCGCCGATCCAGGCGCAAGTGAGGGCGTCGCGGAGGAGGGGCGGGGCGCCGGGGGCGTGAGAGGTGAGGACGGCAGTGAGGGCGAGGAGGGCCGAGGCGGCGGCGCACGCGAGGGCAGCAGCGGCGGTGATGCCAAGAGCGACGGCGCGGCGAGGAGCGCCGAAGCGGGCAGCAGGCCAGGCGGCGGCGGAGAGGCGATCACGGGCGGCGGCGTCAGCGGCGAGGGCAAAGGTGACGAGGGGGACAATCAGGCGGAAGGTGGCCGAAAGGGTGCGGTCGATCGCGCCGGCCGAGGTGACGGAGAGCTCGACGGCGGCCGCGGCGAGGGTGAGGGCGAGGCCGAGAGCCAGGGTGAAGGCGGAGCGGCGAGCCTTGAGGCGCTGGGCGGCAATGGAGAAGCCGAGGCCGACGGCGAGGAGCCAGGAGGTCGGCTGGGCCGGGGCGCCGGGATCGGGGGCGGAGGCCGGGGGCGCAGCGGCCGGGAGGGGATCAGGGGGTTCGATGGGGGTCACGATGTGCGTCCCTCGGGCGGAGGAGCGGAGGAGGGCTCGGCGGCGGTCGATCCGGGGGCGGATTCGGATCCGGTGACGGAGGAGGGCTCGGATCCGGCAACGGAATCGGATCCGGCAACGGAATCGGATCCGGCAACGGAATCGGATCCGGCAGCGGAATCGGGTCCGGCAGCGGAATCGGGTCCGGCAGCGGAATCGGATCCGGCAGCGGAATCGGATCCGGCAGCGGAATCGGAT
>CAYQYG010000573.1:0-4987 GCA_964421485.1 uncultured Polyangiaceae bacterium | reverse complement strand
GCCTGCGGCGCCCGGTCCCGCGCCGGCGCGCTCGGGCGAGCCCGCCGCCGCGCCGGCCGACCCGCGCGACGCCGCGCTGCTCGAGGCCTTCCTGAAGCAGCTCGGCTGCTCCTCGCGCCTTCTCCTGCCGCGGAGGCTCTCGCTCGCCCTCGGCGGCGACACCGATCTGGGCGGCGCCGCGGTCCGCCCGCCCTCGGGCCCCGGCGCGGTCCGCCTCCTGCGCGCGGAGGCGCCGGGCGCCGGCCGGATGTTCGAGAGCACGCCCGTCGTGCCCTTCGACACCTGGTACCCGCTCCAGCAGAAGCGCATCCGCTACTTCAAGAAGCCGAAGAGCGAGGCCGCCGAGGGCGAGAGCAACTGACGCTTGTGCGCCGGCCCGCGGACCGGCTAGAGAACGCGACGCGCGGCCGGGGGGCGTAGCCCGAGCGTGAGCCTCCGCGGGATCCTGGATCCGGTCACGGTCCTGGCCGCGGCCTCACCGGACCCCTCTCGGATGGTCCCGAACGCGCTCGCGAAATCATTCGACCAGCGGTACCCTAGCGCCGCTCAGCGGCTGATGATCTCTTGGAGCTAGCCCGCGCGGAGGGCATGCTCGTCCAACCCAACGGCATCGTGCGCGACGTGCGCCACTGACTTTCGGAAGCGGCGGAATGCGCCGCATCTCTTGAGGAGTGCCCGAACATGGCCGATAACAAGGGCGGCAGCGATCTGGATGTCTTTGAAGGGCTCGCGAAGAAGGCCCCACGGTCCGCGGTCCCCGGCCTCGCGCCCCCGCCGACGAACCAGCCGCGCCAGCGCACGCTGATGGGCGGGCTCGGGCCCGGCGCGTTGCCGCCGCCGCCGAGCACGATACCCGGCGGCACGGGCGCGCCGCTGCCGCCGCCGCTGCCGCCGCCGGGGCCGCCGCCGGGGCTGCCCTCGGGCGCGCTGCCGCCGCTCACGCCGCCGCCGGCCCGCGTCGGCACGCTGCCGCCCGTCGTGCCGCCGCCGCAGCGCCCGCCGATGAGCACACCCGTCCCGCCGCTGCCGCCGGCCAACACGTCGTCGCTCCCGCTGCCCGCGCCGCTGCCGCCCCCCGCGCGGCCGCCTGCGAAGGCGGACGAGAAGCCGGCGAAGCAGCGCAAGGGCGGCGGCCACGCCGTCGACATGGACTGGGACGACGAGGAGGAGTCGACCCACGTCTACGACAAGCTGACGCACGACTCGATCCCGAGCGCGGGCCCGCGCCCGGCCGCGGGCGCGCCTGCGGGGATCGCGAGGTCGGCGGCAGCGCTGCTCGCGAGCTCCGGCGGCGCCGCCGCGCCCGCGCTGAAGCCGCCGGGCACCGGCGCGCCGCCCTCGGCCGTGCCGATCCCGAGCGCGCCGCCCGCGCCCGCGCTGTCCCCGCCCTCGGCGCACCCGCCCTCGCGCAGCGAGGAGGCGACCGCGATCCGGCCGCGCCCCGTGGTGCAGACCGGCGGCGGCAGCAAGGCGGGCGTGATCCTCGGCGGCCTCGCGCTCGTCGTCGTGCTCGCGATGGCGGTGTTCCTCTTCCTGCCCAAGAAGGGCGGCCTGACGGTCGACATCAAGACGCCGACGGGCGCGTCCGTCGCGAAGGCCGAGGTCTTCATCGACGGCCAGAAGCGCTGCGACACGGTGCCCTGCGTCGTGCGCGATCTCGACGCGGGCTCGAAGACCGTGAAGGTCATCGCGCCCGACTTCCCGCCGCGCGACGCGGTCGAGATCGTCGAGGGCGGCAAGGAGAAGCTCGTGATGATCACCCTCGAGGGATCGAGCGGCCCCGCGCCGTCGGGGACGCCGAGCTCGTCGGGGGCGACCGGCTTCAAGGCGGCGAGCGCGCAGCAGGGCGTCAAGGTCTTCGTCGACGGCGCGGAGAAGGGCACGCTGCCCGTGGAGCTCACGCTCGCGCCCGGCGCGCACAAGGTCCGCTTCGAGGGCGGCGAGCGCTTCGAGAAGCTCGAGCAGACGGTCGACGTGACGCAGGGCCAGATGAAGGACCTCGGCAACGTCGCGCTCAAGGTCGTGAAGGGGCAGGTCACGCTCGAGCTCGTCACGCAGGGCGCGGCCGTCACGCTCGTGAACTCCAAGAAGGCCGAGAAGCGCCTGCCCGACGCGCTCTGGAAGACGCCGCCGGTCAAGCTGGACATCGACCCCACCGAGGGCTGGAAGCTCGTGGCCTCGAAGAAGGGCTTCGATGACTTCACCGAGGCGCTCACGTTCGACGACGGCCAGGCGGAGAAGACGATCCGGATCGAGCTGGCCGAGACCGGCAAGGCCCCGCCCGCCACCGCGACGCCCGGCCCCGCCCCCGGCCCTGGCCCCGGCCCGACGGCCGCGGCACCGCCCAAGTCCGGCGGCGAGCCTGCGACGCCTCCCGCCGCCGGCGGCGGCGCGGCGACGCTGAACATCAACTCGATCCCGGTCTCCAAGGTCGTGCTCGATGGTCGTCCCCTCGGCAGCACGCCCAAGGTCGGCGTCAGCGTCCCGCCCGGGTCGCACACCGTGACGTTCATCCACCCCGACCTCGGCAAGAAGTCGATCACGGTCACCGTGAAGGCCGGCGAGACCAAGACCGCCGCCGTCAAGTTCAAGTGATGTGAGGTGAGCGCCGGGGGCTCCGCGGAGCCCCCGCGCCGCTACTCGCCGCTGGTCGCGCGCTCCGCCCAGTCGCGCCACGTGGTCGCGCAGCGGGCCTCGTGCGCGTGCGCGGCCCCCGCGCAGTAGGCTGGATCGGGCGGCGGGCCGAGCAGGAGCAGCGTCGTCTTGCCGACGAACGGGAGATCCCGCCGCCAGATCTCCGCGAACCCATCGAACCGCTTCCGGTAGGCGTCCGCCTCCTTCTCGCCGAGCAGCTTGTCGAGCTGCGCCCGGATCTTCTGCTTGAGCTCCTCGTCGTCGGTGACCGCGAGCGTGCGCTGCAGGAAGCGGATCTGCGCGTCGCGCTCGCCGGCGCGGCCGAGGATGCCGGCGCCGCCGAGGGCCTGCCAGCTGATGTTCGCGTCGCCGCCGCCGAGCTCCGCGGCGCGCTCGAGCATCGCCGCGCCCTCGCGCCGCCAGCGCTCCTGCTCCTCCGGATCGGTGAGGTACGAGGCCGGCGCGATGAACGCCACGAACTGCCCGAGGCTGAGCCACAGCTCGCCGTCGAGCGGGCGGTTCCGCACGCCGCGCTCCATGATCTCGCGCGCCTTGACGACCTCCTCGTGCGGCGTGGTGCTCGCCTGGAAGGTGATCAGCGCGTCCGCGAAGACGTACGGATCGCGGAACGTCGGATCGAGCGCGTTGATCGCGTCGAGCAGGCGCGTGAGGTTCTCGAAGCGGCGGCGCTCCATCGTGTGGAGCCCCTGCGAGACGAGCACGTGCGACCAGATCAGGTCCGCGAGCGCGGCGCGGTAGCCGAGCGACAGGAGCACCACCTGATCCGGCGGCGGCAGCACGTAGACGTCCGAGGTCTCCTGGACCCGCCGCTCCAGATCGGCCGCAGGCGCGCGGACGGCCCCGATCGCGGCCGCGGCGACGGCGACGGCGGCGGCGGTGCGGAGCGCGTCGGCGAGGGAGCTCCCGGCTCCGGGCGCGCCGCGGGGAGCGCGGCCCGGCGCCCCGGATTCGGGCGAGCGCCCTCGCATCACTCCACCTCGCGGTCCACGAACATGCCCGGCAGCACGCGCGCCGGCCGCCCCGGGCTGCGCTCGCCGCGCACCTCGAACGTGGAGAGCGCCCCGTCGCCGTCGAGATCGCCGCGCGAGGTCGCGACGAAGCGCATCACGCCCGTCACCGGATCGAGCTCGCTGTCGAACTTGAACGCGAACGCGTGCGGCTCCTCGAACCGGAAGTCGAGCGAGCGCCAGGTGAGGTGCTCCCATGACTCCGGCGGATCGATGGCGCGCGCGCCGCGCGGCACCTGCGCCGGGGTGAGCGGCGCCGAGGGCGGGAAGCTGATCTCCTGCGGCCTGCTCTCCGCGTACACGATCGCGCTCGTCACGAGCCGGTCGAGGCCCTCGATCGGCTCGGAGAGCTTCGAGGCGCTGAGGTTGCGGAAGAACGCCGGCACTGCGACCGCGAGGACGCTGCCCCCGACCATGAAGGCAACGCTGAGCTCGATCGCGCTCCACGAGCGCCACGCCATGAGCTCTCCTCTACCCGACCGAGGCCCGCTCGAACAGGCTCGTTTTGCGCCGGTGCTCCGGCTCGCCTCCGCCGCCCTCCGCCCCGAGCGCCGCCGGCGTCCGGTGCTCCGAGCCCCGTCACTCGAGCTCGTTGTCGATGAAGATCTGGGTGGCCAGCACGAGCTGGCCGTTCCTGACCTCGCCGGTGCGCGCGAACACGCTGGCCGTGCCGTCGCCGTCGAGGTCGCCGCGCGCGGCCGCCTCGAAGGCCTCGAGGCCCGCCGGGATCGGCGCGCCGGCGGCCCCCTGGGAGACGTAGCCGCCGCCGACCTGATAGCTGTACTGGAAGTAGATCGGGTTCGTGATCGAGAACCCCAGGCACTGCCACCCTGCGATCGCGCTGCCCGCCATGAAGTCGGTGCCGGGAGCCGTGGTCGGCTGGTATTTCCTGCCCTGGACCTGGGCGAAGTTGGCCGGGACGGGGGCCGCCGCGGAGGCGCAGAGCAGGTGCGTGCTCTGCGCGGAGGAGCCGCCCGCGAGCAGCATCTCCGAGATGTCGCGCTCGCGCTCGTACTGGACCGCCGCGTTGTGCGCGATGGCCCCCACCGACATCTTGGCCTCGGCCGTCTTCGAGGTGGCGAGGTAGCGCCGCACGCCGAGGACGGCGAGCGCGGCGAGCACGCCGACGATCGCGATCACGATCATCAGCTCGACCAGCGTGAACGCGCGCGGACGGGGGCTGCGAGAGAGCATCTGCGGTTCCCTTTCTCGATCCGCGCCCGCGCGCGTCAGGCGCCCCGGCGGGCTCCGCCGCGAGGCGCCGCTCGCGTCACTCGTACTCGTTCTCGATGTAGACCTGCGTCGAGACGATGAGCTGCGCGGTG
>CAYQYG010000572.1:0-4988 GCA_964421485.1 uncultured Polyangiaceae bacterium | reverse complement strand
GGCGCGGGGGGTGTCGACGGATAGCCGGACGATCGCGGGGGGGGCGGCTTTTGTGGCGCTCGTGGGGGAGAGCTTCGATGGGCACGCGTTCCTGGAGGGGGCGGCGCGGCGGGGGGCGGCGGTGGTGGTGATCTCGCGGGAGGTGCAGGTGCCCGAGGGGTGCGCGGCGGTGCTGGTGCGCGACGGGCTGGAGGCGCTCGGGGCGCTGGCGAGCGCGCACAGGGCGCGGTGGGGGGGGCGGCCGCACGGGCTCGGGGCGAGGGCGATCGTGGGGGTCGGGGGGGCGGCGGGGAAGACGACGACGACGCGGGTGACGGCGGCGCTGCTCGCGGGCGCGGGGCGCGGAGAGGTGCACGCGACGGCGGGGAATTTGAACAACGCGATCGGGGTGCCGATGACGCTGCTCGGGCTGGAGGAGCGGCACCGGTTCGCGGTGGTGGAGATCGGGACGAACCATCGCGGGGAGGTGGCGGCGCTGGCGCGGGTGGCGCGGGCCGAGGTGGGGATCGTGACGTCGATCGGGGTCGAGCACACGGAGGGGCTGGGGACGCTCGAGGAGGTGGCCGAGGAGGAAGGCGATCTGCTGGCGGCGCTGCCCGCGGAGGGGGTGGCGGTCGGGAATGTCGACGACGCGCAGGTGGCGCGGCAGATGGGGCGGGCGGGGGCGAGGCGGAGGGTGGGCTACGGGGGCGCGGAGGGGGCGGCGTACCGGATCGCGGCGCGGCGGGCGGTGGGGCTCCAGGGGAGCGCGGTGAGGATCGAGCGCGGGGGCGAGGCGATCGAGGTGCGGGTGCCGCTGCTGGGCGAGGCAGGGGCGCTGGCGGCGGCGGCAGGGGTGGCGGCGGTGGAGGAGCTGCTCGGGGAGCGGCTGACGGGGGGGGCGGCGACGAGGGCGCTGGAGCAGATGGTGCTGCCGGCGGACGGGCGGCTGGCGGCGGTGGAGCTCGCGGACGGGGCGGTGGTGATCGACGACAGCTACAACGCGAACCCGGTGTCGATGCGCTCGTCGCTGCGGACGGCGGCGGAGCTGGCGGCGGCGCTGGGGAAGCGGCTGGTGCTGGCGCTGGGGGAGATGCGGGAGCTCGGGGCGCTGTCGGCCGCGGAGCACGAGGCGCTGGGGGAGCAGGTGGGCGGGGTGAAGCCGGCGCTGCTGATCGCGGTGGGGGGGGACGCGGAGCGGACGGCGCGGGCGGCGGCGGCGGCGGGGGTCGAGGCCGTGTTCTTCGGGAGCTCGGAGGAGGCGGCAAGGCGCGCCGTCGAGGTGGTGGGGCCGGGGGACCTGGTGCTGGTGAAGGGGTCGCGGGGGATCCGGATGGAGCGGATCGCGGAGGCGCTGATGCAGAGGGCCGAGCGCGGCTCGATCTGATCACCGTATCCCACCCATCAGGACCAGACCCGAGGACGAACGTCCTTGGTCCGAGGACGAGCGCCGAAACTCCGAGGACAAGCGCCGAAACTCCGAGGACAGACGCCGGCGGGGATCTAGGAGAGAAAAATCACAGACCCCATGCGCCGGGGCGCATGGGGTCTGTGATCCTCATCTTCTCTCTCTCCGATCCCCGGCCGAACCCTTGACAGGCGGCACTAGACCCCGAGCGCCGCGCGGACCTCGGCGAGGGGGCGCTTCAGCCAGTGCATCGCCTCCTCGTTGCAGCACAGCGATCGGGTCAGCATGCGGTCGACGTAGAGGACGCCCCGGAGGTGATCGACCTCGTGCTGGACGATCCGGGCAGGCCAGCCCTCGGCCTCCCAGCGGATCGGATTGCCGTCGGGGTCCGTGCCGGTCACCTCGACGACGAGGTCGCGCTCGACGAGGGCCATGTAGCCCGCGACGCTGAGGCAACCCTCGAAGAAGGTGGCGCGGCCCGCCGCGCTGGGATCGATCAGCGAGCCGCCGCGCGTGGTGAGGGTGGGGTTCACGATCGCGGTCAGCGGGAATGCAACCCGGCCGCGCTCGGCGCGCTCCTCGGGGGTGAGGCGGCCCATCAGGACCTCGCGGTCCTCGAGCACGATGACCTGCAGGCCGACGCCGATCTGCGGGGCGGCGAGGCCGACGCCCGGAGCGGCGCGCATGACCTCGACCATCGTGGCGACGAGGGCCTTGAGTTGCTTGCCGCCGAGGTCCTCCTCGGGGACGGGGGCGGCAGGCGCGCGGAGGACGGCGGCGCCCGCCTGGACGATCTTCGGGAGCTTCATCCGGAAGGGAGTGAACCAGCGGGGCGGCGGGGCCGCAAGGCAGCGACCGGGGTCCGGGCGGAGGGCCTCGCGGTGCGGGCGGCGAGGGAGTAGAGGTGCGGGCGCCGGGCGGGCCGACTGCGCGGCGGGATCATGGCCGCGTTCGCACCGCCTCCTCCACCGACGCCGCGACGGCGCGCCGCGATCGCGCTGCTGATCGCGGTCGTGTCGCTGGCCTCGCTCGTGGCGGTGACGCTGCGGCTGCGGCTCGAGCCGAACGTGGCGTCGCTCCTGCCGGAGCGCGGGGACGCGGCGTCGCTGCGGCGGTACGTGCGGGCGTTCGGGGGCGGGGACCTCGCGGTCGTGATGATCAAGGGCGAGGATCCGGACGAGAGCGCGGCCGCGGCGGCGGAGATCGCGCGGGGGCTCGGGGCGCGGGCGAGCGTGCGGGTGGCGGCCGACCGGGTGGACGCGTCGCGCGCGCTGGATCCGTGGCTCGCGTGGCGGCACGCGGACGCGCGGGGGCGGGCGCGGCTCGCGGAGGCGATGACGCCGGAGGGGATGCGGGCGCGGCTCGAGGAGACGCGGGCGATGCTGCTCGCGCCGGGGAGCGGGGCGGCGGCGGAGGCGATCGCGGCGGATCCGCTGCGGCTCGCGCAGATCGTGTTCGAGTCGGGGGACATCGGCTCGGGGGTGCGGGCGCAGGCGGACGGGGCGTTCGCGACCGATGACGGCAAGGTGCGGCTCGTGCTGGCGAGGCCGGCGGGGCAGGCGCTGCGTGGGGCCGACGCGCGCGCGTTCGTGGAGGACGCCGAGGCGGTGCTGGGGCCGGCGCGGGCGGCGCACCCGGGCGTGACGATCGGGTTGACCGGGGGGCACGCGATCGCGGCGGCGACCGAGGAGATGCTGACGCGGGACCTGGCGATCTCCGGGGCGCTCTCGATGGTGCTCGCGTCGGCGGTGTTCGCGCTGCTGTTCCGGCGGGTGCGCGCGCTCGCGGCGGTGATGCCGCCGCTCGTCCTGGGGACGCTCTGGACCGCGGGGATCGCGACGGCTCTCCCGGGCGGGCTGAGCGCGATCGCGGTCGCGTTCATGTCGGTCGTGGTCGGCGTGGGGGTCGACACCGGGGTGCACGTGTACGCGGCGCTGCTGGAGGCGCGGCGGGAAGGGCTCGGGCCCGAGGAGGCGGCGCGGGCGGCGCGGGCGCGGACGGGGCGCGCGGTGCTGATCGCGGCGGGGACGGCGGGGGCGGCGTTCGGCGCGCTCGGGCTCTCCGACATCGGGGCGCTGCGGCAGCTGGGGCTGCTGTGCGCGGCGGGGGAGGTGCTGACGGCGATCGCGATCGTGATCGTGACGCCCGCGGTGGGCGCGCGGCTGGAGCGGGGGGCGCCGCCGGCCGAGGCGCCGCAGCGGTGGACGGGCGCGGCGCGCTGGCTGACGGCGACGCGCGGGCGCGCGGCGGCGCTGTCGATCCTGGCGGCGGCGCCGATCGCGGCGGTGGCGCTCGGCGCGGGGCCGCAGCTCGCCGAGGCGATCGTGGCGATCCGGCCGTCGGGGCTCGCGCCGCTCCGGATCCAGCAGGAGGTCTTCGACGCGTTCGGCGGCAGGAAGGGGCAGTGGGTGGCGCTCGTCGCGGACGCGGACCTGGACCGCGCGCGGGCGCGGGCGGACCGCGTGGCGGAGCGGCTCGCCGTGATGAAGGACGACGTCGAGTCGGTCGAGGCGCTGACGGCGCTGGCCCCCGCGGCGGAGACGCAGGCGGCGCGGTTCGCGGCGCGCGACGCGCTGGATCTGCCCGCGAAGGCCGCGGCGCTCGAGGAGGCGCTCGCCGCGGTCGGGTTCGCGCCGGAGCGGTTCGCGCCGGTGCTCGCGGGGATGCGCGCGCCGCCGCGGCAGGAGGTCGCGCTCGCGGACCTCGAGCGAGGGCCGGCCTCGGTGCTCCTGTCGCGCTACCTCGCGGAGGACTCGGGCGAGCGGCTCGTGGCGGTGTACGTGCGGCCCCGCGGCGGGCAGGAGAGCGTGCGGCGGATCGAGCAGGCGATCCGGGAGGCGGATCCGCAGGCGGCGCTCACCGGGTACAGCCGCCTCGAGGTCTCGCTGCGGGAGACGCTCGCGCACGACATGCCACGGATCGGGCTGGTCGCGGCGCTGCTCGTGATCGGCGCGCTGGCGGCCTCGCTGCGGAGCGCGCGGGACGTGATCCTGGCGGCGCTGGTGGTGGCGTCGGAGATCGCGGCGGTGCTCGTGCTGGCGCGGCTGCTCGGGATCCCGCTGCACGCGTACGACGCGCTGGTGCTGCCGGTGCTGCTCGGGATCACGGTGGACGAGGGGATGTTCCTCCTGCACCGCGCGCGGAGCGAGGCCGCGGGCGGGGGGGACAGCGACCAGGCGATCCGGGAGACGCTGCGGCGCGAGGGGCCGCCGATCGCGGCGACGGCGCTGACCACGGCGGCCGGGTTCGGGGCGCTCTCGTTCTGCGAGTTCGACGGGCTGCGGGACCTCGGCCGTGTGGGCGCGCTGGGCAGCGCGGTGGGGCTCGTGATCGCGCTGGTGGTGGTGCCGGCCGGGCTGCGGCTCTGGCCCCGGCGGGGGCGGGGCGCGTAGACTGGCCGCGGAAGCGCATCGATGAAGTCGCCGCTCCGCCTGCTCCCCATCGCCGCGCTCGCGCTCGCCGGGACCGCCGTGGCACAGCCGGCTCCGCCGAAGAAGGCCGCGCCCGCTGCCGCGCCCGCGCCCGCGCCCGCGCCCGGATCCGCGCCCGCGCCCGCCGCCGGATCCGCTGGCGCGCCCGCGGCCGGATCCGCGCCCGCGCC
>CAYQYG010000571.1:0-4994 GCA_964421485.1 uncultured Polyangiaceae bacterium | reverse complement strand
CGCTCCGCCGCCGGCCGGCCCGCCCAGCCCAGCAGGCCGGGTTGAGCAGCCTGCGCACGCGTATCCCCCGCCCGGCCGCGTTCAGTTAGGCCCCCCCCGAGGACGGCCGCGCGGGTCGATCCACGCCGCGGATCCGCCGGCGCCCCCGACGCGGATCATGCGGGAAAATGGCTGCGATCGGAGATATGTTCCACACTTTTTTGACATCTACCCAACCGTTCAGTAGGTTGGCGCTGCGATGCAGGGGCTCACCGAGCGACAACAGCAGGTCCTTCACTACATCCGGCAGTCGATCAACGAGCGCGGCTATCCGCCGACGCTCCGGGAGATCGGCGCGCACATGGGCATCCGCTCGACGAACGGGGTCAACGATCACCTTCGGGCGCTCGAGCGGAAGGGCTACCTCACCCGCGAGGACATGAAGTCCCGCGCGCTCCGTCCGCTCGACGACGGGTCGTCGGCGCGCGGGCTCTCCAGCGCCAACGGGATGGCGGCGAACGACCAGGAGGCGGATATCATCGAGGTGCCCGTCGTGGGCCGGATCGCGGCCGGTCTGCCGATCCTGGCCGAGGAGCACATGCTCGACACGGTCCGCATCGATCGGACGATGCTGCGCGGCGGCCGCGAGGTCTTCGGCCTGCGCGTGACGGGCGACTCGATGATCGAGGCCGGCATCTTCAGCGGCGACTACATCTTCGTGCGCAAGCAGCTCACGGCGCAGCGCGGCGACATCGTGGTGGCGCTCATCGGCGACGAGGCGACCGTGAAGTACTTCTTCCCCGAGAAGGACTACGTGCGCTTCCAGCCCGCGAACGCCGCGATGGCCCCCATCCTCGTCCGCGCGACCGATTTCAAGCCCGCGATGCTCCTCGGCGTCGTGATCGGCGTCTACCGCAAGCTCTGAAACGCCCCGGGGGGGGCAGGGCCCCCCCGCCGATGAGGGGCTGCGCCCCCGAACCCCCACGCTCCCGATGGTCGCTACCCCGGAGACGCGGGTTTCACCGGAGAGCGGGGAATCATCGTTGCCCCCGACATCATCCACGAGCCGTCGGGGGCGGGGGCCAAGGGGTCGCGATGGGCCGATCTCGACCGCCGCGCGGATCTCCGTGAGCGGCCTCCCAGGCGAGCGTGTTGCGGTGCTGGGGTTCGGGGCGTAGGGCGCCGAAGGCGACCCGGAGCCCCGAACGTCAGCCGAGTAGGTGGGACCCGTCGCGACCCCTTGGCCCCCGCCCCCGACGGCGCCGTCGAAGATCACCCAGACCTAGCCCGTTGACGCGCGCCAAGCGCACTTGGTAGCGTCGCGGACGACCGGGTAGGACGGTTGAGGGGTTCGCTCCAGATCCGCTCCAGAAAGAACGCGATGACGGCGCACGGTCGGCGATATGCGAGTTGGGTTTCGGGCGCGTGCTTGGCGCTGCTCGCCGCTCTCACGAGCGGCTGCGGCGGCACCATCTACGTGTTCACCGCGAGCTCTGCGTCGAGCAGGCTCGAGACGGCGGAGGCGCTCGGCGCCGAGAAGTACGCGCCGTACGAGTACTACTACGCGCGGGAGCACCTCTGGAAGGCGATGGAGGAGGCCGCGGTCGCCGACTACGGCGACGCGATCGACTTCGCCGACATCGCCTCCGAGTACGCGGACAAGGCGATCACCCTGTCGAGGCAGGCGCACGAGGGCGCCGGTCGATGAGGCGCCGGACCGCACGGAAGCTCGGCGCCGCGCGCCGGTTCAACATTTGGGGCTCCGGGTCGCGCTCTCACCCGTCGCGCGCCCTGCGCCCCAATCCCCGCGCCGCCGCCATCATCATCACGCTCGCGACGCTCTCCGCGTGCTCGCAGGTGCCCGTCATGCGCGGCGAGGTCGAGGGCCTCTCCAAGATCGCCGAGCAGGCGGAGCGCAACGGCGCGCTGCGCTGCGCGCCGCGCGAGCTCGCGACGGCCAAGTCGCACCTGTCCTTCGCGACCGTGGAGCTCGACCAGGGCTTCTACGTCCGCGCCAAGGAGCACCTCGACATCGCGAAGGCGAACGCGCACGCCGCGTACGACCTCTCCCCGCCGCAGAAGTGCGCCGAGCGCGGCTTCGTCGAGGATGCGCCGCCGCCCCCGCCGCCCAAGCCGGGCGACTGCGACGGCGACGGCCTGCTCGATCCCGAGGACAAGAAGTGCCAGTGCGAGCCGGAGAACTACAACGGCTTCGAGGACAGCGACGGCTGCCCCGACGATCCGGACACGGACGGCGACGGCCTCGTCGACGCCAAGGACTCCTGCGTGATGAACCCGGAGGACAAGGACGGCTACCTCGACGAGGACGGCTGCCCCGAGCTCGACAACGATCTCGACACGGTCCTCGACGCGAACGACAAGGACTCGACCGGCAAGAGCTGCGCGAACGATCCCGAGGATCCGGACGGCTACGAGGACGCCGACGGCTGCCCCGAGCCGGACAACGACAAGGACACGGTCGTCGATCTCGAGGACCAGTGCCCGAACGAGCCCGGCGTGGTCGGCGGCGACAAGCCCGGCTGCCCGAAGAAGCCGAGCCTCGTGATCGTCACCGAGAAGGAGATCAAGATCACGCAGCAGATCCACTTCGAGTTCGACAAGGACAAGATCCGGCCCGAGAGCTTCCCGATCCTCGACGCGGTCGTGGAGGTGCTCGTGCAGAACCCGAAGATCAAGCTGGAGATCCAGGGCCACACCGACAACAAGGGGTCGCCCGCGTACAACAAGGCCCTGTCCGACCGGCGCGCCGCCTCCGTGAAGAAGTACCTGCAGTCGAAGGGCATCGACGCGGCGCGCCTGACGTCGAAGGGCTACGGCATGGAGCAGCCGATCGTGCCCAACACGTCGGACCAGAACCGCGCCCTGAACCGGCGCGTGCAGTTCGTCCGCACGGAGGGCCCGAGGTAACCCGGATGCCCCGCGCGCGGGGTGCGCGCGCCGCGCGCGCCGCGCGCCCCAGGCCGCTCACAGAGACACACGCAGCACGCAGCACCCAGCACGCCACGCGCGACATCGACACCACTGCCACGGCGGAGAAAAACGCCCCTGGTCCGCATCACCCCCGGAGGTTTCAACCCGTGTATTCTCGTCCGTTCCGCGCGCGTTTCGCCTTCGCCCTGACGTCGCTCCTCCTCCTCGGCGCGCCTGCCGCCGCCCACGCGGCCGGAGAGAAGGACGCCGAAGCGATGAAGCTGCACGATCAGGCGATGGACGAGGACTACCTCGCCGTCGAGTTCGACAAGGCCGAGAAGAAGCTCAGGGACGCGCTGAAGAAGTGCGGCAAGGACGGCTGCTCCGACAAGGTGCTCGGCAAGCTGCACGTCGCGCTCGGCACGGTCCACGGCGGCGGCGGCAAGCTCGACCAGGCGAAGGAGGAGTTCGTCGCCGCGCTGAAGGCCGATCCCAAGGCGGCGCTGATCGACGCGCTGACCACGCCGGAGCTCGCGAAGGCGTTCAAGGACGCGCAGAAGGAGGCGGGCTCCTCGGCGAAGCCGTCCGGCGGCGGTGAGGAGCCGGGCGGCGAGGAGCCGGGCGGCGAGAAGCCCGGCAAGAAGCCCGGGGGAGACCTCGCGCACACGCCGCCCGCCGAGCAGGCGGTGAACACGCCCGTCCCGATCTACATCGAGGTGCCGGAGGACATCGGCGCGACGAAGGTGACCCTCCGCTACAAGCCCTTCGGCTCGAAGAAGTGGAAGGCGATCGAGATGCAGCAGGTGGGCGACGGCTTCGGCGCCGAGATCCCCTGCGAGGACGTCACCACGACCGGCGACGTGAAGTACTACATCGTCACGAAGGACGAGGCGGGCGATCCGGTCGGCACCGCGGGCTCGCTGAAGTCGCCGTACAAGGTCCCGATCAAGAACGAGATCGACGAGGCCCCGTCGCTCCCCGGCAAGAAGCCGCCGCAGAAGTGCGCGGCCAAGGAGGATTGCCCTCCCGGCCTGCCCGGCTGCCCCGACGGCAAGGGCGGCCCGCGCGGCGACAAGGGCTGGGGCGCGAGCTGCGAGCAGACGCAGGAGTGCCAGTCCGGCTTCGTCTGCCTGAACGGCACGTGCGAGGAGGGCAAGGACGACGGCGGCGGCGGCGAGACCAAGAGCACCGGCAAGCGCAACATGGGGGGCCTGTGGGGCCAGTTCGATCTCCTGCTGATCAACGGCAAGGAGAC
Source organism: uncultured Polyangiaceae bacterium (assembly GCA_964421485.1). Lineage (GTDB taxonomy): Bacteria > Myxococcota_A > Polyangia > Polyangiales > Polyangiaceae > CAYQYG01. Next base: position 829 of record CAYQYG010000571.1, on the reverse strand, counting down.
GGGCGTCTGCTCCGGCGAGGACGACTCGTACGTGTGCTTCTACCCGGAGGGCGGCCAGTTCTACGGCGTCCCGCATGAGCGCGACGGGACGAACGGGATCCAGGGCGGCTTCGGCGTGGGGGGCGCGCGCGTGCTCCTGTCGTACGACCGGCAGATCCTGTCGAACCTCGGCCTGATCGCCGGCCTCCGCGTCGGCTACGCGTTCGGCGGCTCGCCGTCCTCCGACTCGAAGCCGCTGACCGAAGAGCAGAGCGTCCACTCGCAGGCGAAGAGCTTCATGCCGATCCACGCCGAGGCGCGCGTCGGCTACATGCTCGGCAACGGGCTGCTCGAGCTGCGGAAGGTGCACCCGTACGGGTTCATCGCCGGCGGCCTGGCGCAGGTGAACGCGTCGGTCCCGGTGAGCGTGTGCGACGAGCTCGACAAGGACGGCGTGCCCGTCACCGGCGGCGGCGGGGGCTCGTGCCCCTCGGGGACGCGCGTCGTGAAGGACCTCGACGCCTACCAGATCACCGGCCTGAACTTCGTCGGCATCGGCGGCGGGGCGACCTTCGGCATCACGCCGAGCATCGGCGTCGCCGCGGAGCTCAAGGTGATGTTCATGCTGCCCACGTTCGGCGTCGTGTTCGCGCCCAACATCGGCCCGGTCTTCGCCTTCTAGTCGGCCCGAATCCCTGCCTTGGCCTCGGCGGCTCGTGGACGAGCTTCACTCCGCAGGTGGCGCGACGTGAGAGGTGGCGCAGCGTCGTGCCGATGCTGCACCCCGATCCAGAAGGCTCGAGCGGTTCGAGGGGAGTGGGGCCCCGCCGGGCTTTGCCCGGTGGGGCGA
>CAYQYG010000570.1:0-5024 GCA_964421485.1 uncultured Polyangiaceae bacterium | reverse complement strand
GGAGAGCCCCACGAGCGACGGCGGCGGCTCGCCGCCCGCCGACAGCCGCCGCGCCATCCGGTCCACGGTCGCGGGCCCCGCCGCCAGCGTCAGCGCGGCGCCGGCGCGGAGCGGCCGCGGCGCCCCCAGCGGCGCGGCGGCGCCTGCCGCCCAGTCCTCCGCGAGGAACGCCTGGAGCTCCTCCGCCGTCGGCCCGGCCGACGCCCCCGGACCCTCCCGGTAGGTGATCTGGTGATATCGCGGATCCCCGCGAAAGAGGATCCGGGCCTCGCGGGAATAGGAGAACGGCGCGTAGCTCACGAACGCCCCGGAGCTCCGCTCGACGTCGAGCACGAGCGGCGCCCGGAAGGGCCCGCGCCCCTGGAAGAGATCGAGCGGGCTCCCCCGGAAGGCGGTCCGCCCGTCGATCTGGATCCAGATCTCCTCGTATTGCCCGGGCTCCTGCCACCTGTCGGAGGTCATCCAGAGGCGGACTATCCTGCCCTCCCCCATCTCGTGAAAGAGCACGCGATATTCGCCGTCCCGCCCCACGCCCTCGCCGCGCCCGTCGTCGTTGCCGCCGGTCGGGTCATGGCTGGTCACCGATCGCGTGATCCAGCCCGGGTGGAAGGTGAGCAGCGAATCCAGCACGGGGGACCGCGCGTGCGCCCCGGAGGCCGCGAGCGTCAGGGCCAGCGCCGCGCCCCAGCACGGCGCGCGCCTCCTCGATTTCCGCAATGCTCCCTCCCTGCCGGCCGCGCGCGCCGCGGACCGCCGGATGGACCGGCCGGACCGGCCATGTATTTCATCGGACCGCTCCGCTCCGCGTCAATGCTGCGGGCCCGCTCCCCGCGCGCGCGGCCCCCGGCACCGTCGCGGCGGGCGCCGCCCCACCCGAGCGCCGCGCGGAGGCGGATCGGGCGCGCCCGCGCCTGCGATCGGCCGCCGCCCGGCAACATCGGAGGTCCCATGTCGACGTCCCCGGCGCGCCCCGCGTGGAGCCTCGCCCGCTCCGTCAACCTCACGTCCGCGGCGTTCGCCGGGCCTGCGATCCTCCTCGCGTTGCAGGTCGTCCGTTACGTCCTCGCTCCGGTCGACGAGCGCGTCACGCTCGTGCCGGACGACGGCTTCTATTACCTCGGGCTGGCGCGCCATTACGCCGAGTCGGGCGCGTGGACGTTCGACGGCGGCGTGAGCCGGACGACCGGCTTTCACCTCCTGCACGCGTATGTCTGCGCGCTGGGCTACTGGCTCTTCCCGGGGATGGCGATCGCGCAGCGGATGGCCCTGTACGCGGTCCTCGGCGCCGCGCTCTCGCTCGCGGCCCTCTGGTTCCTGGTGCGCATCCTCGACCGGCATTTCGGCCGCCCCGCGGTCCTTGGCGCCGCGCTCGTGGCCACCTCCGCGAACTTCCTCCTGCAGCCCCTCGGCCTCATGGAGTGGCCGTATGTCGTCCTGTTCGGGGCGCTCTGCCTCTGGGCCATCGTCGAGCGGCGCCCCTGGCTCGCGCTCGCCGCGGCGCTGCTCGGCACGCTGGCGCGCAGCGATTTCCCGGGCGTCGCGGCGGCGGCCGCCGCCGCGGGGGCCGTCGTCCTGTGGCGGCGCGGGGACAAGCGGCTCCTCCACGACGCGCTCCACGCGCTCGCCGGCGCCGCCGTCGGGCTCGGCGTCGTCGTGGCCCACACGTATTTCGAGACGGGCGAGCTGCTGCAATCGAGCGTCCGCATCAAGGCGCACTGGGGCGCGATACGAGGCCATGACCCGAGGCTCGCCGCCGAGATCTTCGCCTGGACGGGCGCCCCCGGGCACCTGCTCCTCGAGGAGGGCGGGCGATCGTTCAAGGCGTTCGTGCTGGCGCACGCCGCGCTCATCGCGGCGGCCGCGGCGCTCCGGCGCATCGCCCCCCGCGCCCCGGGCCCCGGCGATCGCGCCGCGGACGAGGGCCGCCAGGGCGCCGCGGCCCGGCTGTTCCTCGTCGCGTTCGCGGCCCTGGCCGCCGCGGGCTACGTGGCCGTCTACGCCCGGAACACCGCGGCCATCCAGCCCTGGTACTCGGCGCATTTCGTGCTGCCGGCCGCGATCCTGTACGCGCTGATCCTGCGCGGCCTCCGCTGGAGGAACGACACGATCATCGTCCCGGCCCTGGTCGCCCTGCTCGCCGCGCAGAGCTTCCGCGCCGCGGCGCGCCCTCCCTTTCCGGCGCAGCGATTCCACGCCGCGGCGGGCCTCTGGCTCGCCGAGCACGCGCCGCCCGGCCGCGTGGCCGCGTGGAACGCGGGCATCCTCGGGTATTTCGCGGGCGGCCGCGTCGTGAACATCGACGGCCTCGTCAATGACGACCTCGTCGACGACGTCGTGCGCGGCGAGCTGCGCTGCTACCTGCTGAGAGCGGACATCCGGTACATCATGGACTGGGAGACCATGTTCGAACGGCGATATCCCCGATACGGCGGCTACGACGACGGCGTGCTGCGCCGCAGCCTGGCGCCGCGGTACGTCGTCCCGGGGACCGAGCGCGGCGAGCACGGCTTTCATCACCTCACGCTCTTCGAGATCGACCGGGCGGCGCTCGAGCGCGCCGGCCGGTGCGGGGGCTGATGCGCCTCGCCCGGATCATCGGCCTCCCTCAGCCCCGGGCGGCGCGCTTCGGGCGTCCTCGGAGCGCAACTTCGGGCCCGCGGCGCTCGTCAGGGCGCGGCGGCCGGCTCAAGGTACGCCGGCTGCCGGGCCGAGTACCGGCGCGAAAGGAAGGATTCATGAAGGCATTCTGCTCGAAGCGCTGGGTCTTGCTCGGGGCGATCATCGCGCTGCCGGTCCTCGGGCCGGGTTGCTCGGATGACGACGACGACGGCGGCACTCCGGCAGGCGAGGTGTACACGGACGCGGAGATCACCCAGGTGATGCGGACCGCGAACGAGGGCGAGATCCAGCACGCCCAGGCGGCGCTCCAGAGGGCCGTGGACCCCGAGGTGCGCGCCTACGCGGAGCGGATGATCGCCGAGCACGGGCAGGCCCAGGACGATCTGGATCAGCTCATCGACGACCACGATATCGAGCCGCAGGAGAGCGCCGTCAGCCGGTGTCTGGAGATGGAGGCCTCGGGGCTCCTGGAGACCATTCAGCCGCTCCCGGACGACGCATTCGATGTCGGCTACATCGCCGCGCAGGTCGTGCTCCACGAGGACGTGCTGAACGCCATGGACGAGCAGCTCATCCCTCGCGCGCAGGACGCCGACGTGCGCGCGTACCTGACCGATCTACGGCCGATCATCGACGATCACCTCCAGGACGCGGAGGCGCTGCTGGATCGGTTCGGCGAGGAGGAAGACTGAGCTCCCCGGGGCGGCGATCCGGCGCGGCCGGCGCCTGCGCGACGCCGCCCGCGCCGGACGCGCCCGGCTCGAGCCTCACCCTCCCAGCGCGCCGTTGATGAGCGGCCCGACGATGCCCATACCGGGGTCCTCGTTGTTGTACCAGTTCACCGGCTCGTAGATGCGGACCACCTTGTCCTCGTTGATGAAGCGGTGGAGGAAGGTCTCCATCGGCACGAGCTCGCTGTAGCACTTGTACGTCTGGCCCAGGGGCAGCTCGAGGTACTCCCACCAGTACTTCTTCTTCAGCATCTGCTGGCAGGCGTGGGCCCCGATGAAGGTGATGATCGTGCTGCAATGGCTGGCGTTGATCTCCCGGTGGTGCGGGATGAAGTAGCTGAAGTTCGGGTAGCTCTTGATCTGGTTGACGAGCGCGTCCTGGTCCTGCTTCCAGCGGGCGAGCACCGCCTCCTGATCATTGGGGGTATAGAAGCGCTCGTAGGAGAAGCGGGAGTAGTTGTAGTCGCGCGTGTAGGCGGTGTAGGCGAGCTGATCGCCCGGGAAGGCCTGCGCCACCATCCCGTTGATCGTCCCCATGTCGTTCGCGTTGAACGTGCCCGGGAGCTCCTCGAACACCGAGTCGAGCGCCCACGACTGGCGGATCGTGGTGTGCAGCGGCTTCGAGTTGGACGTGGCGCCGGCGGCGGGGTAGATCGGGCCCGAGTCGTTCAAGAAATAGCCCTTCTGCGGGTTCATCCCCTGTCGCACGAAGTAGTACGCGGCCGAGGTGGCCGTGCCGCCCGCCGAGAAGCCCGTGACGAGGAGCTTCTGCACGCTCGGGAACAGGGCGTGCGCGTGGTTCACTGCGGCGACCGTGTTGTTGTACCCGTTGTGGTGCCAGGTGAGCGGCGGCTCGGCGCCCGTCGGGTCCGTGTAGGTGGCGACGTTGTTGCCGACGTGGACGTCGCCCGTGCAGTAGGGCAGGTAGACGATGTTCCAGTCCTTCGTCGGGAGATCGGTCCGGCTGCGGAAGGGCAGGCCCGGATCGGCGCCGTTCACGATCGGCGAGACGTACTGCGCCGTGAACTGCTGCATGTAGTCGTCGGTGATCCCGTTCGGGTTGGCCGCCCCGAGCACGCCGGCGCGCCCGCTGCAGGTGTCGTAGTCCCAGCACGCGCCGCCGCCCTCGAAGAAGAACAGCACGTTCGGCGAGCCCGTCTGCCGGACGAAGAGCTTGTACTGCGAGCCGTTGCCGCACACCGCGCCGGGCGGCTCCACCTTCTGCCAGTTGAAGTTGTTCCCCCCGTCGACGAGGACGTCGACGATCCCGCTGACCAGCACCTCCGCGCTCGCCGCGCCCGGCGCCGCCACGAGGCTCACGAATCCAAGGATCAGGCCATATCGCTTCATCCGGCTTCCTCCGCTCCTGTTGATGGGAGGCCCCATCTTATTCCGCGAGGCCCCCGCTGCATAGCCTCCGTGTCGTGTATTTTGCTTCATGGTGAGCCAATTATTGCGCCGCCCCTGCGCGTCATGCCGGCGCCCTGGCATCGCGTCTATCGTCCGTGTAACCATTCAGGGTGATCGTTCAGCCGGACGGGAGGAAAATGGCAGCGCCGTTGCGCACGCCGTGACGGCGGCGTCGGCGCGCGGGTCATGGTTGTCAGCCGGGCCGCGCGCGGATAGGGTGGCGCAATGAGCGCGAGAGCTCGGAGCCATGGGCTGTTGATCGCG
>CAYQYG010000569.1:2832-5027 GCA_964421485.1 uncultured Polyangiaceae bacterium | reverse complement strand
GCTCCGGAAGCTCGCGGAGGTTCCGGCGCGATGCTCCGGAAGCTCGCGGAGGTTCGGGCGCGACGCCCCGGAAGCTCGCGGAGGTTCGGGCGCGTCGCCCCGGAAGCTCGCGGAGGTTCGGGCGCGACGCCCCGGAAGCTCGCGGGGGTTCGGGCGCGACGCGCTGGAGGCTCACGGATGCTGGTCCGGTCGTACCGGCGGCGCTGCGGGCGCTGGTGGAGCGGCGTCTGACCGGGGCGCTGGCGCTCTGGGTGGTGCCGCTCGGGCTCGCGACCATCGCGTACGCCCGGGCGCTGCCGGGCGCGTAGCTACAGGATATCGAACGGGTAGGCCATGTCGGCGTAGGCGCGGCCCGCCACCGATTTGCGGAGCTCGTCGTCGTTCTTCTGGAAATCGGCGACGTTCTGCCGCAGCCGCTTGTGGGCCATGTGCGTGAAGACCGTCGTGAGGTCGATCTCGCGGCGGGCGCCCTCCTCGCCGCGGCGCTCGATCGCGCGGGTCGTGCGGGCGACGCAGGCGGCGACGCCGAAGAGGTCCATCGCCATGTCGGCGATCCGGCGCTGCACGAACTGCTTCTCGGCGATCTCGCGGCCGTGCTTGCGGAGCGTCGCGTCGGTCAGGCTCGCGAGCTCGCCGGTGAAGTCCTCGAAGATCACGGCCTCGCGGCTGAGCAGCGGGTGGGCGCGCGTCATCCGCTCGCGGCCGAGCACCGTGCGCGCCTTGCGGATCGCGAAGTCGCTCAGCAGGCCGAAGCCCTTGATCGGCTCGCGCATCGCCTTCACCACGTCGAGCAGCGCCTTGCCGGGGCCGCTCATGCCGGACAGCGCCACGAAGGCCCGCAGGATCTCGTTCGTGCCCTCGAAGATCATGTTGATGCGCGCGTCGCGGAGCATCCGCTCGTACGGGTAGTCCTGCATGTACCCGGTGCCGGCCGCGATCTGGAGCGTCTCGTTGACCACCATCCAGAGCGTCTCGCTGCCCATGATCTTGCAGATCGCGCTCTCCAGCGAGTAGTCGGGCACGCCGGCGTCGACGAGGGCGGCCGTGAGGTACGTCATCGACTCGAGCGCGTAGGTCTGCGCGAGCATCGTCGCGATCTTGTCCTTGATCAGGCCGAACTCGCCGATGTTGCGGCCGAACGCGCGCCGCTCCTGGACGCGCTCGAGCGCGAGCTTGATGAGCGCGCTCGAGCTGCCCACGCAGCCGGCGGCGAGGCCGAGCCGGCCGTTGTTCAGGATCTCCATCGCGACCTTGAAGCCCTTGCCCACCTCGCCGAGCACGTTCTCGCGCGGGACCTTCACGTCCTCGAAGAAGAGCTCCGTCGTGGAGGAGCCGCGGATGCCGAGCTTGTGCTCCTCGGGGCCGCTCTTCACGCCCATGCCGCGCTCGACGATGAACGCGGTGATCCTCGGCTTCCTGCCCTCCTCGAGCGCGGAGGTGCGGGCGAAGACGGTGAACACGTCGGCGAAGCCGCCGTTGGTGATCCAGATCTTGGAGCCGTTGAGGATGTAGTGCGCGCCGTCCGGGGAGAGCTCGGCGCGGGTCTTGATCGCGGCCGCGTCGGAGCCGGCGCTCGGCTCGGTGAGCGCGAACGCGGCGACGGACTCGCCGGCGGCGAGCTTCGGGAGGTAGCGGCGCTTCTGCTCGTCGGTGCCGAAGATCAGGATCCCCTTCAGGCCGATCGACTGGTGCGCGCCGAGCATCACGGCGACCGAGGGGTCGAGGCCGGCGATCTCCTGCATGACGCGCGCGTAGGCCATGCTGCTGAGGCCGACGCCGCCGAGGTCGGTCGGGATCTGGAGGCCCATGAGGCCGAGGCCCTTCAGGCCCTCCAGGACCTCCCCGGGGATGGCGTGCTCGCGGTCGATGCGGGCGCTGTCGATGTTCGCGGCGAAGAAGCGGCGGACGCTGTCGAGGATGAGCGACGTGTTCTCGCGATCCTCGGACGGCATCTCCGGGTACGGGAAGATGATCTCCTCGGCGATCACGCCGTGGAAGAGGGCCTTCATGAAGCTCTGCTCGATCGTCGGGGGCATCGTGGCTCCTTTCGCCGGGGGTACGCGAGCGCGGGCCCGCCGCGCGGGCTCGCCGCGAGCGTAGTACGCGGGCGCCGTTCAGCGAGGCGGCTTCGGCGCGCTGTCGGGCTCGGCGGCGTCGCCGTCGCGCTCGGGCGCGGGCAGCGCGCCTGCGGGCTT
>CAYQYG010000569.1:0-2732 GCA_964421485.1 uncultured Polyangiaceae bacterium | reverse complement strand
CGAGCTGGGCTCGGGCAGCGCGCCTGCGGGCTTCGAGCTGGGCTCGGGCAGCGCGCCTGCGGGCTTCGAGCTGGGCTCGGGCAGCGCGGCGGGGCGGGGGGTCGACCCGGCGCCCCGGATGTCCACGGGCGTGGTCTCCGCGGGCCTCGGCGTGGTGCCGGCGGGCAGGGGCGTCACCGCGACGGGCGGCGAGGAGGTCGCCGCGCCGCGCTCGGCGTCGCGCTGCCAGGGGTACTTGATCCGGCCGTGGTACATGTTGACCAGCGTCGAGGCCATGCGGCGGATCAGGATCCGGAGGTCCTCCAGCGTGAGGCCGGACTCGTCGAGCTGGCCGGCGGAGAGCTTCGTGAAGACGACGCGCTGGATCATCTCCTCGAACTTCTTGTGCTCGGGGGGCCAGACCGTGCGCGAGGCGGCCTCGATGGAGTCGACGAGCATCAGGATCGCCGTCTCCTTGGTCTGCGGCTTCATGCCGGGGTAGCGGAAGTGCTCCTCGGTCAGGCCCTTCGGGTTCCCCTGCTCCAGGCACTTGTGCCAGAAGAACTCGACGACCTGCGTGCCGTGGTGCGTGTAGGCGAACTCCACGACGGGCTCAGGGATCCGGCCCTCGCGGAGGATCTTCGTGCCCATCACGACGTGCGCCATGATCGCGTCGGCGCTGACGTCCGGATCGAGGGACTCGTGGGGGGAGCGCTCGCCGGGCCCGAGGTTCTCGATGAAGTACTTGGGCTGAACCGTCTTGCCGAGGTCGTGGTAGTAGGCGCCGACGCGCGTGAGCAGCGCGTCGGCGCCGATCGCGGCGGCCGCGGCCTCGGCGAGGTTCGCCATGGCGCGCGCGTGCTCCCAGCTCCCCGGGGCCTCGGCGGACATCTTCTTGAGCAGGGGCTGCTCGAGGTCGGTGAGGTCGAGCAGCTTGTCGCGGGAGACCTGGCCCATCGCGCGCTCGGCGGGCTCGCGCAGGCCGCGGCCGAGCAGGCCGGCGAGCATGCCCCCGCCCACGCAGGCGAGCAGGTTGGAGCCCATGCCCCGCTCGAGGTCCGCGAGCACGTTGAAGCCGCCCTCGAAGACGACCGTGAGCGCGATCAGCGCGACGGCGCCGGAGACGCCCGCGAGCGCGCCGGCGACGAGCATCTGCCGCGGGTGCTTGCGGTTGAAGAAGAAGAGCGTCGAGCCGACGCCGCGCACGAGCAGCACGGAGAGCAGCATCAGGTCGAAGCGCAGCAGCGAGGCCGCGATGAACGCGCCGCCGATCTCGACGAGGAAGGCGGTGCGCCGGTCGAAGGCGAGCGCGACCCAGAGCGGGAACGCCGCGACCGGGATCCAGAACTCCGGCAGGGCCGTGAGCAGGAGGATGAGCTTCGCCGTCACGATGGTGGCCGCCATCAGCGCGAGCAGCCCTGCCTGCGCGCGCAGGAGGCGCACGCGGCTCTGGCCGAACCGGCGCAGGTAGCCCGTGAGCATCAGCGCGACGATGAAGTAGATGACGTAGAGGCTCGCGATGCGGCCCGGCGTGGGCGGCCTCCGGATCGACTCGTAGGCGAAGGCGGCGCGGTCCTCGTCGTCCGACTCGCGGAGCACCTCGCCGCGGGGCACGATGACCCGCTTGTGCTCGTAGACGAGCCGGTGCTGGCGCTCGTCGCGCACGATGCGCGGCCCGTAGGGCACCCGGAGCGTGACCGGCGCGGGGGCTCCGAGCCGCGGCGTGAGCGAGGGCAGATAGAGGTCGCCCACGCTGATCGCCGTGATGAGCAGGGCGAACAGGGCGCTCAGGACGAGCCCGGCGACGGGCCCCGCTCGGACACGGGTTCGCAGCATCGACGCTCACCCCGGGCCCCGCTCGACGGGCCGGCGCTCCAGGGCTCTTCGTCGACCCCTAGCAAAGAAGCGCCCGCGCGTCAGGCGGCCTGATCAAAGTCCCCCTGCAAAACCAAGGAATTGCCGCTCGGCGCAAGAGTTGCTACCCACAGGTGATGGGCCGGGTACGCACGCTGCTGGAAGCTCGGAGGCGCGTGCTTATCATGGGCATCTTGAACCGCACGCCGGACTCTTTCTCCGACGGCGGGCTGTTCGTGGATGACGGCGCGGCGAGGGCGCGCATCGAGGCGATGCTCTCGGAGGGGGCGGACATCATCGACATCGGCGCGGAGTCGACGCGGCCGGGCGCCCGGCCGGTGCCGGACGGGGAGCAGATCGCCCGCGTCGGCGCGAGCGTGCGCGACGCGGCGGGGCTGGGCGCGATCGTCTCCATCGACACGACGTCGCCTGCGGTCGCGGCGCGCGCCCTCGAGGACGGCGCCGCGGTGGTGAACACCGTCTCGCTCGAGCCGGCCGCGGAGCTCGGCGCGCTCTGCGCGCGGCACGGCGCGGCGCTCGCCCTGATGCACTGCCGCGGCGCGATGTCGGCCATGCGCGGGTTCTCGGCCTACCCGGACGACGCGTACGGCGACGTCGTCGCCGACGTCGCGCGCGAGTGGTCGGCCGCGGCCGAGCGCGCGATGGCCGCGGGCCTCCCGCGCGAGGACCTGATCCTCGATCCCGGGCTCGGCTTCGCGAAGAACGCGCGGCACTCGCTCGAGCTCTGCGCGCGGCTCGACGAGCTCTGCGCGCTCGGCTTCCCGGTCCTCGTTGGGCCGAGCCGCAAGTCGTTCCTGGCGCGCGCGGCCGCCCCCGCCGGCGCCGAGCAGGCGCCGCCCTCGGAGCGCCTCGGCGGCACGATCGCCGCGACGCTCCTC
>CAYQYG010000568.1:0-5036 GCA_964421485.1 uncultured Polyangiaceae bacterium | reverse complement strand
CTCAGCTGCGTGTGATACGGGCTCAGCCGCTAGGCAGGCGAGTGAGGCGTACAAAAGTACGTCGCAACGAGCCAGCGACGCGGATGAGCCCGTAGCGCGCGCAGATGAGCGCCGCTCTAGATCGAAGGGTGCGTCTCGGGGCTCTGGAACACGGCGAGGACGTCGTCGGGGATGCGCATCAGCGCGAGGTCCGGGCCCACGCAGGCGAGCAGCGTCTCGCCGTTGCAGAGCAGCTCGTCGCCGCGGAGCACGCGGTACGTGAACCGCACCGTCACCCGGCTGGTCTCGCGGCAGGTCGTCTCCACCACGAGCGCCTCGTCGAAGCGCGCCGGCTTGCTGTACTTGAGCCGCGCCTCCGCGACAGGCAGGTGGATGCCCCGCTGCGCCCAGTCCAGGTACGCGACCCCGCGCCGGTGCAGCCAGTCGATGCGGCCCGCCTCGAAGTACGTGAGGTAGCTGGCGTGGTGCACGATCCCCATCAGGTCGGTCTCGCAGAAGCGGACGAGCAGCGGGTAGCGCGACGTGAGGTGCGGGGGCGTGTCGGGCGGGGCGGGCGAGGTCATGGGGGCGGGGAGCTTAGTGGAACGCGTCAGGTTTGGCATTTGGGGCTCCGGGTCGCGCGTGTCGCGCGCCCTCCGCCCCAAGCCCCGAGCTTCTGCCTAGGCGCGGCGGCGCGGCGGTGTTAGCGGGCGGCCATGGTCCATTCGAATGTCCGGACGATGCTCTCGGCCGACCAGATCGGCGCCCGCGTGCGCGAGCTCGGCGGCCAGATCTCCACGGATTACCAGGGCCGGCGCCTGGTCCTGGTCTGCGTGCTCAAGGGCAGCTTCGTGTTCACCTCGGACCTCGCCCGGCACATCGACCTGCCGCTCCGGATCGAGTTCCTCGGCGTGCGCAGCTACGGCGAGGGCACGAGCACGACCGGCGTCGTCCAGATCACCCAGGACCTCACGAAGCCCATCGAGGGCGACGACATCCTGATCGTCGAGGACATCGTCGACACCGGCCTGACCATCTCGCACCTGCTCCAGCTCATGCGGACGAGGATGCCGAACAGCGTCAAGGTCTGCGCCCTGCTCCACAAACCCGCGCGATCGCGGGTCGAGGTCCCCATCGACTACCTGGGCTTCACGATAGAAGACAAGTTCGTCGTCGGCTATGGACTCGACTGGGCCGAGCGCTACAGAAACCTCCCCTACATCGGTATCGTGGAGGCCCTGTGAGCAAGCGGCTGCTGTTGCTGCAGAAGATGACACGGGAAGGCTCGAAGGATCCGTTCCACTGGTACGCCCTCGCGCTGGAGCACGCGGCGCTCGACCAGCAGGCCGAGGCGCTCGCGACGTTCGAGGCGCTGCGCGAGATCGATCCGGGCTACGTGCCGATGTACCTGATGTGCGGGACGATGCTCGGGAAGGCCGGCGACTTCGAGAAGGCCGAGGCGTGGCTCACGCAGGGCATCGACGTCGCCCGGGCGAAGGGCGATCAGCACGCGCTCGGCGAGCTCGAGGAGGCCCTGGAGGGCATCCGCGACGTGACGCAGCACTGAGGCTTCAGCCGCCCTCGCCGCGGATCCGGCGGAGCCGCTCGCCGATGTGGCGCTCGTAGCCCCGGTCCGCCGGCTCGTAGAAGCGGGCGCCGGCGAGCTCCTCGGGCAGGTACGTCTCGCCCTCGGCCACGGCGCCGGGCTCGTCGTGCGCGTAGCGGTAGCCCTCGCCGTAGCCCTCGCGGCGCAGGAGCGGCGTGACGGCGTTGCGCAGCTTGAGCGGGACGGGCAGCGCGCCGCGCTCGCGGACGGCGGCCTGCGCGGCGTGCCAGGCGGTGTTGCACGCGTTCGACTTGGGCGCGGTCGCCAGGTAGATCGCCGCCTGCGCGAGCGGGTACATGCCCTCGGGCATGCCGAGCCGCCGGAACGCGGCGTCGGCCGCGACGGCCACCTCGAGCGCGCGGGGGTCGGCGTTGCCCACGTCCTCGCTCGCGAAGATGATCATGCGGCGCAGGAGGAAGATCGGGTCGTCGCCCGACTCGATCATGCGCATCAGCCAGTAGATCGCCGCGTCCGGGTCCGAGCCGCGCATCGACTTGATGAACGCGCTCGTGACGTTGTAGTGCTCCTCGCCGGCCTTGTCGTAGAGCAGCGTCTTCTGCTCGCTGGTGCCGGCGACGATGTCGCGGGTGATGTGGCCGGAGCCCGCGCGCGCGGCCTCCTCGGCGGCGATCTCGAGCGTCGTGAGCGCGCGGCGGGCGTCGCCCTGCGCGAGCGCGGCGATCGCCTGGAGGGCGTCGTCTTCGGCCTTCATCGCGCCGGCGAGGCCCTCGGGCGCGTCCAGGGCGCGGCGGAGCAGCGCCTCGATCTGGGCGGCGCCGAGGCCCTGCAGGCGGAAGACCTTGCAGCGCGAGAGCAGCGGCGCGTTGACCGCGAACGAGGGGTTCTCGGTGGTCGCGCCGATCAGGGTGATGGTCCCGTCCTCCACGTGCGGGAGGAACGCGTCCTGCTGGGCCTTGTTGAAGCGGTGGATCTCGTCGACGAAGAGGATCGTCCTGCGGCCCTCGTAGGCGCGGGCCTCGCGCGCCTCGGCGAGGATGCTGCGCAGCTCCGGCACGCCGCCGAGCACGGCGTTGAACGGGACGAAGCGCGCGTTGGTGGCGCCCGCGACGACGCGCGCGAGCGTGGTCTTGCCCGAGCCCGGCGGGCCCCAGAGGATCATCGACGGCACGCGATCGGCCGCGATCGCGCGGGCGAGCAGCTTGCCCTCGCCGAGCAGGTGCTCCTGGCCGAGCACGCCGGCGAGCGCGCTCGGCCGCACGCGCTCGGCGAGCGGGACCGACGCGCGCAGCGCGGGATCGCGCCGCGTCGCGGCCTGGAAGAGCGTGGGGCGGTCCGGGTCGATCGCGCCGCGCTCGCGCCGCCCGCCGCCGCGCGCGCCGGGGGCCGTCACTCGAACACGTCCCTCGGCCGGGCGGGCCCCTCCGCGAGCAGGTAGTCCACCGCCTGCCGCGCGCGCTCCGGGCTCCTGCCGACCCAGCGGACCCGGCCCTGGCCGTCGATCACGAACGTGAGCGGCACCTGCGCGACGCCGTAGCTGCCCGCGATGCGCTGCCACGGGTCGCTCACGATGGGGAACGAGGCGCCGAGCTGGCGCGCCCTCGCGTCCGCCGCGCCCTCGGCCTCGTCGACGCTGACGCCGATCACCATCACGCCATGAGCCTTGTGATCGCGCCAGATCGCGTCAAGCGCCGGGATCGTCTGGCTGCACGCGGCGCACCACGAGGCCCAGAAATCGAGCACGGTGACCCGCGTGGCGCCGGCGGCCGGCACGGAGACGTAATCGTCGTCCGTCGACTCGGTCTCGAACGCCGGCGCCGCGTTGCCCGCGAGCGGGTGGGGCATCGACGGCGGTATCGCGCCCGGGCCGCACCCCGCGATCAGGAGGGCGGCCGCGCCCGGGGCGCAGGCGAGCGCCGCGCGTCGACTTCGCTCGTGGATCATGCGCCCGAGTCTACTCCGGTCCACTCCGCTGCGGGCGCGGCCCGAAGATCGCCGTGCCCACGCGGACGATCGTCGCGCCCTCGGCGATCGCCGCCTCGAAGTCGTGCGACATGCCCATCGAGAGCTCGGGCAGCGCCGCCGCGCCGCCGTGCCGCTCGCGCAGCTCGCGCAGCGCCGCGAAGAACGGGCGGACCTGCTCCGGATCGTCGAGGAAGGGCGTGATCGTCATCAGCCCGACGGCCCGGAGGCCCTTGCACCGCGCGATCGCCTCGAGCACGCGGCCGACGTCGCCGGGCGCGCACCCGCCCTTCGAGGCCTCGTCACCGACGTTCACCTCGACGAGGACCGAGAGCGCCCGGCCGAGCGCGCCGGCGCGCCGATCGAGCTCGATCGCGAGGTCCTCGCGATCCACGGAGTGCACGACGCGGGCGGCGCGGGCGACGACCTTGGCCTTGTTGCGCTGCAAGCGCCCGATGAAGTGCCACTCGAGGTCCGCGAGCTCCGCGAGCCCCTCGGCCTTCCGCTCGAGCTCCTGCGCGTAGTTCTCCCCGAACATGCGCTGCCCCGCCGCGTGGGCCGCGCGGATCGCCTCCGCCGGCTGGCCCTTCGAGACGGCCAGGAGCCGCACCTCGCCGGGCGCGCGCCCGGCCCGCTCCGCCGCGGCCGCCACGCGGCCCCTCACCGCCTCGAGGCGCGCCGCGACTCCACCGAGATCCTCCGACAGCACGCCGGCACCATACCGCGCCCGCGCGCCGCGCGAGGACATGGCCGCGCGCGACGCGTCGGATCTGTGCGCCCGGGCGCCGTGCCATGCTGTGCCGGGTCGCCGGGCCTCGCGCTCGAAACATGGCGGGACTTCTCGGGGAAGCTCGCTGGCATGCGCATTGCGATGCGGCTCATGGACGTGCCATGCGAACCTACCTGATCCTTGCCGCCTCCCTCGCGATCGCGATCCCGGCCCTCGCCGTCGGGTGCAGCTTCAACCCGCAGCCCGATCCGCCCGTCGACGAGTTCCCGGGCAGCACGAGCACCGGCACCGGCGGTGCCGGCGGAGAGGACGTGGGCACCACCACGGGGACCACGACCACCGGCACCACCACCACCACCGGGACCAACACCGGCGACGGCGGCGGGGGCGCGGGCGGTTCGGGCGCCTCGGGTCAGGGCGGCGGAGGCGGGTCGGGTCAGGGCGGCGCAGGGGGGAGTGGCTGCGATCCGGGCGCGGGCGGCGCCGGCTGCGGCTGAGCGCAGCGAAGCGCGGGCGGCGGCGTGATATGGGGGTGGTCATGCGAAGACTCGCCCTCGCCGCCCTCGGAGCGCTGCTCGTGGCGGGCTGCGGCTTCAACCCGCAGCCCGATCCGCCCGTCGACTCGTACGCGTCGAACGGGTCGGGCGGCTCGACGGGCACGACGACGAGCACCTCGACGACCTCGGGCGGCGGCGAGGGCGGCGCGGACCCAGGCTCGGGCGGCGCAGGCGGCGGCGGTGCAGGTCAGGGCGGCGCAGGCGGCGGCGGCGCAGGTCAGGGCGGCGCGGGCGGCGGCGCAGG
>CAYQYG010000567.1:0-5037 GCA_964421485.1 uncultured Polyangiaceae bacterium | reverse complement strand
TCATGCCGGGTGGTGCGCCCCGGCGCATGGGGTCTGTGATCCTCTCTCTTCTCTCGTAGTCGCGCCGATCGGCGAAGCGGACGCCGGCGCGGATCGCCGTGGCGAACATGCCGTTCCTGTTGCTCCGGCTTCGTGCCGCCCAGCGACCCGTCGCGTCAGGATCGGCGCGCTCGGTTCCGCTTCCATGCTCGCCGGCCCGTCGGGAACAGCCGGGCCATGGCTCGTTCCAGCTCGAGCGCCGGTGGTCGCGTCGACTCGTGGACGTCGTCCGGTGTCCGTGGCTCGCCCGGCGCCACGGAGGCGCTGGCCTCCCCCGCGGCGGCGCGCGCCAGGACGCGGACGGTGCCCGGCGGACCGAAGAACTCCTTGTAGCGGGGCCACACCCGCTCTTCCATCATTCAGCGCCCCACCATGATGGACGAGCTCGATGCTTTGCCACGATTCGGCTGCCCGGCCGGCGCGTTGCTCGTCTCGCCGGCGCGCGCTGGCCCTGAAAGAAGCGAGGTCGCGCTCGCGTGCAAACGACCCGTGGCCGGACACGTGAACGGGCCGGGCGCCCCGATGCCCCTCCTCGGGGTGTGCGTGGAGACCGGGCGTCCTGTTGCTTGCCGTTCGGTACGCAGGTACGATGCCGTCATGAGCTGGACCAAGGACCGCCAAGCCCGCCTGGATCTGCTGCGGGACAAGGAGCTGGCCGGCACGCTGACGGAACCTGAGCACACGGAGCTCGCGGGCCTGATGGCTCAGGTCGAGGCAGAGGAAGCGCAAGCGCTCGCCCCGGCGATGACCCAGCTGCGCGCCGAGGCGGGCGAGCTGGCGCACGAGCTTCGCACCGTTCAAGATGAAAACGAGGAGCTGGCCCGGTTGCTCGCGCAGCAGCAAGCACTGGTCGCCGATGCGCGCCGCTTCCTCACCGAGTTCGAGCAGCGTCGCGCTTCGATTCTTGACGCGCTCGCCCGGTTCGCCAGGGGCCCCTTGCCGACGACGTAGATGACGGTCTCCGCCGACGCGCGCGCAGCGGTGCGGGCGGCCTTCGGCGGCCGTTGCGGTTACTGCGGTGTGTCCGAGTCGTTCGTGGGCGGCGCGCTGGAGATCGATCATTTCCACCCACAGGCGGCCGGGGGCTCCGACGAGATAGAAAACCTCGTCTACGCCTGTACCGCCTGCAATCGCTTCAATGGCGATTATGCCTCCGCCCCCCATTCCCCGGAGAGCTTGCGGCTTCTTCACCCCCGGCGCGACGACCTGGATGCACACATCACCGAGATGCTCGACGGTCGGCTTCTAGGGATAACGCCCCGAGGCTGGTTCCACATCCAGCGCCTTCATCTCAATCGCGCGCAGCTCATCGAAATGCGTCATCTGCAACGCATCATGCGGGCGCAGAGGGACGAGCTCACCCGGGCGAAAGAGGCGGAGGCGCTTCTGCGACAGGAGAACAGCGCGCTCCAGAGCGAGATCGCGCGCCTTCGGGCCGCCGTGATCGCCTTGCTCCGTCGAGGTGAGAAATGATCCGCCCACCAGAGTCACAGACCCCAAGCGCCTGGGCACACCACCCGCCATGAAATCCTCCCACGAGCCGCCGGAGAAGCCCGGATCCACATGACAGAGAGCCGGGAAGACCGGCGCGTCCCCCTCGCCTCCCTGCCCCCTCTCAATCACACACGGCCCCCATCGCCCCCATCAGCGTCGATGTCGCCGCGTCCAGATACAACCCGGACCCGAGCGCGCTCTGCGCCTCCCCCCCGGCCGACGGCAGGCACCAGATCTGGATATCCGACGGCGCCTCCCCCGTGTCCACATCGAAATCGAGCGGCCCCGAGGCGCCCACGAAATCGATGGGCTCCCCGTCCTTGAGCGTCGCGAACGCCCCGTTGATCCCGTCCGTCCCCACCTCGACCTGCGACGCCGCAGGCGGCACCATCTTCTTCAGCCCCTGCGCCAGCGCCGGCCCGGTCACCTGCCCGGACCCCAGCGTCACCGCGCTGTACGCCAGGAGATACGTCGCGTCATACGCCCCCGCCGCCCCGAACACGTCCGGGCTCGCCTGGCCCGGGAACTTCGTGTTGTAATCCGACTTGAATGCATTGAAGAGGATGTTGCTCGTCCCCGGCACCGTCCCCGTCACCCGCCGCCGCAGATCGTCGTTCGAGCCCACGTACCCCCAGAGCTCGTTCCGGACCCCCCCGTCCGAGAGCACGTAGCGCGGCCGGTACCCCGCCTGCGACCACCCCTCCTCGATCCCGGGCAGGATCTCCCCCACCCCCTCCGCCGTCCCCAGGAGCAGGACGATGTGCGGCTGCAGCGCCAGCGCCTGCTGCACCGCCTCCGGGTAGTTCGTCGGCTTGCTCGCGTCGTCCGGATCCCCGTAGTCCACCCGCAGGTAGCTCGCCTGGTTCGCCGGATCGAGCGCCCCCATCCCGTTCATCACGAGGTCCTTCTCGACCGCCTTCGCCAGGCCGCTCCCGTACGCGTCGCCCTTGTTCAGGATCGCGATCTTCACGTCCCCGCCCCCGGCGAGCGGCCCGCCCGCCTCGCGCAGCGCCGCCTCGATCGTCGGGACGTACAGCGTCATCGCCAGCGCCTGGAACACGTCCGACGGCGCCGTCCGCCACACCAGGCCGTTGTCCGCCAGGTCCGTGATCGCCACGCTCGTCGCCGACGGCGAGATCAGGAGCACCTGCCCCGGGATCGTCACCTCGGTCGCCACCTTGATGGTGATCCCGCTGTAGGCCGCCCCGATGATCGCCGGCACCCCGACGTCGACCAGGTGCTGCGCCGCCGCGACCGCCGCGTCGCCGTCGCTGCCGTCGTTGCAGCCCACCAGCACGATCGGCCGCGGCGCACCCCCGACCTGGTTCGGCGGCAGCCCGTTCGACGCCTGCTCGAAGTCGCTGATCGCCAGCTTGATCCCGGTCTGCTCCGCCTGCCCCGTCGCCGCGCTCGCCCCCTCCGTCGGGCCCAGCGCGCCGAGGAAGAACGCGTCCTCCGCCGAGTAGTCCCCCTCGATGTCCTGGCAGGCGTCCGAGCGCAGCGCGACGCAGGTCCTCGTCCGCTCGTGGCACACGTGGTACTCCCCCACCCGGTCCACGCAGTCCTGGTGGGTCGAGCACGGCGGCGGCACGCACACGCTGTCCGCCGAGCAGACCGTGCCCGCGAAGCCCGCGCAGTCCGCGTCGCTCTCGCACTGCGCCGCGCTCCGGTCGACGATCAGCGTGCAGGAGGCCGCGCCGAGCGCAAGGCCCGCCGCCGCGACAAGGGCAAAATGGTTCCTCAAGGCAGCTCTCCGCCCGCGATGATACGCCGCGGCGGGGCGCGGCCGCGATCAAATCGCCGCGCGGGGCCGGCTCACTGGCAGCCCAGGGGGACAGCCCAGAGCGGCGCGGCCACCGGGCACGGGAAGACGCCCGCGCAGGGCTCCGTGTCCATCGCCGAGGTCAGGAGCTCTGCGCGGTCGGGGACGGCGCGTCGAGCCGGGGCTCGCCCCCGCCGCCGCCGTGGACGTCCAGGCGGATGTGCTTCCAGTCGCCCGAGCGGAACTTGAGGGCCATGATCGCGGCGAGCAGGACGATGTAGACGACGCCCGCGCCCCAGATGCCCATGAGGCCAAAACCCAGGGTGATCCCGAAGAGCCACGCGAGCGGGACGAGGCAGATGAAATGGAGGCAGAGCTCCACGATCATGACGAAGAGCGTGTTGCCCGCGCCGAAGAGGGCCTGGGTGAGGATCATGCCGACAGCGATGACCGGGGTGCAGGCGCCCATGACCTGCATGGGCCGGAGCGCAGCCGCCCGGACGAGCTCGCTGGAGGTGGCGACCGCGAGGATCTCCCTGGCAAAGAAGGCCTCGAGCAGGCCAATGACGCCGAAGATGAGGAGGCCGAGGCGGACGCTGGTCCAGCCGAACCGCTCGGCCTTGTCGCCGGCGCGCTCGCCGAGCGACTGGGCGACGAGCGTGGCCGTGGAGGTGCCAAAAGCAAGGCAGGCCGTGAAGGTGAGCTTGAGGACGCCGACAATGACGGTGGTGGCGGCGCTGTAGACGGGCTCGGCGCGGCCGCCGGGGCAGAGGGGGGAGACCTCGCCGGCAGGGGCGAGCTGGTCCAGCTTGCTGGCGATCATGGCGAAGAGCATGAAGCCCGTCATGATCGCGATGGTGGCGACGGCGCTCGGGATGGAGAGCTTGAGGATGGACCAGGTGAGGGCGCCGGAGCGCTTGCTCCACGCAAAGGGGCGGTAGCGGCGGCGATACTCGGGCCGGAGGGCATACGCGACCATGATGGCAAAGCCGACGTACGTGGAGACGCAGCCCGCGATGCCCGCGCCGGCGATGCCAAGCTTGGGGATGCCAAGCGCGGTGTTGCCGAAGATGAGGAGCAGGCAGAGGACGATGTTGAGGGCGTTCATGACGACGGCGGAGACGAGATGGATATGGGTCTTGCCGATGCCGTCGAAGAAGGCCTTGAGCGCGAAGGTGGCGGCCATGGAGGTGACGCCGAGGAGGCGCCACTTGAGGTAAGCGTCCGCAGCCTGGCGGGCGCCCTCGACCTTGACGATCATGGAGAGCAAGGCCGGCATGAGGACGTAGCCGAGGGCGGTGAAGGCGAGGCCGCCGAGGACGGCGAAGGTGAGGGCGTTGAGGAGGACGGCGCCGGCGTCGTCGTGGCGCTGCTCGGCGAAGCGGCGGCCAGTGAAGGCCTGGGTGCCGACGGAGATGGCGCTGAGGGAGCCGCCGAAGAGCCAGAGGACGATGAGGGAGGGGAGGAGGGCGGCCTGCGCGTTGGAGGACTCCGGGCACGGGAGGCGCGCGAAGAAGAGGATGTCGACCTCGTTGACGATGCTCTGGGTGAGCATCGCGGCGACCGTGGGGAGGGCGAGGCGAAGGATCGCCCTGTGCGGTGGTCCGGAGGTGACGGCGTTGGTGCCCGGCGCGGGCGGGGCGATCTGGGCCATCGATGGGGCGGCGGTATACAACGGCTCGGAGAACAATCGAGGGAAATGTGCAGGAGGCCGGCTGCTTTGGGGGCGGAACGCGGGGGGC
>CAYQYG010000566.1:0-5073 GCA_964421485.1 uncultured Polyangiaceae bacterium | reverse complement strand
CTCCCTGTGATTTTCTCGCTCCTGGATCCAGGGGCGAACCTGGGGGACGCGATGCTAGAACGCGCTGCCGTCCGCGCGCGTCCCCGGCGACGAGGAGCCCGCGCTCAGCGTGGTATGCAGCGCGAACCCGGCGCCCGCCGTCGCGTCCGGGCTCCGGTTCATCGACACCCCGTCCGTGCCCGAGAGCGACGACGTGTACGTGAACGCGTCGATGGACACCCCTCCCCCGTCCCGCAGCGTCACCGTGTCCCCGCTGTTCGAAAGCCCCAGCGTGCCGGTCGACGCCGCGACCGCCCCCGTGAGCCCGCCCGGGATCGCCGCCGCGCCGCCGAAGACCACGATCGCCTCGCCGACGTCGAGCGTCGTCCCGGCCGCGAAGGTGTGCCGCGCCGAGGCGCTGTCGGACAGCGTGTAACCGCTCAGATCGGCGGCCGCCGTCCCCGAAGTGCCGATCTCCACGAGCTCGCCGGCCGCGTCGCTCCCGGGCTCGTTCGCGAGGATCTCGTTCAGGAAGAGCACCGGGCTCCCGGAGGGCGGAGGAGGGGGCGGCGGCTCGCCGTCGCCGGGGATCAAGAAATCGCGAATGACGCCCATGTGCTGCATCCCGGACGCGCCGCTGTCGCCGGAGAGCGCGGGGCTGATCTCCGCGAGCGGCGAGTACACGCGCGTGTCCGCCACGAGGCCGTTCGCGAACGAGCTCGCCCCGATGGTCACCGCGGCCTTGTACGCGTTCAGGTCGGCGTCGGCGAGGAGCCAGTCATAGGGGCTGCTGCGCCCCGCGTTCGTGTTCGTGTTCCCGTTCCTGTCCGCCGGGTAAGGCGACGAGGTGACCACGAGCTGCCCGAGCGTCGATACGCAAGACTCCCCGCGGCTGCCCGTGTTGAGGTCGCCGCCGATCACCAGGAAGTCCCCGGCGGGCACCTTGCCCTGGATGTACGTCACGAGCTTCTGCGCCTCGCTGTTCCGCGTGCCGCTGCTCGACGTGAGCAGGTGCACGCTGACGGCCCAGAGGTCCACGGGCCCGGGCACGTCGATGCGGGCCCAGGCGAAATCGCGGTTCGAGACCGCGGTGTCGTCCCACTCGCCGGACTCGAGGATCGGATACCGGCTGATGATCCCGTTCGGGATCTGGGCGCCCCCCTCGCGATGATACGAGAACGACGCGCCGAACGCCGCGTCCACGAACGCGCGGAGATCCGCGGCGCTGTTGGAGCCGTAGTTGAGCTCCTGGATCAGCACGATGTCGGGATCGGTGCCCTGGAAGATGCGGATCCCGTGGCCGGGGTCATAGCTCTGGTAGTTGCCGCTCGTCAGGTTCGCGGCCATCACGCGCACCCGCACCGGGGCCGCCACCGGCTCCGCGATCTCGCCGAGGGGCTCGTCCAGCGCCTCCGGCGCAAGGGGCTCGTCCAGCGCGCAGCCGGCGGCGCAGAGCGCAAGGGCCGCCGACAGCGGAAGATACCGGCGCGCGGAAGCAAAGAAAGGGGTGCTCATCGTCTCCATCCCTGCGAGGGGGACAGGCCTCGCGGCGCGTAGCATGCGCCGGACGTGAGCCCGGTGACAAGATCGTGGCGTCCGAGGCTCAGCCCGGCTCGATGTCGAGCAGCGAGGGGAGGATCTCGCCGGCGGCGCCCGGGAAGAAGAAATCGCAGAGGTCGTTCACGGCGCTGGGCTCGAGGTTCACCTCGGCGATGACCGCGCCGTGGCGCTTCGCCAGGGGGACGAAGCCGGCCGCGGGGTACACCACGGCGGACGTGCCCACGACGACCAGGACGTCGCAATGGTCGACGCCGCTCGCGGCGGCGGCCAGGTCGGCCGGGTCGAGCGCCTCGCCGAACCAGACGACGTGCGGGCGGAGGACGCCGCCGCAGTGGCAATGGGGGAGCTCCGCGCCGCCGAAGCGCCGCGCGTCCGCGTCGGGATCCGGGGATCCGCTGCCCGCGAAGGCCGGCGTGATGGGCACGTCGCGGTTCTCCGTGACCTCCTGGCACTCGACGCACCGCACCTGCCAGAGCGAGCCGTGCAGCCGGGTCAGCCCCTCGGACCCCGCGCGCTCGTGCAGCCCGTCGATGTTCTGCGTGATCAGCGAGAAGCCCCGCCCCGCCTCGCGCCACCGGCGCTCGAATCGAGCCAGCGCATGATGGGCCGGGTTCGGCGCGCACCCCAGCACCACCTCCCGCCGGTGATGATAGAACTCCCAGACGAGCCCGGGATCCCGCTCCCAGGCCGCCGGCGTCGCCAGCGCCGTCGCCTCGTACCGTCTCCAGAGCCCCCCGGCGCCGCGAAACGTGGGCACGCCGGACTCCGCCGAGACGCCCGCCCCCGTCAGCACGGCGACCTTGCGCGCGCGTGCGAGCCTGCCCCTGAGCTCGTCGACTCTCGTCATCCCCCCAGGATACCGGAACCGCCGTGCACCTCAACCACCCCCGTCCCCCATCATCGGTTCTTCAAGAACGCCAGGAGCCCCTCCCGCTGCGCCCCCCGCCGCGCGCTGCACAGCGAGATCTCCTCGAGCACCTGCGCCAGGTTCCGCGGCCCCCCGGTCAGCGCCCCGACCTTGTCCTTGAACAGCGCCTCCACCTCCGCGCGCCGCCCCTCGTCGCAGAACCCCGTCCCGGCCCAGGGCAGATCCCCGCGCAGCTCGTCGGGCGTGCGCGCCGCGATCGCGTCGAAGCGCTCCTTCAGGAACGCGAACACGACCGGCGCCGCGCGCTCCTCCTGCTGCCGGAACAGCAGGAACAGCGACTCCCGCGCGTCCAGCTCGTCGGTCAGGAAGATCGCCAGCGAATCGCGGATCAGCGCCGGATCGCGGAATGACGACAGCGCCCGCACGATCCGGCTCCGCCGCTTCTGATCGGTCGCCTTCTTCACCTCCGCGTGCAGCCGATCGAACAGGGCCCGATCGCCGTGCGCCGCCGCGATCGCGAGCACCGCCTCCACCGCGTCGGGCTCCAGCGACGCCGGGTCCTCCAGCCAGCGGCCGGCGAGCTTCCGCGCCTCCGCGATCAGCGCGGCGTCCTCCCCGCGGTTCGCCACCAGCGTCACCACCAGCGGGCGGAGCAGCCTCGTCTCGTCGTCCTCCCCCGCGCGCGGCCGGAGGCCGAGCTCGCGCGCCTTCTTGCCGAATGCCTTCACCACGAACCGCGCGAACGCGGGCCGCGCCTCCTCGGGCACCAGCGCCTCGCGCACCTGGGACACCAGGCCCACGAGCGCGCGCAGCACGTGCGGGCTCGGATCCTTCGCCAGATCCGGCACCAGCGAGAGCGCCTCCGCGATCGGCAGATCCCCCGCCTGCGCCCGCGCGCCCACGTCCCGGATCACCGCCAGCCGCTCCACCTCCGTGAGCCTCTTCCAGGCCCCGAGCAG
Organism: uncultured Polyangiaceae bacterium; assembly: GCA_964421485.1. Lineage (GTDB taxonomy): Bacteria > Myxococcota_A > Polyangia > Polyangiales > Polyangiaceae > CAYQYG01. Next base: position 1,707 of record CAYQYG010000566.1, on the reverse strand, counting down.
CGCCGAGAGCGCCTTCGGACCATAGGCGGCGCGGTAATAGCCCACCCCGTCGCGATGGAGCAGCAACCACTCCGGGCACGGCGCCCCGGCCGCGAGCGGCAGCTCCCCCTTCGGCCCGTCGAGCAGCGCGCAAGCTCTCCCCGCGTCCCCGGCCGCCGGCGTCCGCGCGCAGACCGGGATCCGCCACGTCTCGCCGGACGAGCCCTTCGAGCCCGCGGGCAGGAACCGCCGCTGCGACAGCGATACACGCGGCGGCTTCCCCGCCTCGCACGCGATCTCCGCGCTCACGGCGGGCACCCCGGGCTGGTCGAGGAACGTCAGGAACGCGGGCGCGAGCTCCTCCCCCACCTCGGCCCCGATCGCCGCGAGGAAATCGGCGGACCTCGCGTTCCCGTGCGCGTGCGCCTCGAGGTAGCGGCGGACCCCCTTCCTGAAGCGCTCCTCTCCGGCCCACGCCTCGAACATCGCGATCACGGCCGAGCCCTTGTCGTAGGTGATCGCGTCGAACGCGTTCTGGATATCGTCCTTCGTGCGGATCTCCTGCCGGATCTTGCGCGCCGTCGCGAGCTCGTCGCCCCGCATCGCCCACGCCGTCGCGCCCGCGCGGCTCGCGTCCTCGCGCCATTCGGGCTTCCACTTCTCGACGATCTTGCTCCCCATCCACTCCGCGAACGCCTCGTTCAGCCAGATGTCGTCCCAGAAATCGGTCGTCACGAGGTCTCCGAACCACTGGTGCGCCAGCTCGTGCGCCATGATCTCCGCGTAGTCGCGCTTGAACTCCGCGGTCTCCTCCGCGCCCGAGGCGAGCGCGCGCGAGGCGCGGATCGTGACGAGCCCCGCGTTCTCCATCGCCCCGAAGCTCGCGAGCCGCGGGATCGGCGCGACGTCGAGCTTCTCGTAGGGGTAGGGGATCCCGAAGTAGTCCTCGAGCAGCCCGAGCAGCGCCGGCGTCGTCTCGACGGCCCAGCGCGCCTCGGCCGCCTTCCCGCGCGGCACCGCGACGCGCACCGGCGTCCCGTTCTTCCCTGCCTTGCCCGCGTCGACCATCTCGAACGGCCCGACCGCGAACGCCACGAGGTACGCCGGCAGGGGCTTCGTCTCGGCGAACCTCACGACGCGCACCCCGCCCTCGCCCGCCGATTCGGAGGCGACCGGCGTGTTCGAGAGCGCGACGTCGTCGCCCTTGATCTTCAGCGTGAGCTGCCAGGGCGCCTTGAACGACGGCTCGTCGAAGCAGGGGAACGCCTTGCGCGCCTCGATGCTCTCGAACTGCGTGAAGACGTATCTCTTGCCGAGATCTTCCTCGAGGAAGACGCCGCGATCGTTCTTCGCCGAGATCGCCCCGCGGTACCGGACGAACAGCCGCGCCGCGCCGGCCGGCGCCTCCTCTGCGAGCGCGAACCCCACGAGGTCCTCGCCGCCCGGCAGCACCCGCGCGGCGATGCGCTTGCCGCCCGCCTCGACGTGCGCCTCGTCGACGGTGATCTCCGTGGCGTTGAGCCAGAGCACGCCGGTCTCGGCGCGCAGCGCGAGCTCGATCTCGATCTCCCCCGCGAGCACCGGATCCCCTGGCACGACGGTCAGCGTCGCGCGGTGCCGCACCGGCATGACCGCGCGATCGAGGCGGATCCCGGCCGGCGGCGCGGGCGCCGCGGCGCTCGCGGCGGGCGGCGCGGCCACGGCGGGCGGCACCGGCGGCGGGGGCTC
>CAYQYG010000565.1:0-5080 GCA_964421485.1 uncultured Polyangiaceae bacterium | reverse complement strand
GCGATGCCCGGCCGCGACCTCCGCCTGCTCTTCGATCTCCCCTCGCTCGGCTTCTCGCTCGGCCTGGAGATCTCGGGCCTCCCCGCGCACCACGCCCTCCACGCGGCCCTCGAGGCCCGCTGGCCGCCCCTCCCGCCCGGCGCCCAGCCGTCCGGCGTGCTCGCCTTCGAGGCCGTCCCGGGCGCCGTGGGCCTCCCCTCCGCGGAGCTCGTCACGGCCGAGGTGAGCTGGAGCACGCCGGATCAGGCCGAGATCCTCACCAACGCCGCGGCCTTCTCGCTCGATCTCCGCGGCCCTCGCCTCGAGGCCCGGGGCCGGCTCGACGCCGATCGCGCTCGAGGGGCCCTCGAGGCGGCCGTCCGCGCCGTCACCGTCCTCGCCCTCGCGCGCCGCGGCGTGCTCGTCCTGCACGCCTCCGCCGTCCACCGGGCCGGCGACGCCCTCGTGTTCCTCGGCGCCTCGACCGCCGGCAAGACCACCACGGCCCGCCGCCTCGGCCGCGAGGGGCTCCGCCGCCTCGCCGACGATATGCTCGCGATCGACCTCGCCGCCGTCCCGCCCACCCTGCACCGCCTCCCCTTCGAGCGCGCCGGCCGCGCCCTCCCGGAGCTCGCCTCCGGTTCACCTCCGGTCACCTGCCTGGGCGGCGCCCTGGTCCGGAAGCACGCCGCTGCCCCCGGCCTCGAGCCTCTCCCCGATCCCGCGCGCGTCTGGGCCGAGGCGGTCATCACCCTCCCCCCGGCCCCCGCCCGCGCGCCGGAGCTGCTCGAGCACCTCGTCCGCCTCTGCCGCCTCCCTCTCCGCGCCCTGGCCGCGCCCCCTGCCGGGCCCCTGGCCCCCACGGCGCTCGCGTGGCTCGACGCCCTCCGCGCGGAGGTCGAGGCCCGGCGCCCCGGGAAAGATCTGGACACCCCCCCGCGCGCTCCCCAAGCTGCCCCGCCCGGAGGCCCCATGAACGAGCGCATTCAGCCCGACAAGCGCGTCACCCGGGCTCCGAACGTCGCCTGGCGCGTCCTCGACGGCGCCGCCGTGCTCGTCGCGCCCTCGTCGCCGGCCATCCAGACGCTCAACCCGGTGGGCACGCTGATCTGGAGCCTCGCCGATGGCCGCCCCCTCCCGGACATCGTCGACGCGGTCGTGAACGAGTTCGACGTCGACCGCACCCAAGCCTCGCTGGACGTGGAGCATTTCGTGCGCGACCTCGAAGGCAAGGGGCTGCTCGTCGCGGCGAGCCCCCCCGTGGGGAGCTGACCCCGTGGGCGTCGATTTCGATCTTGGCATCAAGGCATCGGGCGGCCTCCCGCTGGTCGCGCAGATCCTCGTCTCGGACGCGTGCAACCACGCCTGCGAGCACTGCTATCAGGTGCACGGCAGGAAGGGCGAGATGAGCCTCGACGAGATCGACGCCGTGCTCGAGGAGCTCGCGCGCCTGGGCATCCTGATCGTCTCCCTGAGCGGCGGCGAGGCCTCCCTCCGCCCCGACCTCCCGGACGTCCTCCGCGCCGCGCGCCGCCGATCCTTCGCGATCATCCTCCAGACCAACGCGTACGCCCTCTCCGACCACCTCGTCGACACCATCGCCGACGTCGGCGTCTGGCGCGTCCGCGTCAGCGTCTACTCGGACGTCGCCGCCGAGCACGACGCCGTGACGCGCGTCGCAGGGTCCTTCGAGCGGACCACGGCCGCCGTCCGCGCCCTGCGCGCCCGCGGCGTGCCGGTCACCGCCGTCGTGCCGCTCACGAGCCGCTGCTCCGCGCCCGCGGACCGCCTCGAGGCCCTGGCCCGCGATCTCGGCTGCGATCTCGAGATCTCGGGCGCCCTCACGGCCCGCGAGGACGGCAGCGCCGAGCCCCTCGCCGTCGAGCCCTCCCGCGACCAGCTCGGCGCCTACTTCCTCGCCGAGCGCCTCCGCGGCGCTCCCATCCCGGACGCCGAGGCCCGCCTCGCGGAGCCCCCGTGCGCCGCGTGCTCCTCCAGCCTCACCGTCCACTCCGATGGATCGGTCCGGCCCTGCACCCACATCCCCCTGGAGCTCGCGCGCGCCTCGCAGGACGGGGCGGGGGCGGCCGCGATCGCGGCGCTCCACGAGGACGATGCCTTCCGCTTCCTCGCCGGGATCACCTGGCGCGATCTCCACGGCTGCCGCGACTGCGCCCTCATGCCGTGGTGCAGCCGGTGCCACGGCTCGGCCTCGTTCGAGGCCGGCGATCTGCTCGGCCCGCAGCCGTCCGCGTGCGCCCGCGCCCTCGTCCGCTTCGAGGCCCACGCGGGCCCCCTCGAGCGCCTCCCCGCCGAGGACGCCGGCGCGGCCGCTCGCCGCCCCGACGTCGGCCCGTTCGAGCGCGTCGGCGCGCGCGGGATCCGGCCCGCGCGCGACGCGCTCACCGCGGCGGACGAGGCGCTCGCCCGGCGCTTCCCGTGGATCCGCCCGACCCGGGCGCGGCTCCAGGAGCTCGCCGGGATCCTGCCTGCGGCGCGCCTCGTGCGCCGCCGTCGTGACGAAACCGCCTCGCTTCTGTACGCTGCTCAGGAAAGGTCAGCCCCATGAAGGTCGTCCACGTCCACGCCCCCGCCACGCCCGACGCCGCCGACGACGAGGGCCGCGCGCCGGAGAAGAAGCGCAAGCGGCCGTACGCGCCGCCCGCGATCGAGAGCGCCGGCGGCTTCGCGCCGATCACGCTGGGGACCAAGGTGCCGGTCCTGCCGGGCCAGGGCTGCTGACCGCGCGGGCGTGCTGCGCCGGGCGCCCGAGGCCGCCCGAGGTGCTGCGCTCCATGGACGTGATCCTCGCGCTCTGGGACGAGCTCCGCGCGTCGCCGGGCCCGTTCCGCTTCGAGCTGCGCGGCGCGAGCATGTGGCCGGCGGCGCCCGAGGGGACCCTCCTCGCGGTCTCGCCGTGCTCCGTGGCCGCGCTTCACCCCGGCGATCTCGTCACGTTCCGCCGGCGCGGCCTGGTCGTCACCCACCGCGTGATCGCGGTGCGCGACGACGGGCGCGTGATCGCCTGGGGCGACTCGCTGCTCCGGCCCGACGCGCCGATCGATCCGGAGGACGTGCTCGGCCGCGCCGTGGTCGTGCGCCGCGGGCCCGTGCTGTCGCGCTGGTGGATCGGCTGGGTGGCCGCGCGGCGCGCGGGCGCCGCGGCGCTGCGGCTCGCCCTGCGCGCGCGCGCCGCGCCGCGCGCGGAGGGCGCCCGTGCAGGTTGAGCTCGACGCGCGCGCGGCGCTCGGCGCGCGCCTGCTCGCCGACAGCCGGCTCCGGGAGGCCGCGGCGACGTTCCTCGGCGCGCTCGCCGCGCGCGGCGTCGCCGCCGCGCCGATCAAGGGGCTCGTCGTGAGCGCGCTCCTGTACGACGACCCGATCGAGCGCCCCTTCGGCGACGTCGACGTGCTCGTGGGGCGGCGCGACCTGGGCCGCGTGGCCGCGATCGCCCGCGACGCCGGCTGGCGGATCGTGCGCGACTCGCGGCAGCTCCTCACGCTGAACGTGGTGATCCCGCCGGGCATCCCGATGGACGTGCGCGCCTCGATCGGCCCGCCGCCGCTGTCCCGCTGGGCCGCGGCCGAGGTGCTCGCGCGCGCCGCGGTGACGGTCGATCCGCGCGTCGTGGCCTGCCCGTTCCGGCTGCTCGACCGCCACGATCACCTGCTGCTCCTCCTGCTCGACGCGGTCTTCGACAAGCTCGCGCTGCGCAGCGAGCTCCGGAAGGTCGAGCTCGCCCGCGCGCTCCGGCGCTGGGTCGAGGCGCCTGCGCGCTTCGCCGAGCGCGCGCGCGCCGCGGGGCTCGCCACGATCGCCTGGACGGGCCTCGAGTGGCTGCGCCGCGAGACGGGCGACGGCGCGGCGCTCGAGGCGCTGCGCGCGCTCGGCCCGGCGCCCGCGATCCCGGGCGTGATCGCGTCGCGGCTCATCGAGCCGCTCCGCCGCGATCCATACGGTCCGGCCGCGCGGCTCGGCGTGCGGCTGCTCGCCGACAGCCCGGTCCGCGGCCTCGCGGCGCTCGCGCTCGGCGCGGTCGGGACGGCGCGTTACCACGCGCGGCACCGCGGCCGCGATCCGTGGGCCGGCGTGGTCTGGCAGGGGCGCTAGTTGAGCGAGACGTCGAGCTGGAAGTTGCCGTAGCTGTAGCCGGCGTAGCCGTCGACGACGATGAAGTAGACGGTGCCGACCGTGACCGGGAACGTGAGCGTCTCGGTGTCGCTCGCGTTCGCGCCGTCCGAGCAGCCGAGGTACGGCGGCATGTTCACGTTCCCCGGCGCGCAGCTGCCCGCCCAGGCCGCGAGCACGCCGTCGAAGCCGCCGCCCGCGGGGCCGAGGTTCGGGAGCGTGACGGTCAGCGTGCCGCTCGACGTCACGACGATCGCGAAGACGCGATCCGGCGCGCCCGTCACCGCGCCGCACGAGGTGTAGTCGTCGGTGTAGCCGGTCGTGAACGACGAGAGCGCCAGCGGCACGCCGGCGTCCACCGTGTAGAACTGGCCCGGGCACGTGTCCGAGTTGTCGGAGGGGGGCTCGAACTGGCAGCTCGCGTCGCAGCCGTCGCCCGGGTTCGTGTCGCCGAAGTCGCAGTCCTCGTTCGGCGCGTTGATCACGCCGTCGCCGCAGACGCCCTGCTGGAGCGTGGCCGTGAGCACGTAGTCGCCCTGCGTCTGATCGCGGCCGTCGGCGAAGACGTAGTAGACCATGCCCTCCTGGGCATCGAAGGAGAACGACTCCGTGCCCGCGCCCTGATCCTGGCAGTTGATGAAGCTGCCCAGCGCCGGATCGCCGCAGCTCTCCTGCGCGTAGACCACGCCGTTCAGGCCGTTCGAGCTCTCGAGCGAGACGGTCATCGTGCCCGACGCCGTCGCGGTGAGCGCGTAGACCGCCTCCGGCCCGGAGCCGGAGCCCACGCCGCAGTACGAGGCGTAGTCGCCCGCCAGGCCCACGGTCGTGCCCGGGAGCGTGAGCGTGTCTCCGAGCGCGACGTCGTACGCGTCGCCGGGGCACGTGTCGGCGCCGGTCGGCGCGCCCCCGCCCCCGCCGCCCTGCCCGCCGGCGCCGCCCTCCGCGCCCGCGCCGCCCTGCCCGCCGACACCAC
>CAYQYG010000564.1:0-5109 GCA_964421485.1 uncultured Polyangiaceae bacterium | reverse complement strand
CAACGAGCCAACGACGCGGATGAGCCCGTAGCGCGCGCAGATGAGCACCGCTCCAGACAGCGCGCGCACCCTCCCTGTGTCGCCTGCGACACGTCGATGTCATCGCGGACCCGCGCCGCGCCGGCCGCGCGCCCCGCGATCGCTCATTTCCCGAGCGCCCGCGCGTGGCAGCCTCCTTGCAATCGACGCCCCTCATGAACGCATCGTGGCGTCGCGCCCTCGCGGCCTCGGCTCTCCTCTGCGCCCTCGCGCCCGCGCCTCCGTCCGCGGCCGCCCCCGAGGCCGGCTCGCCCCTCGGCGCGTCCATCGAGCCCCCTGCGGCGCTCCCCGGGCTCGCCGCCGCCCCCGACCTCACCGCGCCCCTGCGCTACCCGGAGACCCGGCTCCACTCCCCCATGACCCGCGACGTCGTCGAGCACCTCCGCGCCGTCCTCGCCCGCTCCCCCGGCCGCCGGGACGTCTTCGTCAAGATCGGCGACTCCAACACGGTCAACCGCAGCTTCCTGACCTGCTTCGCCGGCGACGACGTCCGCCTCGGCGCGCACGCCGCGCTCGCCCCCACCCTCGCCTTCTTCCGCGCCGGCCGAGCCGACGCCGAGCGCACCTCGTTCGATCGCGTCACCGAGGCTGCCGCCGTCGGCTGGCTCGCCGGCAACGTCCTCGCCGGCGACCCTGCCCCGCTCGAGCGCGAGATCGCCGCCGTGAGGCCTGCCTTCGCCCTCGTCATGCTCGGCACCAACGACAACCGCCCCGGCGGCCTCGCCCCCTTCGCCCGGCACCTCGCCGAGATCATCGACCGCGCCCTCGCCCTCGGCGTCGTCCCCCTCGTCAGCACCATCCCTCCCCGCACCGACAGCCCCGCCGCCGACGCCCGCGTCCCCGAGCTCAACGCCGCCATCCGCGCCCTCGCCGGGTCCCGCCGCGTCCCCCTCATGGACCTCCACGCCGCCCTCCTCCCCCTCCGCGGCCACGGCCTCGCCGCCGACGGCATCCACCTCCAGATGGCCGTCGCCGCCGGCGCCCAGCACGGCTGCTGGCTCACCCACGACGCCCTCCAGCGCGGCATGAACGTCCGCAACCTCGTCGCCCTCACCGCCCTCGACCGCGCCCGCCGCTTCCTGCTCGACGGCGAGCCCCCCGAGGACGACCCCGCCGGCCCTCTCGCCGCGAACGACCGCTGACTCGCCCGCCCGGCCGCGCCCTCCCGGATCCCCCCGCATTCGCGGGCCTTGACGATCTATCCATTCCATTCATGCTCCCCCCGCCCGCGTCGCACCGCGGGGCGGGAGGGGCAGCATGGATGCGACGGTGCATTCGCACGACCAGGACGTGGAGCACATTGCGCGCGACGTGCGCGCTCGACGGGCGCGCGCGGCCACGGGCGGTTCACCGGTCCGGATCGACAAGGGCGGCGTCTCCCATTTCGTCCCTGTGCCGGGCGATCCCCGCCGCCGCGCCTCCCGGATCGATATCGCCTCCCTGAACCGGATCCTCGAGATCGACCCCGCCGCCCGCCGCTGCGTCGCCGAGCCGGGCGTCACCTTCGCCGAGCTCCTCCGCCGGACGCTCCCGCTTGGCCTCATGCCCACCGTCGTGCCCGAGCTCGAGGGCATCACGGTCGGCGGCGCCGTCGCCGGCTGCTCCGTCGAGTCCTCCTCGCACCGTCACGGCGGCTTCCATGACGGCTGCCTCGAGTACGAGATCCTGACCGGCGAGGGCGACCTCCTCACCTGCTCGCCCGACCGAGACCCGCTCGTGTTCGAGATGATCCACGGGTCCTACGGCACGCTCGGCATCCTCACGAGGCTCGCGTTCCGCCTCGTCCCCGCGGCCCCTTACGTCCGCATGGAGTACCGCCATTTCAACCGCTTCGAGCCGTTCCGCGACGACCTCCTCGCCCATTGCCGAGCGGGCGACGCCGATTTCATCGACGCCATCGTCCACGCCCCCGACGCCTTCGTGGTCTGCCTCGGCCGCGCCGCGCCCACCGCCCCGTACGTCAGCAGCTACCGCTGGCTCGACATCTATTATCGGAGCACCCGCGCCCGGACCGAGGACTACCTCACGACCTACGATTACTGCTTCCGCTACGACACCGAGTGCCACTGGATGACGCGCGCGGTCCCGCTCCTCTCCACCCGCCCCGCGAGGCTGGTCGCCGGCAAGCTGGTCCTCGGCTCGACGAACCTCATCCGCTGGAGCCACCGCCTGGAGCGCCTGCTCGGCAGGAAGCGCCGCCCGGACATCGTCTGCGACGTCTTCATCCCCTCGCGCCGCCTCGACGAGTTCCACGCCTGGCACGCCGCGAGGCTCGATTACTACCCGCTCTGGATCGTGCCCTACCGCGCGCCGAAGCCCTACCCGTGGATCGCCCCCGCGCTCGCGGCCCGGATGCAGGACGACCTCATGATCGACTGCGCGATCTACGGCATGCCGAACGGCGACCCGGACGTAGACCTCTCCGAGGCGCTCGAGCGCCGCGTGTTCGAGCTCGGCGGGCTCAAGGCGCTGATCTCCCGGAACCATTACTCCGAGGAGCGGTTCTGGGAGATCTACGACCGCGAGCGCTACGAGGCCGTGAAGCGCCGCCTGGATCCGGCCGGCGTCTTCGGCGACCTCTACCGGAAGGTCCACCGCGTGCGCTAGCGCCGCGGATCCCTGCCGGGCGGCGCTACATCCGCTCCGGCGCCTCGATCCCGAGCAGATCGAGGCCGCGGGCGAGCACGCGCGCCGTCAGATCGCACAGCGCGAGGCGGCTCCTCCGCTCCTCGTCGGTCGCGGCCTTGAGCACCGGGCAGCGCTCGTAGAAGGTGGTGAACGCCGCCGCGAGCCCGAACAGATACCCCGTCAGCCGGTGCGGCTCCAGCGTCGCCGCCACGTCGCGGACCGCCGGCGCGAAGTGCAAGAGCTCCAGCGCGAGCGCCCGCTCGGCCGGATCGCGCACCACGGCGGCGCCCGCGCCCCCCTCGACCTCCGCGCGCCGGAAGATCGAGCGGATCCGCGCGTGCGCGTACATCAGGTACGGCGCCGTGTTCCCCTCGAACGCCAGCATCCGGTCCCAGTCGAACACGTAGTCCTTGATCCGGTCGCTCGACAGGTCCGCGTACTTCACGGCCCCGACGCCCACCGCGTGCGCCACCGCCGCGCGGGCCGCCTCGTCGAGCTCCGGGTTCTTCTCCGCGATCACGCGCGCCGCCCGCTCGTCGGCCTCGTCGATGAGGTCCATCAGCCGCACCGTCTCGCCGCTCCGCGTCCTGAACATCTTGCGATCCGCCCCGAGCACCGACCCGAACGCCACGTGCTCCGCGCGCGCGGGCGGCGCGAGCCACCCCGCGAGCCTGGCCACCGCGAACACCATCGCCAGGTGCGTGCTCTGCGGCGCCCCCACCACGTAGATCAGCCGCCGCGCCCCCAGCGTCTCCACCCGGTACCGCACTGCCGCGAGGTCGGTCGCCGCGTACCCGTACCCCCCGTCCTGCTTGCGCACGATGAGCGGCAGCGGATCCCCCTCGCGCCCCTGGAACCCCGGCGGGAACACGCAGAGCGCCCCGTCGCTCTCGACGGCGAGCCCCTTCTCCTGCAGCTCCGCGGCGATCGCCGCCAGCATCGGGTTGTAGAGGCTCTCGCCCGCGACGTCGGAGGCCTTCAGCGTGACCCCGAGCCGCTCGTACACGGCCGTGAAGTACCGCGTGGACTCGTCGACGAGCCGCCGCCAGAGCGCGAGCGTCTGCGCGTCCCCTGCCTGGAGCGAGACCACGCGCCGCCGCGCCCGGTCGGCGAAGGCCGGATCCGCGTCGAACTTCGCGCGCGCCTCCTTGTAGAACGCGCCCAGGTCCCCGACCGAGAGCGCGCTCGCCGCCCCCGCGTCGCCGAGGTCGACGGGGCTCGGGGCGGAGGGCGCCGAAGGCGACCCGGAGCCCCGAGTGTCGACGAGGTGCTCGATGAGCATCCCGAACGGCGTCCCCCAGTCCCCCACGTGGTTCTGCCGGATCACGCGGTGCCCCAGCGCCTCGAGCGCGCGCGCGATCGCGTCGCCGAGGATCGTGCTGCGCAGGTGCCCCACGTGCATCTCCTTCGCGACGTTCGGCGCCGAGTAGTCGACGACGACCGTCTCCGGCTCCGCCGCCGGCTCGAGCCCGAGCCTGTCCCCCTGCGCGAGCTCGGCGAGATCGCGCGAGAGCCGCTCGTCGCGCAAGGTCAGGTTGATGAACCCGGGCCCCGCGATGGAGATCGCGGAGCAGGTGTCCTCGAGCCGCAGCCGCTCCACGATGGCCGAAGCGACCTCGCGCGGAGGCCTGCGGAGCTGCTTGGCGAGCGCCATGGCCACGTTGGCCTGGTAATCCGCGTGCGTGGAGCGCCGGAGCGCGGGGTCGGCGCCGGCGTGCTCGGCGCCGAAGGCATCGGCGAGCGCGGCCTGCAGGGCGCGCGTCAGGGTGAGGAGGAGGTCGGCCATGGCCCGGCATCTTTACGAGGTGCCGGCGGGTCGTGAAAGGGCCAAGCGAACGCGGACCCGGAAGCGGGAGCGGAGAGGGAGCGGAGACGGAAGCGGACGCGGGAACGGAAACGGACGCGGAAACGGAAACGGGAACGGACGCGGGAACGGGAACGGACGCGGGAACGGAAACGGAAACGGACGCGAAAGCTGGAACGGGCGCGGGCACGCGCACGGGGAGCGGGCACCGAGACGGCGGAACCCGACGCACAAGCGCAGGAAATTCTTGACAAACGAGCAGGGTTCTGCTGGGACTGTTCACCAGGTCCCGGCCGCAGCGCGGCCCCTTACCCATCTCGAGAGCCTCTCCATGAACCTTCGAAACGCCTTCTTCCTGTCGGCCGCGGTCACGACGGTCGGCCTGCTCATCAACGCGGCAGGTTGCGAGCTCATCGCACAACCCGACCGCAGCCTGATCCCCGAGGGCACCACCAGCACCGGCACCGGCGGAAGCGGCGGCGGAGAGGGCGGCGCCGGCGGCGGACAGGGCGGCGCCGGCGGCGGACAGGGCGGCAGCGGCGGCGGACAGGGCGGCAGCGGCGGCGGACAGGGCGGCTCCGGCGGCTCCGGCGGCGGCGGACAGGGCGGCTCCGGCGGCTCCGGCGGCTCCGGGCAGG
>CAYQYG010000563.1:3590-5123 GCA_964421485.1 uncultured Polyangiaceae bacterium | reverse complement strand
GTCGTCCCGCGGGGCCACCCGCAGCGGCGCGGGCGGCGCGCCCCCCGGCCGCGGCGGCGGCGCGATCACGTCGACCTGCGGCGGCGGCGCGACGCCCGCGAGCGGCGAGATCGGCGACACCTTGGTCGTCGTCCACACCCGCCCGCCGGACCCCGCGGGGTCGCCCGCAGCCGCCGGGGGCGCGCCGGCCAGGTCCGCGCCGTCCGCGCCGATCACCCGCGCCCCGAGGGGCGGCTCCTCGGAGCTCGGCGGCGGATCGATCACGGGCGCCGCGAGGCCCCTGGCCACCTCGACGGGCACCGGATCCGTCTTGTCGTCGGGGCCCGCCCGCCGCCGCGTCGGCACCGCCCCCTCGGAGGGCGGCCCCGGCGGGCGCAGCGTGTCCATCAGCACCGGCCGCGTCTCGGTGTCCGCCCGGAACGACGGCGGCCCCGGCCGATCGTCGCCCCACTGCTGGTCCTCCTGATCCTCCTCCTCGACGGCCGCGCGCACCGACTGCACCGCCCGCGACCGCAGCGACTCGACCGGCAGCGCATCGTCCTCGCCGGCGGGCGCTCGGGCGCCCCCGGTGATCGTGTCGGCGAGCGCCGGCAGGAGCTTCGCGAGCTCGTCGCGCATCTCCGCGGCCGTCTGCTGCCGCTGCGCCGGCCACTTCGCCAGCGCCGTCAGGATCGCCGCCTCGAGCCCGGGGTGGATGCCCGGCAGGAAGGTGCTCGGCGCCGGCGGCGGCTTGCGCAGGTGCTCCATCGCCACCTCCCACGGGGCGCCGGTGGGCTGGAACGGCAGCCTGCCGGTGACCAGGAGGTAGAGCATGATCCCGCACGCGTACACGTCGCTCCGCCCGTCGACCGGATCGCCGCGGCACTGCTCCGGGGACATGTACGCCGGGGTCCCGACCACGACGCCGACCGTGGTCAGCGCCTGCGTCGACAGGCTCGCCGGCATCCCGTCCTCCGAGACCGGCCCGCTCGCCTCCACGATCTTCGCGATGCCGAAGTCGAGCACCTTCACCCGCTCGATCGCCGGGTTCTGCGGGTCGCGCAGGATCATCACGTTCTCGGGCTTGAGGTCGCGGTGCACGATGCCGTGCTCGTGCGCGGCCGCGAGCGCGTCGCACACGCCCATCATGATCCGCGCCGCGCGCGCCTCGGGCAGGCGCCGCTCCAGGACCAGGATCTCGAAGAGATCCTTCCCCGCGACGAGCTCCATCACGATGTACGGCAGCCGCCCGTCGACGCCGTAGTCGATGATCTGCACCGTGTTCGGGTGGTGCAGGCGCGCCGCGGCCTTCGCCTCCCGCCGGAACCGCCCGACGAACGTGCTGTCGCCGAGCAGCTGCGGGTGCATGATCTTGATCGCGACGTCGCGGGGCTCGGCGTCCTGCACGCCCCGGTAGACCGCAGCCATCGCGCCCTCACCGATGAACCCGGTGATCCGGAAGCGACCGGCGACCATGCGGCCAATGAGCTGGGGCCCGGCGGTCATGGCGGCTATGACCTCGACGGCTCCTTCTTCAATGCGGGTCGGGAGTCC
>CAYQYG010000563.1:0-3490 GCA_964421485.1 uncultured Polyangiaceae bacterium | reverse complement strand
GCATTCGCGGCTCCCTTCAATGCGGGTCGGGAGTCCGCATTCGCGGCTCCCTTCAATGCGGGTCGGGAGTCCGCATTCGCGGCTCCCTTCAGCCCGAGGATCGCCTCCAGGATCGGCCGCGATCCCTGCACCGCGGTCCGCTGCGAGTAGAACGCGAGCCCGCGCGGCCCGCCGAGCTCCTCGCCCCCGCCCGCGCGCCCCGGCCCGCCGTGGATCGTCTGCGGCAGGACCGTGCCCGGGCCCGGCGCCTGGTCGGCGATCTTCTCGCTGCCGAGGAACACCCGCCCGTGGTAGGGCGCGACGCCCATCAGCATCTCGGCCACGAACGCCCGGTGATCGCTGTACACCGAGCACACCAGGCCGCCCTGGCCCTTGCGGATGAGCGCCGCCGCGTCCGCCGCCGCGCCGGAGTAGGGGAAGAGCGTCGCCACCGGCCCGAAGATCTCGTGCTCGTGCGCCACGGGCGCGCCGTCCGCCGTCTCGGCGACCGCGAGCGCCGGCGAGACGAAGTACCCCCTGTCGCCCTGGACGCCCGCGCGCGGGGGGGCTGCCTCCGCGCCCACGACGAGCCGCGCCTGGGAGGCGAGCCGCTCGATCCCCGCGCGCACGTCGCGCTGCTGCTGCGCCGTCGCGAGCGGCCCGACGGTCACGCCGTCGAGCGCCGGATCGCCGACCCTGGCCGCGCGCAGCCGCTCGGCGAGCTCGTCCCGCACCGCGGAGGCCAGCGCCTCGGGCACGAGCACGCGCCGGATCGCCGTGCACTTCTGCCCCGCCTTCTGCGTGACGTCGCGGTAGACGTCGCGCAGGAACATCGCGTACGTCTCCGATCCCTCGGCGACGTCGGGCCCGAGCACGGCCGCGTTCAGGCTGTCGGCCTCGACGTTCACGCGCACGCTGCCGCGCGCCACGTTGGGCAGGAGCCTGAGCGCCGCCGCCGTCTCGCTCCCGCCCGTGAACGCGAGCACGTCCTCGCCCCCGAGGTGGGTGAGCAGGTCGCCCGGCGGCCCCGCGACGAACGACAGCGCCCCGCGCGGCAGGATGCCCGCCTCCACGAAGATCTTCATCATCCGGTACGCCACGAGCGCGGTGCTGGTCGCCGGCTTGGAGATGACGGGCATGCCCGCGAGCAGCGCGCACGCGGCCTTCTCCGCGAGCCCCCAGGCGGGGAAGTTGAAGGCGTTCACGTGGACCGCGACGCCCGGCCGCGGCACGAGCACGTGCTGCGCGACGAAGCGCGGCGACCGCCCGAGCTGGATGCCGTCGCCGTCGATCAGGATCCGGTCCGATCCGAGCTGCGCGCCGAGGTCGGCGTAGTACGCGAGCGTGCCCGAGGCCCCGTCGATGTCGAACTTGGCGTCGCTGCGGGTGTTGCCGCCGTTCAGGATCGCGGCCTCGATCAGCGCGTCGCGGTGCTGGTGGATCGCGCGCGACATGGCGCGCAGGATCTCGCCGCGCTCGCCGAACGCGAGCTCCCGGAGCGCCGGCCCGCCCTCCGAGCGCGCGAACCGGACGGCGCGTTCGAAGTCGACGCCCTCGGTGCCGGCCTCGGCGAGCGGCTCCTCGGTGGTGGGGTTGACGAGCGATTGGAGCTTGCCCTTCGCGGCGATCCACGCTCCGCCGACGTAGCTCTCGAGTCTCTCCATGGGATGGCGAGTAGCCTACTCGTGCGCCCGGCCGACACAAGCCTGCGCGGCCCCGCGCTGCGCGAGCAGCCGCCGGAGGTGACGCAGGCGGTCCGGATCGCGCCGGGCGAAGTCGTCGATGGCGACCGCGACGGCGAACGGTGCGCCACCGAACGCCGGCGCGGCCAGCGCGGCCGCGGCGCGCTGGATCGCCGGGGCGCGGAGCGCGTCGTCCAGGAGGACGCGCACCGCGGGCGGCGTGCGCGGAGCCTTCCGGTACCCCTCGGCGATCTCGTGCGGCGGCGCGGGGGCGAGGCTCTCCTCGACGGCCTGCAGCGCCTCGAGGATGCCGCCCTCGACCGGGCCGCCGTCCTGCTCGACGCGCGCGCGCTCGATGGTGAAGGCCGTCTCGGGCGCGGAGCGCTCCGTCCATCCCAGCCACCCGCGCCGCCACCGGAGCGCCCGCCCCCGGCTGATCGTCGCGCTGCCGCGCGCCGACAGGCCCGCGAGGGCGGCGAGCACCACGGCGTCGAGCGGCCCGAAGGCCTCGCCGCCGGTGGCGCCTTGCAGCCGCGAGAGGTGCCTCGCCACGACCGGGAGGCCGGCGTGGATGGCGTCCCACGACGAGAGCGCCGTGGAGCCGGCCGCGGTGGGCTCGAGGGCGGTCAAGCAGGTGCCCTCGCCGGCGCCCACCCAGCCGCGCACGACGCTGAAGCTGCCCCAGCGGGTGCCGTCGACGGAGCGGTAGGTCCAGCGGCTGCCCCAGAGCTCGAAGAAGCACGCGACGAGCCACGCCGCGGCGGCCGGCGAGAAGGCCACGAGCGCGGCGGCGCCGATCGCGACCCTCGCCGCGGCGTGGCCGCCCAGCAGGCTGCCGCCGAGGTGGACGAGGAGGGCGACGTACCCCGCCCCGAGCGAGGCCAGGAGCGCGCTGGTGGCGAAGCGGAGCGCGATCCCCGCGGCCCGGGCAGGCCCTCCCTCCTCGCAGGGGATCCACACCGCCGCGACCGGCGCCTCACCGCACCGCGCGCACGACGCCGCGCCGCGACGTCTCGGATGTCCGCAGCCGAAGCAGAGGTCGATCGGGGGTCGCCGGCGCACCGATCCCAGCTTAGCGACATCCTCACCGCTTGTCGCCGGCCTCGGTTCCCGCTCGCCGCGCGGCGCACCGGTGCGGTGTGCTACGTTGCGCCCCGATGACCGAGACCGAGACGAAGGATTTCGCAGAGTTCATCAACCAGAGCGCCCCGGATGGGTGGGCGACGGCCATGGGGGTGCGCCTCGTCCGGGCCACCCGCGACGAGGTGGTCGCGGAGCTGGACATCGGCCCCTCGCACCGCCAGCCCTACGGGATCGTGCACGGCGGAGTGCACGCGGGCCTGATCGAGACGCTCGCCTCGATCGGGGCCGCGCTGGACGCGATGCCGCGGGGCCAGTCGGTGGTCGGCCTCGAGAACCACACGAGCTTCCTGCGCGCGGTCCGCTCGGGCAAGCTCGTCGCGACCGCCCGGCCAATCCAGCGCGGCAGGCGCACCCACGTCTGGGAGGGATCGGTGGTCGGGGAAGACGGCAAGCTCGCGGCGTCGGGCCGCGTCCGCCTGCTGCTGCTGGACGAGGGCGCGGCGGTCGGCGGCGAGCAGGTCGCCATCAAGGGCCCCGCCGGCGGCTGACACAGCGCCAGGAATTCCGACCACGCCGGCGCGTCTTTCGCTTGTCATCCCGTGCCGGACGGCGCATCGAACGGGGTCATGCGCACGCGCCTCTCCCTGCTGACCGCGATCGCCGTCGTCCTCGCCGCCGCAGCGCCTGCCGCGCTCGCCCAGCCCGCGCCCGCGCCCGCCGCCCAGCCCGCGCCCGCCGCGCCGGCC
>CAYQYG010000562.1:0-5124 GCA_964421485.1 uncultured Polyangiaceae bacterium | reverse complement strand
CCGGGGCGTCCTGCTCCTGCCCATCATCGGCTCGATCGGCGCCGCGCGCGCGGCGCGCATGACCGAGGCGCTCCGCATCGCCGGAGACGGCTCACGCCGCGGGTGAGCGCCGGTGAGCGGGGGATCCCCTCGCGCCCACATCGCGGCGCGGCGGCACGCCCGCGCGCCGTCGATCGCGCGCCGGGCGGCCGGTCGAAATTCGGATAGGCTCCATGGGAGCGTGGGGGGATCCACGCCCACGAGGAGGCGCGCCGCGGGCGCGCTGTCAGGAGGAACGTTCCATGGCCGTTGCAACCACCCGCCGCAGGCTCCTGAAGGGCGCCGTCGCGGTCGCGCTCATCGCATTCGATCCGGGGTCGCGGAGCTTCGCGTCCGAGGCGGCGCCGGGCTGCGTCGTCCTCCCGGACCTGGACGGCGAGCTGCTCGCCGACGCCGCGACGCTCGAGGCGGCCGCCGACGATTTCGGGCACATCGTGCACCGCGCCCCCTGCGCGGTGCTGGTGCCGGGATCGGTGGGCGACGTCGCGGCGCTCATCCGCTTCGCGGCGGCCCACGGCCTCAAGGTGAGCGCGACGCGGGGCATCGGCGAGAGCCACAGCACGCAGGGGCAGGCGCAGGTCGAGGCCGGCGTGATCATCGACATGTCGGCGCTCTCGGAGATCCACGAGATCAACGACGAGGACGCGCTCGTGGACGCGGGCGTGCAGTGGATCGACCTCCTCTCGGCGGCGGTGCCCATGGGCAAGAGCCCGCCCACGCTGACCGACTTCATCGGGCTGACGGTCGGCGGGACCCTGTCGGCCGGCGGGATCGGGGGCCAGACGGCGCGCGAGGGCTTCCAGGTCGACAACGTGCTGGAGCTCGACGTCGTGACCGGCCGCGGCCACCTCGTGCGGTGCTCGCCCACGAAGCACCCCATCCTGTTCCACGCGGTGCGCGCGGGGCTCGGGCAGCTCGGCGTCATCGTGCGCGCCCGCGTGCGCCTCGTCGACGTGCCGCCGAGCGTGCGCGTCTACACGGCCGCCTACGCGGACCTCGCCGCGTTCATGAGCGATCAGCAGATGCTCATCGAGGACGGCCGGTTCGAATACGTCGAGGGGTCCGCCGCGCCCTCCGAGGGCGGAGGGTGGGTCTTCACGCTCGAGGCCGCGAAGTCGTTCGCTCCGGGCGCGGAGCCCGACGACGGCGCCATGCTCGCCGGCCTGTCGTTCCTGCCGGGGACGGCGAGCACGATCGATCAATCCTATTTCGATTTCGCGAACCGCCTCGCCCCCGTCATCGCATTCCTGGAGGCGATCGGCGCCTGGCAGCTCCCGCACCCCTGGCTCAACGTGTTCGTCCCGGCCGGCGCCGCGCCTGCGTTCATTCAAGGCGTGCTGGACGCGACGCCGCCGGAGGACCTCGGGCAGGGGCCCGTGCTGATTTATCCGTTCAAGCGGAGCAAGGTCACCGCGCCGTTCCTTCGCATGCCGGCGTCCGAGCACGTCTTCCTGCTCAGCCTGCTCCGGACCGCGATCCCGCCCACGCCGGAGAACGTGGCCGCGCTCGTGAGCGCGAACCGCGCCATCTTCGAGGAGCTCACCGCGATCGGCGGCAAGCGGTACCCCATCGACTCGGTGCCGATGAGCGCCGCCGACTGGGCCGCCCACTTCGACCCGTTCTTCGGGCTCTTCGCCATGGCGAAGGCGGTGTTCGATCCCCACCACGTGCTCGCGCCGGGGCAGGGGATCTTCTGAGGCTCCCGCCTGGCCGGACTGACCGCCGGCGCGCGCCGGATCGACGGCGACGGCGCGCGGCCCGCTGCCCGGCGCCGCGCCGCGCACAGCCCTCACCGCCGGGCGTCCTCCGGTGGTAGCCTGCCGTCCCGCCGGAGCCCGTTCGACGGGCTCCGGGTCGCGCCCCGCGCGGCGCGCCCACCGCCCCCAGCCCTCGCGGGCAGCGTGATGACCGAGATCGACTTCTACCGACTCCCCCGTGCGATCCAGGACGGCCTGCTCGACGCGTTCCGCGGCGAGCTCACGCCCGCGCCGATCCTGACGCGGCCGGGTGCCAGGCCGATCGTGCTCGGCTGGGCCGCCGTGAGCTATACGGCGGCGCTCGGGCTCCTGGCGCTCTGCGTGGCCGGCTACGGCGCGGTCGAGAGCGCCCTCGCGCTGCAGCCGAAGCCGGTCGCGGGGGCGTACATGCTGCTCGCCGCGACGTCGATCCTCGGGGGGATCCAGGCGCTCGCGTGGCGGGCCCGGCTCAAGGCCCTGCCGTTCGGGCCCGGCGTGTTCCTGTTCCCCGCCGGCGTGATCGACGCGCGCGATCACCGGCTGCGCGTCTATCCGCTCGCGGGGCTCCTGGGCGTGGCGGCCGGCGGGCGGTCCCTGATCGCGCGCTTCCGGGGGAGGAGCTTCTCGTTCCCGCTCGCGGACGCCTCGCGCGCGCACGAGCTCGTGCGCGCGGTCGAGGCGGCGCGGGACCGGATGCGCGCCCAGCCCGACGCCGCGGAGCGCCGCCGGCTCGACCCGCTCGAGCCGCCCGCGGTGGAGAGCCCGCTCGCGTCGCCCATCCCGCTGTCGCGCAGCGCGCCGCCGTGGGAGCAGTACGGCGTGTTCCTCGCGATCGCGGCGGGCGCGGTGGTGGGCGTGGGGCTCTACCTCGGGCGCAACCTGCTCAGCGACGACCGGATGTTCGCGG
This sequence comes from uncultured Polyangiaceae bacterium, assembly GCA_964421485.1. Taxonomy (GTDB): domain Bacteria; phylum Myxococcota_A; class Polyangia; order Polyangiales; family Polyangiaceae; genus CAYQYG01. Next base: position 2,442 of record CAYQYG010000562.1, on the reverse strand, counting down.
AGGCGCGGGCGCGCGGCGACGTCGCGTCGTACAAGGCCTACGCGGGCCGCGGCCGCCGGCACCTCGAGGAGGTCTCGCAGGTGCTCCTGCCCCGCGCCGAGCTGCGCCTGGCCGTGGCCGACGGCTCGGTGGAGGCCGTGGACGCGTTCCTCCGCGAGCACCCGCGCACGGGGATCCAGGCCGAGGTCGACGCGGCCCGCAGGGCGGCGCTCGTCGCGGAGCTCGAGCGGACGCGGAAGGAGGGCACGCTCGCGGCGCTCCTGTCGTTCGCCGAGCGCTACCCCGATCACGGGCTCACGAAGGAGCACGACGAGAGCAAGCACGCGCTCTATGCGCGCGCGCTCGCCCGCTACAAGGCCGAGATGGCCAAGGGGGGCGAGAAGCACGCCGAGCTCGTGGGGCGGCTGCTCGCCTACGCGGAGCGCGTGGGGCCGAAGCGCACGCCGGAGGGCCTCCGGGGGCCGGCGGTGGAGGTCCGCTTCCGGCAGCTCCCGTCGCGGGACATGGACCGCGCGGACGCGCTGGTCCGCAAGAGCCCGACGTTCAACGGGGCGGCGTCGCTGCCGAGCCGCTACATCACCGCGGCCGCGCTCGAGCCGAACGAGCAGCGCGCGGCCCAGGCGCTCGCGGAGGGGCTGGCGAAGGGCTTCGACCCGGAGATCCTGACGTTCGCGCCGGGCCGCCGGCTCGACGGCGCGCAGGTCGGCGCCGGCGCCGAGGCCCTGCCCGCCGTGACGGCGCCGACGCTCCTCGTGAGCTATCGCGTGGAGTCGTCCGGCGCCGCGCAATCGAGGACGAGGCCGCGGGGGATCTTCCTGGGCCTGATGTTCTATTTCAATGCGGATTTCATCCTGCCGGGCGACGCGCAGCCGCTCCGCGTGCAGCACCAGCTCGTGCAGCGGCTCCCGACCGACATCCTGAACAAGCAGAAGGGCGCGCCGCCCCCCGGGGTCGTGGAGGCGCTGGTCTACGAGGCGATGATGCGCGACGCATTCGTGCAGCTCCGCGAGCGCCACCTCGCGAAATGGTTCCGGCCGCAGCCGCAGCCGCGCAAGGAGGGGGGCAAGTGAGCGCGGCGCGGGCCCGGTGAAGCGCGGCGCCCGGCTTGTCGCCGCGGGGCCCCGGGGGTAGACCGCGGCCATGCCCCTCCCCTCCAATCCGCGCGTCGTGCTCACCGGCGGCGCCTCGGGCCTGGGCCGCGCGCTCGCCCTCGAGCTCGCCTCGCGCCGCGCGCGCCTCCTGCTCGCCGACATCGACGAGGAGGGCGCCGCCGAGACGGCGCGCCTCGTCGCGGAGGCCGGCGGCGCGGCGACCGCGGTGCGCTGCGACGTGAGCCGGAGCGCCGAGGTCGAGGCGCTCGCCGGCGAGGCCGACCGGGCGCTCGGCGGCGTGGATCTGCTCATCAACAACGCCGGCGTCGCCGTCGGCGGCCCGGTCGGCGACGTGCCGCTCGCCGACTGGGAGTGGGTGATGGGCATCAACCTCTGGGGCGTCATCTACGGCTGCCACGCGTTCGCGCCGCGCTTCAAGGCGCAGCGATCCGGCCACATCCTGAACGTGGCCTCCACGGCGGGGCTGCTCAGCGTGCCGGAGCTCGGCCCGTACAACGTGACCAAGGCGGGCGTGGTCGCGCTCTCGCAGACGCTGCGCGGCGAGCTCTCCCCGCACGGCGTGACGGTGACCGTGCTCTGCCCGACCTTCTTCAAGACGAGGATCCACGAGCGCGCCCGGTCGCACAGCAAGCTCGGGAAGGACGTGATCGAGCGCGTCATGTCGCGCGCGAAGATCCAGGCCGACGGCGTGGCGCGCATCGCGATCCGGGCGGTCGACGAGGGCGCGCTCTACGCGCTGCCGCACGGCGACGGCCGCTGGTTCTGGCGGCTCCAGCGCGCGCTGCCCGAGGTGTTCTACCGGGCGTTCATGCCGGCCGCTCAGCGCCTCGCCCGCTAGCGGCCAGAAGCTCCCCTGCGCCGGCGGCGAGGGGAGCGGGGTCGTTCACGGGCGGGAGGATCCAGGGGAAGCCGGGTTTGCGCAAGCCGGATGATGCCCGCAGCGTCGGGCACGTCACCGGTGCCGGCGAGCGGCGCCGGTGCATGCATTGGCGAGGATGGACGTCGCCGGTGCATGTCACCGGCGAGGATGAACGTCGCCGGTGCATGTCAGCGACGAGGATGGACCTCGCCGGTGCATGTCACCGACGAGGATGGACCTCGCCGGTGCATGTCAGCGACGAGGATGGACCTCGCCGGTGCATGTCACCGGCAAGGATGGACCTCGCCGGTGCATGTCAGCGACGAGGATGAACGTCGCCGATGCATGTCAGCGACGAGGATGGACGTCGCCGGTGCATGTCACCGGCGAGGATGAACGTCGCCGGTGCATGTCAGCGACGAGGATGGACCTCGCCGGTGCATGTCACCGACGAGGATGGACCTCGCCGGT
>CAYQYG010000561.1:0-5153 GCA_964421485.1 uncultured Polyangiaceae bacterium | reverse complement strand
GGGGGCGCGGCCGGCCGCGCGGCGCAGCACGGCGCGGACGCGCGCGACGACCTCGCGGGGCGAGAAGGGCTTGGTGACGTAGTCGTCGGCGCCGGTCTCGAGGGCGGCGACGCGGTCGGCCTCGCCGTCGCGGCTCGAGAGGACGATGATCGCGGCGCCGCTGTCGCCGCGCCGGAGCTGGCCGATCAGGTCGAAGCCGCTGCCGTCGGGCAGCATGAGGTCGAGGATGACGAGGTCCGCGCCCTCGAGCTCGCGCTCCGCGGCCGCGAGCGTGGTGACCACGGTGGTCGCGAACCCGTCGCGGCGCAGGAAATAGGCGATCGACTCGGCGATCGCGGGCTCGTCCTCGATGACCAGGACCTTCGCCATGGGCGCGAGCCTACACCCGCCGCCGGGGATCGATCGCGGCGTTGACGATCTCCCGGATCATCGCGAGCAGGCGGTCGCAGTGGGCCGGGGTGGGCCGGAGCTCGGCGGCGTGCACCACGAGGCCGCCGCGGGCGCGCAGCTCCAGGTGGCCCTGGAAGCCCCAGCCGGCGAGGAGCTTGCGGAGGCGCGGGTGGAACGCGGCGGCGGCCACCTCCGGCGAGGCCGCGAAGGTCGCGACGTGCTGATCCCAGAGGGGATCGCCCAGGGCGACCCTGGGCGGCGGCGGGTTCTCGAGGAAGGCGACGCGGGTCATGAAGTGCTCGCCGACGCGCATCGCCGCGCGCCGGGTGATGCCCGGGTGCACCGCGAAGCCGAGCAGCGCGCGCTCGAGCGGCTCGCCGTCGTCGGACGCGTACCAGGGCTCGACGACCACGGCGTGGCCCGGGTTCGCGGTCCACACGCAGCTGTTCCAGTAGCGCGAGGGCGGCGCGAGCGTGTCGTACGGCTCCCACCGGCGGAACCAGTCCTCGTCGGGGTACGGCTCGTACGCGAGGCCGCGCATCGAGGCCCACTGCGCGATGAGCTCGGAGCCGGGAGGCGGCATCGCGGCGGAGGATACCCGAGCGCCGCGGCCCGGTCAGCCCGTGGGCGCCGCGGGCGGCGGCGGGGGCGGCGAGGGCGGCGCCGGCGGCGGTTGAGCGCGTCGCCCGTCCGCGTATCCCTTGCGCCCTCGGGGGAGGCGGGGAGATCAGAAAATTCTGTTCTTCTTTCTCTCTCGTCTCCCCGCCTCCCCGCCTCCCTGTGAATTTCTCTTCTGGGATCCCGCCCAGACCCTTTGGCAAGCGGCGTCAGTCGAACGTCGGCTCGCGGCGGCCCTTGCGCTTGCGCTTGCGCTCCTTGTCGGCGGCGCCGATGCGGCCCCACTCGTAGCTCACGCGGCGGCGGAACGCGCCGGCGTGATCGCCGCCGTAGAGGAAGAGCTCCCGCGGGGTGTCGGTCTCGCCGAGGGTCGGCGTCCACCAGTCGGACGAGAGGAACGCGAGGAGCACGGGCTCGTCGAAGCGCATGCGCGCCACGACGACGCCGCACATCGCCTTGTGCCCCGGCGGGTGCGCGCAGCCGCCGCCGAGCACGAGCTCCTCGTTGCCGAGCGGGTGCCAGGTCCAGATGCGCTCCACCTTGAACTGATCCTCGGGCGAGGCGTCGCGGGTCGCGGCGCGGATCTCCTCGGGCACGAGGCGCTGGAGGCCGGGGGCGACGCGATCGTCGGGCTGCTGCAGGCGCAGCGGCTGGCCGCGCGTGACCTCGAGCACCACCTCGAAGCTGTTCGGCTCGCCGGCGCAGCAGCGGACGCCGATCTCGGGGCGGCGGGTGTCGGGCCTCACGCCGCGGCCGTTGGCGCAGCGGCCGATGAGGTCGCCGGCGGGGCCGTTGCCGCCGCGCAGCGCGACGAGGTTCGGCTTCGAGGCGTCGCGGCGCCACTGGCTCGAGGTCCACGTCCAGACGCCGCCGTGCAGGTCGTGCACGCCGAACGCGCTCGCGCAGCCGGCGTTGAAGCCGTTCGGGACCAGCGCCCGCGCCACGCCCGTGCCGCAGACCGAGGGCTTGTACGTGTCGCCGTACTCGTAGGAGGTGTTGCCGGGCCCCTTGCAGGCGCGCTCCAGCTCGAGCTCGGTGCAGAGGCGCTTGCCCTGGCCCTCGCAGAGCGCGCGGGCCTCGTCCTGGCTCATGCCGGTCGTCGGGATCGCGCCGACCTCGTTCGGATAGGGGAAGACGTCGACGTAGAAGCCGCGCATGATCACCTGCTCGCCGGCCATCTCCTCGTCGGCGACGCGCGGGAGGCGCTCGGGCGGGGTGCCGGCGATGAGCACGCCGGGCGGGATCCAGACCATGCCGGGGCGCGGCTCGGGCTCTGGCCCACCCGAGTCCCAGGGCGGCGCGGCGTCGGCCGAGGCGCCTCCGCCGGGGCGCGCGCCGTCGCGGCCGCAGCCGGAGAGCGCCGCGAGCGCGAGGGCGAGCGCGGCGGCGAGCGGGGCGACGCGGAGATCCGCGCTCGCCTTCGCCTTCATTCCGGGTCGCGCTCGCGCAGGTTGAGCTCCTTCATCTTGAGCTGCAGCCCCTTGCGCGAGATCTTGAGGAGGCGGGCGGCGTGCGTGACGTTCCCGTGCGTCTGCTTGAGCGCGCGCTCGATGAGGTCGCGCTCGAGCCTGCTCATCGCGGCCTTCACCTGCTCCTTGAGCCCGTCGGAGGGCGACGACTCCGAGTGGACCTCGGGCGCGGCGGGGGGCGACGCGGCCGCGGCCGCGGCGCCGGGCTGCGCCCTGCCGCTGCGGATCTCCTCGGGCAGATCGTCGAGGCGGATGCGCGCGCCGTCGGCGAAGAGCACGGCGCGCTCGATGACGTTCTCCAGCTCGCGGATGTTCCCCGGCCACGCGTGGGACGTGAGCCGCTCCAGCGCGTCGGGCTCGATGCCCTCGATGCTCTTCTTGAGGCGCGCGTTGAACTTCGCGATGAAGTGCGCGAAGAGGTGCGGGATGTCGCTCCGCCGATCGCGCAGCGCGGGGAGCGCGATCGGGACCACGTTGAGCCGGTAGAAGAGGTCCTCGCGGAAGGTGCCGGCCGCGATCTCGCGCCTGAGGTCGCGGTTGGTCGCGGCGACGAGCCGGACGTCGACGCGGATCGTCTTGATGCCGCCGACCCGCTCGAACTCGCTCTCCTGCAGGACGCGCAGGAGCTTGACCTGCATCTCGTTCGGGATCTCGCCGATCTCGTCGAGGAAGAGCGTGCCCCCCGACGCGAGCTCGAAGCGGCCGGGCTTGGAGCCGACCGCGCCCGTGAAGGCGCCGCGCTCGTAGCCGAAGAGCTCCGACTCCATGAGGTCCTTGGGGATCGCGGCGCAGTTGACCTTGATGAAGGGGCGGTCGCGGCGGCTCGAGTTCTCGTGCAGGGCGCGGGCGACGAGCTCCTTGCCGGTGCCGCTCTCGCCGCTGATGAGCACGGTCGTCGGCGTGTCGGCGACCCGCTCGAGGATGGCGTAGAGGTCCTGGATGGGCGGGCTCTCGCCGATGATGCCGAAGCGGTCGGAGCCGCCCCGCGGGGCCGCGGCGGGCACGTCGCGCGTGGCGTCGGCGCTCGCGAGATCGCGGGTCCGGAGCGCCTTCTTGACGATGACCCGCACCTCGTTCTGATCGAAGGGCTTCGTGATGTAGTCGAAGGCGCCGGTCTTCAGGGCCTCGACGGCGTTGTCCACGGTGCCGTGGGCGGTGATCATGACGACGGGCCGGGACGGGTCGTCGCGGAGGGCGGCGCGGAGCAGGTCCATGCCGTCGACCTTGGGCATGCGGAGGTCGGTGATGACGAGGTCGATGTGGTGCTCCTTGAGGAAGGCCAGGCCCGCCTCGCCGTCCTCGGCCGTGTGGACCTCGTAACCATCCCTGCTGAGCTGGGCGCTGAGCACCCTGCGGAGGTTGGCCTCGTCGTCAACGACGAGGATCTGCTTTCTTTCGGGGAGCATCACCCGGGCGAGACTAGCAGAAGGGCGCCGCCGCTCGGGGGTTTGGGGGCACAGGGCGCGCGGCGGGGGGGGCGCGCCCGGACCCCTCGACGTCGACCGCGGCCGCGAGCGGGCGAACCGTGCCGCGCCTCCGGGGCGGCGCGGAGCGCGCCCCGGAGGCGCTGGTGAGGCCTTTGCGGTCTGCCCCTCCTTTTTCTCGCTGCGAAGCGGGCGGATTAGTATGCTGCGGCGACTTCTGGAGGAACGGGTCGCATGCGCGTGCTTCGGGCTTGGCGGGTCGGTGTCTGCGCGGGGGTGCTCCTCGTGGCGGGCTGGGCCTTGGCCGGCGATCCGGCCGGCGAGTATCCGCAGTGCAACCGGACGCCGACGCCCGCCGATCTCGAGGGCGCGAAGGGCGCGCACAAGGCGGCGACGCAGTTTTACGAGCGCGCCGACTACGAGCGCGCGATCCAGTACTGGCGCGACGCGTACGAGTTCGACTGCACGGCGCACGGCGTCCTGATCAACATCGCGAACGCGTACGAGAAGAAGGGCGATCGCGAGAGGGCCATCGCGGCGCTCGAGGCGTACCTGACGCGCGCGCCCGACGCGCCGGACGCGCCGACGATCCAGGAGAAGGTGCAGAACCTGAAGAGCTCGCTGAAGCCGGTGGTGAAGCCGCCGCCCGCGCCGACGGCCTCGGCGTCGGCGCCGCCGCCCACGCCGACGGCCTCGGCGTCGGCCGCGCCGCCGCCCGAGGGGCCGCGGCCTTACGGATACAACCCGTGGATCGCGGTGGGCGCGGGCGGCGCGGCGATGGTGGTGGGCGCGATCCTGGTGCCGGTGGGCCTGGGGGCGATCTCGGACGCGGAGGCGGAGTGCCCCGGTCGCGTGAACTGCTCGCAGGAAGTGGCGGACAAGGGCAACTCGGGGCGAACGCAGGCGGCGCTCGGGGCGGCGGCGCTCGGGCTGGGGGCGGCGGGCGTGGCCGGGGGGCTGGTCTGGCAGTTCATGTTCAACAAGCCGGCGGAGGTGGCGGCGCCGGCGGCGGCTCCGGCGCCGGCGGCGCGCAAGGCGAGCGGAACGCGCGTGATGGTGGCGCCGGCGGTGGGGCCCGGCTTCGGAGGGCTCTCGGTCGGCGGCAAGTTCTGAACGCGTAACCTCCCTTTCAGACGTCCACACGCTGGGGGCGGTGTGCGGTTAGCATGCGTTGTATGCGCACCCGCACTTTTCCATTTCGTTCACCGAGTCGCGTTCGGCTCGCGATCGCGATCCCGCTCATCGGCGTCGC
>CAYQYG010000560.1:0-5178 GCA_964421485.1 uncultured Polyangiaceae bacterium | reverse complement strand
CTCCGGGCGCGGGCGCGGGCGCGGCTCCGGGCGCGGGCGCGGCTCCGGGCGCGGGCGCGGCCGACGGGTCCGGCGGCGGGAGCTGGGGCAGCGGGCTCTGCGCGGGTGCGGGGGCGCCGAGGGTGAGCAGGAGACCCGCCGCGGACGCGGCGAGCGCGGCGCGGGCAGGGCGCAAGAAGAGGCGGCGGGCGGGCTTCGACACGGCGACAGCGTACAGGAACGCGCGCCCGCGCGAGCCGCAGAGCAAGCGGGCGACGCGCAGAGGAGCGCGCGCGGGCGGCGGGCGGCGAGATCGGCTATGCGGTCGGCGTGCGCCGGAACGCCGCGCTGCTCGCCCTGATCTCGCTGCAGGCCCTCGTGGTCGGGCTGTCGGCGCTGTTCCACCTGCGCGCGCGCGTGGCCGTGCTGGACGCGTTCCTGGAGTACGGGACGGCGATCCCGCGGGCGACGCAGGTCGCGCTCTCGCCGTGGCTCGTGCCGGTCGCGGCCCTCGCGGGCACGGCGCTCGCGCTCGCGGCGGCGGCGCTGCCGCTCCGGCGCTCGCGCCGGAACGCGCTGGCGGCGGCGGGGCTCTTCCTGTCGGGCGTGGTGCTGGTATTCGCTGTCTGCGCGGCGTTCGTGCCTGTCTTCCGGCCGGAGTGATTGATAGAAATCGGAGAATGCCGGGGCCGAGGGGGGTCGCGACGGGACCACCGCTCGGCGAGCCGTGGTCCACGCGCTGGAGCGTGACGAACGAGTCGACCCGCGGTGCCTCGGAAGGGGATCATCGCCGGGGCGAGCCGTGATACCCTCCGGGGCCTCACTCTTCGATCGATGCAGCGGAGGATCGGATGAAGATGGCGCTCCAGACCAGGGCGGCGTGGCTCATGGCGCTCGCGGGGGCCGCGGCGATCGCGGCGTGCGACGGGGACCTCGGAGGAGGAAGCGGCGGGTCCGGCGGCGCGGGCGCGGGGACCGGCACCACGACGGGCTCGGGCGGTGACGGCGCGGGCGCGGCGGGCGGCGGGTCCACCACGACGGGCTCGGGCGGCGGCGGCGCGGGCGGCGGGGCGCCGACCGAGGACCCGTGCGCCGGGGCCAGCGACGGGGCGCACTGCGGGTCCGACCTCGGGGGCCTCGCGGACCACGGCAGCCTGTACACGTGCGCGGGCGGGCAGACCGCGGCGGCCGTCCCGTGCGAGGCGGGGTGCGACGGCGGCAGCTGCAACGCCGTGCAGAGCGATCCCTGCGCCTCGGCGCAGTACGGCAACGGCGCCTACTGCGGCGGCTCGCTCACCGGGGGCGATCCGGACGTCCTTTATAACTGCCAGAACGGGTCCACGGCCTCGCAGACCGCGTGCCCCGCGGGGTGCCAGGTGCAGCCGCCCGGCGTGCCCGACAGCTGCAAGCCCGAGGGCGATCCGTGCGCGAACGCGGGCTCCGGCAACGGGCTCTACTGCGGCGGGCCGATCGGCGGCGATCCGAACGTGCTGTACAACTGCCAGAATGGCTCCGCCGCGTCGCAGACGACGTGCCCCGCAGGGTGCACCGTGATGCCGCCCGGGACCCCGGACGCCTGCACGCCGACCGGCGGCGGGACGTGCTGCCTCGAGCGGCCGCCCGGCGTGCTCACGCAGTCGTTCTCGGCCTGCGGGGGCGGCGGGAGCCATTACGGGATCGATTATGGCACCGCGATCGGGACGCCCATCTACGCCGGGATGAGCGGCACCGTCGTGGGCAGCGCGCTCGGCTTCCCGAACTGCTACAACAACGGCTGCTCGCCCTCCTGCTGGAACAGCTTCAATTACGTGAAATTGAAGGCCGACTGCGGGGACCCGGCGGACGCGTCGAGGGACTATTACATCTGGTACCTGCACATCGACGGGCTCGCGCCGGGGATCCAGAACGGGGCCCACGTCGACCAGGGGCAGCTCGTCGCGTACGCCGGCAACTCGGGGTGCTCGTCGGGGCCGCACATCCACATCGAGACGGCCTCGGTGGCGCAGGGGGCGGGGGCGCCGCTCAACACCTGCTCCTCGGTGGATCCGGCGACGCGCTATTGCCCCTGAGGCGGGCCGGGGCGGCCCGCCGGGGCGCGCGCCGGATCAGGGGTTGATCGCGGGCTCCGTGAAGGGGAGCTGGTAGATCTGGCCCGCCCGCCACGGGGCGGCGTGATCCGAGTAATGGCCGGTGCGCGGATCGCCGCTGAACCCGGTGCTCATCACGCCGAGCGAGTTGTCGAGGTCGCTGAGGTCCCAGACGATGCGCGTGGCGGAGAGCGCGTCCTGAGCGAGCGCGGCGCGCACGCCGCCGGCCGCCGCGAGATCCTGGGGCGAGAGCGCGAGGAGGCCGATCTGCGCGAACCAGCCGCCGATGTTGATCGTCTCGGGATCGCCCTGCGCGGGGAAGGTGCCGATCGCGAAGCGCGCGTCGTCCTCGGCGAGCGGGTGGTTGTAGGTCAGCTCGTGGATGCCGCCCCAGGTCCAGGCGCTCACGTCCGTGCCCATGGCGCCGCGGAGCAGCTCGTCGGCCTCGGCGAGGGCCGCCTGGATCGCCGCGTCGCGCGCGGCGCCCGCGTCGTCGCCCGCCGTGATGCCGAAGTACGGCTCGCGCGGGGTGTGGAGCACGTCCATGAGCCCGTAGAGCTGGTTGGTCATGAACACGTCGTACGCGAAGTAGGGGTACTCTTCGGGGCCGACCACGTCGAGCACCGTGTCGCGCAGGAGCGTGAAGGTGAGCATCTCGTAGACGGCCGCGCCGGTGCTGCTCGCGCTCGCGTTGCCGTCCCACGCCGCGAGCGCCGCGAGCGAGGCCGAGGCGCTCGAGTCCCCCGCCGGCAGCCCGGTGCGCCCGAGGGCCGCGACGTAGAGATCCCTGAGGGGCAGGCCGATCGTGGTCTGGGTGTCGAGCTGGATCGAGGCCATGTCCGCGGTCGTGATCGGGTGGCCGACGTTGAGGAGCCGCGTCACGACCCGCTGCGCGCGCCAGGCCATGTCCCAGTAGTTCGCGAGGTAGACCGGGCGGCCCTGCGGGGCATAGTCGCGCGGCACGATGCGGTTGTTGGCCGTGGCGATGACGTGCGAGGGCGGGTCGTAGACGTGGGGCAGCTCGCTGTGGTACGCGTAGCCGGTCCACTCGTAGCCGCCCGTGCCGGGCACCGGATAGAGCGCGTTCTGCGGGCTCTCCCGCTGCGGCGCGAGCCCCGAGTTCTGGTAGCCGACGTGGCCGTACTGCCCCTCGTAATCGGCGAACGTGAAGTTCCAGCCGATGCTCTGCTCGAGGACCGCGGCCCTGAACTGGGTGAAATTGCCCGCCTCCGGCAGGTCGAAGTAGCCGTCGACCGTGTACTCCGGCTGGCCCGCCGTCGATTTGAGCGCGAGCGTGCCGAACGCGTCGAGCCCGTCGAGGCCGTCATTGAGGATCGGGCCGTGGGGCGTCGTGCGGAACGTCCGCTGCACGTCCGGCGCGCCCTTCACGTGGAAGGTCTCGACGCGCGTGGAGACCGGCTCCCACGAGCCGTCGATCAGCACCTCTTCCTCGCCAGGGTCCCCGCGGAAGGTCTCGATGTAGAGGTCGACGCTGTCATAGAGCGTGTAGGTCGGGACCCAGGCGATCGCCTCGTTGTGACCGCTGACGAACGCCGGGAAGCCGGGCTGCATCCAGCCGGCGATGTTGAACGCGCCGTCGACCTCGAGCTGCGCGACCCAGACGGCCGAGGGCGTGCCGTGGGGGAAATGGGGGTCGGTGGCGAGCATCGGCTTGCCCGTGGCGGTGAGGTGGCCGTCCACCGCCCAGCTGTTGCTCGCGCGGCCCGCCCGCGGGGAGTGGTGGTGGTGGATGGGCAGCGGCGGGACCCCGCGCATCGCCGTCGGCGCGCACGGCGGCGGGAGGGGGATGATGGTCGCCTGGGGCGTCGTCGGGCCGGTCGGCAGGAGGAAATCGTTGATGGGGCGCAAGTTGCCCTGCGCGTCGAACATGGACGGGAGGTCCGCGGCCTCCTTGATGAGCGTCGCCGAGACGTCCTCGCCCGCGATCGAGGCCACCGCGGCCCGCTCGAGCTTCGTGTACCACGTCAGCGTGTCGAAGATGACGCCGACGCTGATGTACGCGAGCATGCTGTCCTGCGCGGTCCAGGGGTCGGGCTGGTAGTCGAGGATCTGGAACTCGAGCGGCAGGTTGGAGGCCGCCGTCGCGGCCTGGATGTAGTTGTTCACGCCGGCGGCGCAGGCCTGGAGGGCGTTCTTCGTGCGCTGGGCCGCGGCGGCGAAGCGGGCGCTGGCGAACGCGGTCAGGTTCTGGGAGCGCATGAAGTAATCGGCGGCGAGCACGCTGTCGCCGTCGCCCGGCCCGTAGATCTCGGCGAGCCTCCCCTGCGCGCTCCGGCGCTGGAGGTCCATCTGGAAGAGCCGGTCGCGCGCCATCGCATAGCAGAGCCCGGCGTAGCCGAGCGCCTCGGTCGGCGCGCTCACGTGCGACATCCCCCGCGGGTCCTTCGTGATCACGACGGTCCCGCACGCCTCCTCGAATGCGATCACCTCGTGATCGATCGGCCCGGGCGCGGGGACGTCCGCGCAGGCGGCGGCGAGCAGCGGCATGGCGACGCAGGGAATGATCCTCTTCATGATGCACCTCTTCCTTTGCTGCGATCACAGCGACGATACGGGACAATTCGATCCACACCTCGCTCGCTCCGCTGCGCGCCGGGCGAGCGCAGGGCGACGCGATCTCGCCGGCCACTCCAGGTGACCCGGCGGATCGGGGCGAATGCTCAGCGGTTGTGGGGGGGGCCGGATGCGCCTGGCTCGACTCGTGATATCGGAATGAAAGGGCCATTGGTACACTATCCGTATGCTGCGCCACGAACAAGGGAATTCCACCGGCGTGGATCCCTTGCCGGCGACGTCCTCACGTCACACACGAATGGTTTGCGTTCCGTACTCAAAGCTGTCGCGTCGGCGGGCGACGGCGGCTCGCCCGGTGGGAGGGGAGGCGGCGATGTCGTGAGCCTCGCGTGCGGCGAGGATGCGTTCGCGCTCTGCCCGGGGCACCGCGAAGGGTCTGGACGGCGCGGCCTCAAGCGCTACCGTCGTCGGCCACCTCGATGCTGGCGCGCGGCCTCGGCCTCCTCTCGATCCTGCTCGCGGCCGCGTGCGCCCCGGCGGCCGGCGCGCGGGGGTTCGAGGCGCGGGGCGCGCGGGC
>CAYQYG010000559.1:0-5179 GCA_964421485.1 uncultured Polyangiaceae bacterium | reverse complement strand
CCGGCGCCGGGGTCGCGCGCACCGCGGCGCGGCGGCCGCCGCTCTCGACGTAGGCCGCCCACGCGGCGCGGCGCTCCCACAGCGCGCGGAACGCGGGATCCTCGCGCTCGCGCAGGCAGCGCGGGTGCGCCAGGTATCGATGCACCAGGAAGCCGTGGATCCAGCGCAACAGCGCGCGGACCTCGCCCAGCCCCGCGAGCCGCGCCGCGAGCGCGTCGGCCGGGACGCCGCCGCGCACGCATTCCTCGTCGATCCTGTGGCGCGCGACCATGGCATACACCGCCGCCGCGTCGCCGCGCGCGCACGCGGGCAGGTAGCGCGCGGGCTCGCGCTCCCACGCGAGGCGGCCGGCGAACGTGGACACCAGGCCGTCGCGGCCGTCCTTTTCGAGATCGGCGAGCGCGTCGGCGCGCTGGATATGAAATCCCCAGTCGAGGAACGCCTCCTCCTCGTCGGCGGAGGGAGCGCGCGCCGCGTCCTCGGGCAGCGAGCCGACCAGCGCGACCATCAGGAGCCACAGGCCGCTGATCCGGCGCGTCACGCCCGCCACCTCGGCGAGGCTCACCGCGCCGGGGTGGCTCGTCAGCACCTCGACCGCGTCGACCTGCGTGCGCCAGCCCTCGGCGATCACCTCGAGCAGGCGCGCGAGGCGCAATGGATCGGCCGTGAGGCGGCGGAGGCGCCGGCCCACGTCCGCGGCGAGCGCGCAGCGGGGCTCGCCGCTCGCGGGGCGCGCCGCGCGCAGCGACGCGAGCGTGGGCTCGAGGTAGGCCGCGGTCCGCGCCCGCAGCGCGCGGCGATCGGCGGCCATCCCGCCGTGGAACGCGGGGCCGTCGATCACCTCGTCGTCGACCTTGGTGAGCAGCGAGAGCGCCGCGCCCGCGGCGCCCACCTCGGCGGCGCGGCGGGTCCCGCCGAGCGCCTCGTAGAGGCCCCGGCTGAGCAGGCCGAGCGCCGCGCACAGCCGCCGGCTCCGCGGCGCCACGCGCCCGTCCGGATCCGCGCCGTCGACCAGCGGGCCGACCTCCTGGAGGTGCGCGGCCCCGGCCGCGAGGAGGCGCCCCTGCCAGCCCTCTTCCTCCGCGGCCACAGCGGCCCCGCGGCCCTGCGCGCCCGCACGATCCATCGAATCCATTCGCGGCCCTCCGTGTGGGTCCGCGGCACGGTACGGGCTCGCGCGCCTCCGGGCCAAACTAGGCGCGGGCCGCCGCGGCGGCGCCGTCCCCGCCACCCCGAGGCCCCCGGCCTCGCGGCGCCCCCGATCCGCGCCTCGCCTGGATGATGTTTTTTACCCCCAGGTGGATCCGGGCTGCCCCACCCCGAGCTCCCGGCCATTCCCGGGACCTCCCCCGCACCGAACGGGGGCTCGCTCACAGGAGCCGCCATCCCCCGGGCGACAGGGGCCGCCGGAGAGGTCCGCGGTTCACCTCCACTGGCATCGTTCTTGTTTGGCGGGCTCGGGCGATATGGGCTCCCCTCCCGGAACGCAGGCCCCCCGACCCCAGCGGCGCCGCCGGCACGAGGCCCTCGCGGGCTCCCGGCCGGTCGAGGCCGACGAGTTCCGCGGCTCCTCGAGGTACGAGCTGCTCGTCAAGATCGCCTCCGGCGGCAGCGCCTCGGTGTACATCGGCCGCGTCACCGGCTCCGCCGGCTTCTCCCGCCTCGTCGCCGTCAAGCGCGCCCACCCGCACCTCGCGCACGACCCCGCCGTCGAGCGCATGATGACCACCGAGGCCCGCCTCGCCTCGAGCCTCAATCACGCGAACGTCGTCGCGGTCCAGGACGTCGAGCACACCGGCTCCGAGCTCCTCCTCATCCTCGATTACGTCGAGGGCGCCTCCCTCGCGGAGCTCCACGATCAGGGCGCCCTGCGCGGCGTGGCGCTCCCCTCGCGCGTGGCCGTCCGCATCGCCCTCGACGCGTGCGCGGGGCTCGCCGCCGTCCACGAGATCGAGGGCAAGGACGGCCGCCCCGTCGGCTTCCTCCACCGCGACGTCTCCCCGCAGAACATCCTCGTCGGCGTCGATGGAACGGCGCGCATCACCGATTTCGGCCTCGCCAAGCACATCTGCTCGGACAGCAGCAAGGCCTCCGGGACGCTGCAGGGCAAGCTCGCCTACCTCGCCCCCGAGGTCATCGATCACAGCCGCTTCAGCGTCCAGAGCGACCTCTTCGCGATGGGCGTCGTGGTCTGGGAGGCCCTCGCCGGGCGCCGCCTCTTCCAGGGCGACAGCTGGGCCGACACCGTCCGCAAGGTCGGCCTCGTCACTCCCCCCCCGCTGTCGCGCATCGTCCCCGCCCTGGGAAAGCGCCTCGACGGCACCGTCGCGCGCGCGCTCGACAAGGTCGCCGCGCGCCGCCACCCGACCGTGCGCGATTTCGCCCAGGAGCTCGAGGAGATCGCGCTGCGCCAGGGGCTCGTCGCCACCTCGTCCGAGGTCGCGCGCTACGTGCAGTCCGTCGTCGGCGAGACCCTCCGCCGCCGCCGCGAGCTCATCCGATCGCTCCAGGGCGACGACGACGCGATCGATGACCTGCTCGCTACCCAGACCGTCACGATCGTGAGGCCCGCCCCCGCGCAGCGCTCCGCGCAGCCCGCGGGCAGCCACGGCTGGCCCTCCCCGCGCGAGCTCCCCCCCACGCCCGCGCGCCGCCCCGCCCCCGCCGTCGAGCTCTCCTCGAGCGACATCGAGATCGTCCACGTCGATGATAACGACGACGACGACAACGAGAGCACCCTGAGCCGCCACGATCGGCCCGATGCGCGCGCCGCGGCCGCGGCCTCGGGGCCGAGCTTCGCCGCCCCGATCGCGAGGCCCGCGCCGCTCGCCGTGCCCGTCGCGGAGCCCGCGCAGCTCGCGAGGCACGCGGCGGCGGAGGCGGCGCGTGAGCTCGACGAGGAGACCGACGGCACCACCGGCGCGCGGCCCCCCTCGCCCCCGCCGTGGACCGGCGATCCGCTCGCCCCGTGGGTCCCGCCCTCGGTCCCGCCGCCCGCGCCCGCGCGCCGGATCGGCCTCATCGCCGGCGTCGCCGCGCTCGGCGCCTGCGCCGCGCTCGCCCTGCTCACGGCCCTCGGCGGCGCGACGCCCTCCTCCCCCGGCGCCTCGGCCGCGACCCGGCCCGCCGCCGCGATGACCGCGGGCGCGGGCCCCATTGCGGCGAGCCCCGTCGCGGCGAGCCCCGCGGCGGCGACTCCCATTGCGGCGAGCCCCGCCGCCGCGAGCCCCGCGCCGGAGCCCGCCGCGATCACGCCCCATTCGCTCCCCGACGCGCGCGGCGCCGCCTCCGCGATCACGCCCGATTCGCTCCCCGACGCGCGCGGCGCCGCCCCGGCGAAGCCCGGCGCGATCACCCCGGACTCGCTCCCGGACGCCCCGCCGCGCGCGCGCGCGGCCCCGCCCGCCCCGCGCCGCAAAGCGCGCCCGAGCCTGTATCGCTGAGCGCATCGCATCTCCCGGGCGTGGCGCCGCACCGGCTCGCCCCGACCGCGGCGCCTCCGGCCTTGCCGCCCGATCGCGGCGCGTGCAGCTTCAGCGCCGCGGCGTAGCGGAGGCGCCCTGGATGAGCACGATCGACCCCTTGCGCGCATGGCTCTGGTGCGAACCGACGACCTCGCCGCCGGAGGCGCCCCGCGGAGTCCTCTACGAGATCGAGGTCGACCACTGCTCCGAGATCCGCCAGGAGCTGCGGCACGTGCACGCGCAGGTGGAGCGGCAGCACCCCAAGGGCCCGATGGTCTATCCGCGCCGCGAGGATCTGCCGTCGCCCTGCACGATCTCCGATCTGCTCGCCCTGCGGCGGCGCGTGGTCGTGGTGGGCGGGCGCAGCTCGGGGAAGACGGCGCTCATCGGGTACCTCGCCGTCGACGCGCTGGCGCGGGAGCCGAGGAGCATCCCCTTCGTCATCCCCGTGCAGCTCCTGCCCCAGCCCCTCCTCAATGAGCGGACGATCGCGGAGGTCTGCCCGCGCGGGGCCATCCGGTTCCTGCGCGAGACGATCGCGCGGGGCCGCGCGCTCATCCTCGTCGACGGCCTGGACGAGGCGGGCGCCGAGGCGAGGCGCCTCTCGGAGTCGATCGAGCAATTCGCGGAGGCCCACCCGGAGGCGCGCATCGTGGTGACGACGCGCCCCCGCCGCACCGGCATCCCGGGCTTCGCGCGGGTCGATATCGCCGGCTTCACGACCGCCGCGCTCCTGCCGCCGCAGGGCTCCCGCGTCTATCCGGCGCACCGCTTCCTCGCGCGGCGCACCCCCGAGCAGCGAGGCGCGCTCGTCGCCGCGGACGTCGAGGCCAGGCTCCTCGCCTCCGTCCCGGCCAACCCCGCGGAGGACGCGGTGCTCCCGCGCTTCAGCCTCGACGATCAGCGGGCCCTGTGGAGCTGCCTCGCGCACGAGATGCACTGGCGTCGCGTCTCGGAGATCACGGAGGACGGCCTCCAGGCCTGGCTCGAGGAGCGCCTCGGGGGAGCCCGATGCGTGGGCGGCCGCCTCCTCCTCGATCGCACGGACGAGATCGACGAGGCCGTCGACCGGCGTCGGATCAAGGCGTTCGCGCGGCTGGGCGAGCCCGCGAGCGGCCTCCGCGAGCTCGCCGCGCGCGTCGTGCAGGAGATCAAGGAGCGCCCCGGCTTGCTCGTCTCGCCGGCGCCGGGGGTGTTCCGGTTCGCCGATCTGATCCTCCAAGAGTACCTCGTCGCGCTGGACTCGATCCGGATCGACTGCGCCGACGAGCTGATCGAGAACCGCCAGGATCCCTGGTGGCACGAGGCGCTCGTGCTCGCGGTGAGCATCCCGGCGCTCGACGCGGCCAGGTTCGTCGAGGACCTGCTCGAGACGGAGCGAGCCATCCTGCCCACGGCGACGCTCCTCGCGATGCGCTGCATGGACGCGGCGCCCGAGCGGATCCCGGAGCCGCTGAAGCGGACCATCCGGCGCCGCGTGTCCGCGCTCGTGCCGCCGGACAGCGACGTCCAGGCATCGTTCCTGATCGACCAGGGCGACATCGTCATCCCCGCGCTCCTGAAGACGCTGGCCACGGCGGACGTGATCCAGCGCGCCTGCAGCACGATCGTGCTGGGCGCGTCCGATGACCGGAGCGCCACGCCCGAGCTCCTGCGGATGATCAGCGACAGGACGCGCGTGGAGGGGGTGCACCTCGCCCGCCTGTGGATCAAGG
>CAYQYG010000558.1:0-5196 GCA_964421485.1 uncultured Polyangiaceae bacterium | reverse complement strand
GCGCAGGCGCGGCCGGGGGCGGCGCGAACGCGACGGGCTGCGCCGCGAGCTCGGCGGCGACCGAGGCGGGCACCGCAGGCCGCGGGATGCCGGGGCCGATGCTGGTGGACTCCTCGCTGAAGCCCGAGCGCACCGCGGGTACGCCCTGCGGCGGCGTGCCCGGCGCGAACTTCTTCGGCGAAGCATCGCGCGGCAGCTCGGCGCCGCAGCCGAGGCAAAACTTGTAGTGGTCCTGATTCTCCTTGGAGCACTTCGGACAGGTGATCACCGCGCCTCCTCAGCAACGACAGACCGCGCCTCGGGCCTGAAGCTTGACGGCGGGGCCGAGCATATGCGCCGACGCCGCCGTCTGTCGAGCGTCAGCGCGTGAGCAGCGCGAGCGCCTCCCGGACCAGCTCGTCGAGGGGGGCGGCGTCCACCCGGGCGCCGAGCGCCGCGAGCGCCCGGTCCACCTCCGCCGGCCGGTAGCCCATGCGGAGCAGCGCGCCGTGCAGGAGCTTGCCCTTGGTGTCGGCAGGGGCCGCAGGCGCGGCCGCCGCCGCGGGCGCCGGGGCCGGGAGGCCGGTGAGCTTGTCCTTGAGCTCCAGGACCAGCCGCTCGGCGGTCTTCTTGCCCACCCCGGGGATGGATGTGAGCTTCGAGGCGTCGCGCCGGGAGATCGCGGCGGCGAGATCCGCGGACGAGAGGGCGCTCAGGATGCCCATGGCGATCTTGGGCCCGATGCTGGAGATGCCGATCAGGGTGCGGAAGACGGCCCGGTCCTCGCGGGTGGCGAAGCCATAGAGCAGGAGCGCGTCCTCGCGGACGTGGGTGTGGACGAAGAGGGTGATGGCGTCGTCGCCGGGGTTCGGGGCGGAGGGCGGCTCCACATGGGGGCGCGAGCCGGAGCCCCGAACGTTGGCCAGCGCGCGGGCCCGCCCCGCCGCGCCGAGGGGCACCATGACCTCGTAGCCGACGCCGCGGACGTCGAGCACGAGCGTGCCGTCAGCGCCCTCCTCGACGACGCGGCCGGTCAGCCGGCCGATCAATTGTCCTGCGCCCCCTGGGCGATCCAGCGGCGGATGGTGTCCGCGCCGGCGGCGTCGAGCGGCGCGTCCGGCGGCATCGGGGTGCCGCAGCTCGCGTCGCCGCCGCACAGGAGCGCGTCGCACTCGAAGGTGCCGTCGATCTTGTGCATCAGGAAGCTGTGGGCGGGATCGCTCGGGTTGATCAGGTTCATGCGCGACTCCCGGCTCGAGGGGACGGCGATGTTCTGGGCGCGGAGCTGCGCGGCGTCCGAGCCGATGTAGGGGCGCCCGGCCGACCCGGCCCCGCCGTGGCAGCTCATCGAGAGGGCGCAGGACTGATCGAGGATGGGGCCGACGTCGCCGGAGAAGGTCACCGCAGGCGAGGAGCCGTCGAAGCTGCCGTAGTCGAAGCAATTGCCGGAGGCGCCGCCGCCGGTGCCGGAGTCGTCGCCGCACCCGGCCGAGGCGGCGAGGGCGAGGGCCGCCGAGGCGACGAGAAGCATCTTGCGCACGCTGAACCTCGCTGCAGTAGCCACGGGCGGCGACCCTATCAGAAGCGGGGTCCCGGGCGAAGGGCGCCGGAGGCGCCGGCGGGGGACCGGGAGCCCCCGGATGCCGGCGGCACGGGGTGGATCGTGGCGCCGCTTTCGTCGCGCGTTTGGCCGCCGGCCCGGCGGGGGTCTACCCTGGGGTCGATGAGGATCGGCCTGGGCGCCTGCTCTTTGGGGCTCGCGATCGCAGCGCTGGCCGCCGGCTGCGGCGGCGGCGCGGACGCGACCGAGAAACAGCTCGCGGAGCTGCGCGCGGAGCTCGCGCGCGTGCGCGCAGCGAGCGCCGCGCTTTCGGAGCGGCTCGACGCGGTGGAGCGGACACGAGCGCCGCTGCGCGGCGCCGCCCCGCGCGACGCCGCCGAGCCGGACCGGCCGGCGCTCGACGTCGTCCGCCTCAAGCCCTCGGCCGACGGCGCGCAGCCCGCGCAGCCCGACGACGGCGCCGCGGCCGCGGCGCTGCCCGCCGAGGACGACGACGGCGGGGGCGAGCGCACCGTGCTGCGATCCGGCCGCGGCGGCGAGGTGATCGCGGAGATCGCGCGCCCGGCGCGAGCCGGCGCGCAGCCAGATCCCAAGTCCCCCTCCACCTCCTCCACGCGAAGGCCATGAAGCTTTACCGCACCACCCCGCTCTTCACGCTCGCGCTCTCGGCCGCGCTCCCCTCCGCCTTCGCGCAGGACGCCCCCGAGGGCGACGGCGAGGCGCCCGCCCCGCCGGGTGTGACCGTGGTCCAGGTCCCGTCCGCGCCCGCGGCCGCGCCGCAGGTCATCGTCCCCGGCTACCCGCAGCCCGGGTTCGATCCGAACGCGCACCTGCCCTCGAGCTCGCGCGGCAGCAGCGACATCTCGCGCCCCTCGGACGGGTTCGACCTCAACCGCCCGGGCGGCGGGCCCGCCTCGGTGCACGGCAGCCAGAACGGCAGCTTCGTGGTCGAGGGCCAGTACGTCCCCGAGTCGCACTCGGTCCGGCGCGGCGACACGCTCTGGGACATCTCGGGCCGCTACTACCAGAACCCGTACACCTGGCCGCAGCTCTGGGCCATGAACCCGCAGATCCAGAACCCCCACTGGATCTACCCCGGCGATCACGTGCGGCTGCGCGATCCGAGCGAGGCGCCCACGCGGGGCAACATGGGGGCGAGCTCGCTCTCGCCCCGGCGGGTCCCGCCGCAGACGATCTTCCTCCGCGAGGTCGGCTGGGTCGACGACCGCGGCGACGACGACTGGGGCGAGGTCGTGGGCAGCCCCGAGGACCAGATGCTCCTCAGCGAGGGCGACGACGTGTACATCCGCCTCAAGGAGAAGGATGACGACAAGAAGGAGCACCCGATCGCGATCGGCCAGGAGCTCACGATCTTCCTCCCGCTCCGGCGCGCCGGCTCGGGGGACGCCGAGGGCGAGCTCGTCTCGGTGCGCGGCACCGCGCGCGTCGATCGCTACAACCCGAAGACGCGCATGGTGCGCGCGCGCGTGGTCGAGTCCCTCGACGTCATCGAGCGCGGCGCGCGGGTCGGCCCCGTCCTCCGCCGCTTCGACGTCATCCCGCCGGCCGCGAGCGACAAGGACCTGGAGGCGAGGATCATCGCGTCCATCTACCCCCACCACCTGTTCGGCCAGCACCAGGTCGTGTTCCTCGACAAGGGCGAGGACGACGGCGTGCGCCCCGGCCAGCGCTTCTTCGCGATCCGGCGCGGCGACCGCTGGGTGGAGACCCTGCCCGGCGCCGGGACGATGGCCAGGCTGCGCGCCCGCGTCGAGGACGAGCGCCCCGCGCAGGTCGACAAGCTGCAGTACGGCATCGCCGAGGACATGCTCCCGGACGAGACCTACGGCGAGCTCCGCGTGCTCAAGGTCCGGAAGCA
Organism: uncultured Polyangiaceae bacterium; assembly: GCA_964421485.1. Taxonomy (GTDB): domain Bacteria; phylum Myxococcota_A; class Polyangia; order Polyangiales; family Polyangiaceae; genus CAYQYG01. The sequence goes on along the minus strand of CAYQYG010000558.1, from coordinate 1,777 downwards.
CACGTGCGCCGCGCTGGTGACCGCGTCGATGCACGAGATCGAGCGCACCGCGATCCTGATCTCGAGAAAAGGCCTGTAATCAATACTGCAATTGGAGCCGGGGCGATGTGCCCGGGCGCGGTGCCCCCGCCGTCGGGGCGCGCGAGCCCCCTCGTCGAGAGCTAGCGGAGCCAGGCGGGCACGAAGCGGGGCGACGAGATCGCGAGGACCACGGCCGCCGCGGCGAGCAGCGCGCCGCCGTGGAGCAAGGCGAGCAGCGCGGCCTCGGCGCGGGAGGGCCGGGGCGAGCCGATCGCGGAGAGCGTCGCCAGGGCGTACGCGGCCGGCAGCGCGAGCGCGAGCCCGAGCAGCGGCGAGGCGGTCTCGCCCGGCGAGCGCGGCGTGACCCACGCGGCGACGAGGAGGTACGCGGCGAAGAGGTGCGGCGTGGGGCTCCGGAGCCTCCGCGCCGCGAGCGGCAGGCGGCCCTCGCGCGCGCCGCGCCTCCCGCGGATCGCGGCGATCGCCGCGGCCGCCGCGATCCACGCCGCGCACACGGCCCAGGCTACGGCGGACATGGCGCGAGCGGCAGGGGCGCGGCGGTCGGGTGCATGAGGACCCAGCCGAAGTACACGAAGTCGACGAGCATGGTGAGCCCCGCGGCCCGGGCCATGCCGAGGACCACCTCGGGGCGGGCGAGCGCGCGGGCCACCGCGCCGCGCGCCGCGAGGGCCCAGCAGAGCGCGCCGGCGGCGAGGCCGAGCGCGAGCGCCGCGGCGGAGCGCCCGAACCACTCCATCGCGAAGCCGCCCGGCTCGCTCCCGAAGGACCAGGCGCGATCGAGCGGGTGATACCAGGGGATCGGCGCGCGCCGGAGCGAGCCGCCGAGGTAGGCGAGCCCGAACGCGACGCGCGCGGCGACGAGCGCGGCGACCACGCGCGCCGAGGCGGAGGGGGATGCCGCGCCGCTCACCCGATACCCCGCACCGAGGCCACGAGCAGCCCCGCGACCACGTTGAGCCAGACGACCGCGCAGACGATGAAGCTCATCGCCGCGTACACGGGCACGAGCCACCGCTCCTCTGCGGGCCGGAGCGTGTAGGCGAGCGCGCCGAGCCCGAGGGCGACGAGCAGCGCGAGCGACGCGAAGACCTCCTTGACGTCGAAGAGGCCGGAGTAGAAACGCGCGTACCGGTCGAGGTAGAGGCCGCGCACGTGCACCCGGTACGCGGGGTAGACCAGGGCGCCGAGCGCGAAGGTGACCGCGTACGCGGCGGCGACGACCTTGGCGTAGGTCTTCTCGAGCGCGGCGCGCCCGAAGCGCCCGCGGAGGTAGTGGCGCATGTGGAGCGCGTGGTGCGTCGCCGCGCCGATGAGCACGATGCTGCCCGCCGCGTGGAGCACGAGGAGCGCGCGGCGGGCGCCGTAGAGGAAGACAGCCGAGGTCTCGGGCGGAGGGCAGAGGTCGATCACGGCTCGGTGGAGGCTCGGGGGCTCCGCGCGGCGGCCTGCGGCGCGGCGTGGTGGGCGAGCACGCGGGGGCACTCGGGATCGGGGGCGAGGCCGCCGCGCTCGTGGCGCGAGACGACCTGGCAGCCGCCGCGGCAGACCGGGCGCAGCGGGCACGAGGCGCACGGCTCGGGCGGCGCGGCGTGGTAGGCGCGGAGCGCGGCCGCGTCGAGGCGCGCGCGCTCGCCGGGGCGCGCCGCGACGGGGAGCCGGCGCGCGGCCCGGGAGCCGTCGGGCGCCGCGCCGATCGAGAAGAAGCTGCACGGCGCGCCGCTCCCGGCCGCGCGCC
>CAYQYG010000557.1:0-5202 GCA_964421485.1 uncultured Polyangiaceae bacterium | reverse complement strand
CACAACGTGATCATCGAGGCCGCCGGGGCGGCCGTGAGGCTCGCGGCGCCGTGACCGGTTTCAGGCTGGAAGCTGCGGGCGGGTCACCTGTGCCCTGTGCCCCCCCCAGCGCGGCCCTCTCACTCGCCCTTGGCGGGCGCGGACACCGGGATGAACGTCCCCCCCTTCACGCGCTCCCCGCGCGCGGACGCCGGCAGCGGCCCCGGCCACACGGTCACCTTCGCGTCGCCCACGACCTGCCCCCGATCGCGGACCCACTCGTCGCGCTCGCGCACCCACGCGAGCACCGCCTCGCGCGCCTCGTCGGTGATCGGGCGCTCGTCGGCCGGATCGGTGAGCTCCATCTCCCTGTTGAACGTCCAGTGGACCTCCATCGGGCGGTTCGGATCGGCCCCGCGCATGGCGGCGCGGTGCGCGTCCCGCTCGGCCTGCTCGCGCGCCTTCTGCTCCTCGTTGCGCTTGCGCGCGGCCTCCTGGGCCGCGGCGTCGAGCGCGTCCTCGAGCCTCTGCTCCTCGGCGTCGAGCGGGCGCAGCGCGGCGCGCAGCCGGCCGACGAGCTCCGAGGGCAGATCGAGCGTCGCGGCGCCGAGCACGTCCGTGTACCGCGGCCGCGCCGCGAGCCACTTCAGCGCGGCCTCCTCCGATTCGAACCCCACGATCGACGCGTCGCCCGTCCTGAGATCGCGCACCCTGAGCTCGATGGCCGCCTTGGTCATGGGCGCAGGATCGCCGCCGGACGCGCGCGGCGCAAGGGCGGCGAACGGCGAGCTCCACCGGGCGGGTCGATCGAGGGTATCCTGGCGCCGCGGCGATCGCGCGTGGAGCCCCTGGAATGAAGCCCGCCCTCTGCCTCGCCATCGCCCTCACCGTCGCGCTGCACGCGGCGAGCGCGCCGGCGGCCGCGGACGAGGGCGACGACGAGGGCGACGACGCGCCGGCGGTCAGCGGGCCGGCCAGCGCCGAGGCCTCGCGCGCCGAGGCCCTCTTCGCGGCCGGGCGGTTCGGCGAGGCCGCCCCCGGCCTCCGGCGCGTGGTCGCCGGAGAGACGGGCGACGCCGAGGAGCGGCGGCAGATCGCGCAGCACCACCTCGCGATCGCGCTCTACCGGCTGCGTTTTCCGAACGCGAGCCTCGCGGTCTTCGCGAGCGTCGCCGCGGCGCGGGGGCACGCCCGGCGCGACGAGGCGCTGCCGTGGCTGCTCAAGCTCGCCGGCGAGCTGCCCGAGCCGGCCGGCGCCATGGGCGCGATCGGCCTGTACGGCGCCGCCCCGCTCGCCCGCTTCGACGGGGCCGCGCGCGACGAGCTCGCCTACTGGCAGGGCCGCGACGCCTACGCCCGCCGCGCCTTCGAGGAGGCCGCCGACCGGCTCGAGCGGGTCAGCCCCGCGAGCCCGCGGTACGTCACGGCGGAGCTCCAGGCCGGCGTCGCGCGCGTGCGCCTGCGCCAGACGGGGCGCGCGGCCAGGGCCTTCGGGCGCGCCGAGGCGGCCGCCCGCCGCCGCGGCGACGCGGAGGCGATGCGGCTCCGCGACGTCGCGCTGCTCTCGATGGGGCGCACCTATTACTCGACGTCGCTCCACCTCGGCGAGAGCGGCGCCCCGTCGATCGACCCCGCCCGGCTCCGCGCCGCGGTCGAGGTCTACGGCCGCGTCGAGCCCTGGGGCGCCGCGTGGCAGGAGAGCCTCTTCGAGCAGGCGTGGGTGCACTTCATGGTCGCCGATTACGTGCGCGCGCTCGGCAACCTCCACAGCGTGGACGCGCCTTATTTCTCCGGCCGGGTCTACCCCGAGGCGGACACGCTCCGCGCGCTCGTCGCCTTCGTGCTCTGCCGGTACGACGAGGCGACGACGATCGCGGCGCGGTCACTCCGGCGCTACCTGCCGGTCCGCGCGGAGCTCGCCGCGCTGCTCGCCGGCCAGGACGGCGAGGGCGCGGACGCCCGGCGGCTCGCGCTGCTGGAGGAGGTCCGCGCCGGCGCCCCGCGCGTGTCGCCCCGCGCGAGGCCGCACGTCGAGGCCGCGCTCGCGGCCCGCGACCTCGACGCCCACCGCGACCACATCCGCGGCATCGACGGGGAGATCGCTCGCCTCGCGCGCGCGCCCGCGGCCTTCCGGGCCTCGCCGCTGGGCGCGGACGTCGCCGACGCGCTGAGCCTCGCCCGCGACATCGCCGTGAGCGAGGCCGCCGCGCTCGTCCGCGCGCGCCTCGACCGCGCCCTCGAGGAGCTCGACGCCCACCTGCTCGACGCGCGGAAGATCCTCGCCGACGTCGCGGAGGCCCGGCGGGACCCGGACCTCGCGCCCGTCGCCGCGGAGGACGCCCCGGCGCCGCTGGCGCTCACCGGCGACCACGAGATCTGGCCATTCGACGGCGAGTACTGGCGCGACGAGGTCGGCCACTACCTCCAGCCCATCACGTCCCGTTGCCCGCGCTGACCCGCGCCGCGGCGCGCCATAACGACCTCGCCCAGGACTGTCGCCTGAACTGGTGCGCTGGATCGATCCGCGCGTCGCGCGGGAATGGGGGCGCGCCCGCCCGCGTCTCCGATCCCCGCCCCGGTCCGCCCAGGCGCCGCGAAGCGCCGCGATCGACGGAGATCTCGGCCCCGCGACGCCGGGACATAGACCGTCCTAGCGGCGGCATTTCATACGGTCGGGGGCGGCGGTGCCGTGATACACACCCAGGACGTCGCAATGACCGGATCCTGCGGTGAACCGACCCAGGGATTGCTCGATCGAAGAGGAGATTCCATGAACAAGATCTCGTTGACGTACTTCGTCGACTTCGTCCTCAAGGCGGGTACGCCCAAGCTCGCCGGCGTCCGTGAGTTCAAGGAGCGGAAGGACGAGCTGACATTCGACTTTTATCGCCAGGTCCGCGACGCGATCGTGGACATGCACCGCAGCGGCAAGCCCGACAGCGTGCTCGACGAGTTCCTCGCCGCGCAGCACGACGATCGGCGCCGCCGTATCTACCCGTCGATCGTGAACGGCTATCGCCGCTTCCTCTCCTCGGCCAGGATGACCTGGTTCGAGCCGAAGACGGGGAGCGTCCAGCTCGGCGACGTCGCGATCCACGTGAACCCGGATCTGGGGCTCGTGATCGACGGCAAGCCGCACCTCATCAAGATCTATTTCCGCGGCGAGCCGCTCTCCTCGAAGCGGACCGCGGTCGTGCTCAACCTGCTCGCGGGCGGGCTCGCGGAGTCGTGCCCCGGCCACGCGCTCGCGCTGCTCGACGTGCGGAACGCGAAGCTCCACACGTTCAAGGCGCCGAATCCGCGGATCGGCGTGCTGCTCCGCGGCGAGGCCGCGTCGTTCTCGACCATCTATACGGCGCTGTAGCTCCGGGCGGAGGAGGCCCAGGTCAAAGGCGCCACAGCTCGCTGACGAGGGCGTGCAGGGTTCCGGCCCTCGGCTCGGTGGTGGGGTCCAGCTGCCAGTCGGTGGACCACGGGCTCCGCGGCTCGATCAGGAGCGGGGTTCGCACGCCCCGTTCACGGCTGCCTGGGCGGTCGCCTCCCACCCGGAACACCGCAGCGCCGTCGTGCACGTAATGGACGTAGCGGCCTGCCTCCGCGCCCCAGGCCGCGCGAGCGCGGCGCGCGACCTGCTTGTCCATGGCGACGCCGTGACGGGACTGGGTGCCATCGGCGCGGCCGCTCTCGAGGATCAAGGGGCGCGGAGCGATCAGGGCGTGCAGGTCGGCCACGTCGATGTAATCGCGCACGTCGCCGTGCGTCCAGCGCCAGCACGGGTGGCTGCCGTTGTGCCGCATCACGCCGAGATCGGGCGCGAACCCGGCCGCCACCAGCATCCCCACGCGCGGGTCGAGCGCCGCGACCCAGGTGGCCACCTCTGCGCCCAGGCCGAGCCCCGTGACCAGCACGCGCTCGCCGTCGACGAAGGGCTGCTCGATCAGCCAGTCGAGCGCGTGCATCGCGTCCCACGCGCGCTCGCCGTCCTCCTCGAAGTCGCTGCCGGGCGCCTCCTGTCCGCGCAGCGACGGGTGCGGGCCGTTGCCGTGCGCGGGGTCGTCGCCGACCGCGAGGTCGTGAAGCGGGCTGTCGGGGCGATGCGAGACGTCGATCGCCAGCACGACGTGGCCGTGCCGCGCGAAGGAGTCGCCGTACCAGAAGGGGCTGCCCGGCGACATGACCTGGTACGCGCTGCCCCCGTGACCATTCAGCGCGATCACCGCGGGGACGCGCCGGCCCTCGGCCAGCGAGGAGGGCACGGCGAGGTACGCGTGCGCCGAGCGCCGGAGCGGGGCCCCCCCGAGCGGATCGGGCAGGGTCCAGTCGAAGCGCAGCTCGCGCAGCCGGTACGCCGCGGGAGCCGCGCCGTCGTCCCGCCCCGGGGCACGCGCGCCCTCCACCGGCGCGCGCTCGGCCAGGGGGACCACCTCGCGCGAGAGCGGGCTCGGGTTGCCCGCCATCACCAGGTGCGCGAGGCGGCGGCGCGTCTCCTCCTGCCACGCCGCGCGCTCCTCGGGGGCGCGGGGCGACAGGCCGTACGAGAGGACCTCGACGCGGGTCCCGGTGAACGCGCGAGGCGCGCCGTCGCCGTCCGTGAAGGTCCCTTCGAGCGTCCTGTCCCCCGCGACGGCCGTGAGGCGGCGCGGGAGGACCGCGCCGCGCAGCAGCACCTCCAGCGCGCTGCCATCCCAGGACGCGACGTCCACGTCCTGCTCGAGCTGCTCCGCCCGCATCCCCGCCGAGCGGCTCGCGTAGACCTTGAACCGCCCGACGAAGCCGCCGTCGGGCGCGCGGTCGATCCGCAGGCGCGCCTGCTCGTCCCCGAGCGAGACCTCCCACACGCGCGGGGTGAGGGCCCGGCTCACGGCGTCGACGCGAAAGCCGCTCAACACGTGTTTGAACTCGCGAGGCCAGCTCGGCGGAGCGGCGCGGGGGCCGCTGCCGAGCGGGGGTGACGAGAACCGGCCCGCGAATACGCCCTCCAGAACCCGGAGGCGGAAGAACTGCTGGTACACCGGCCGCCGGAACGAGAGCCACCGCGTCGCGGGCTCCCAGCGCACCTCGTCGAGGGGCTCCGTCCCGCCGACCTCGTTCATCAGCGCGCCGCGCAGCTCGCCGCCGGCACCCTCCAATCGCAGGGTCAGCGCGTAGCCGTTGATCTTGGCGTTCCAGGTCCCCTCGATGCCCTCGAATGCGGCGCTGCGCGGCGCGCCGCTCGCGAGCGGC
>CAYQYG010000556.1:0-5206 GCA_964421485.1 uncultured Polyangiaceae bacterium | reverse complement strand
CGCGGCCCTCGGGGTCCACCTCGACCCAGGCGGGCGCGGCCTCGCCGAGCTCGGCGACGACGGCGCCGGCGAGCGCGGCGGCGGCGGCGTCGGTGATGAGCGCGCGGCAGGCGCGGGCGCGGAGGACGCGGGCGAGGCGCGCGGGCGGGGCGGTCGCGTCGAGGGGGACGACGGCGGCGCCCAGGGTGAGCGCGCCGGTGAGCGCGACGGGCTCGTCGAGCGCGCGGCCGGTCGAGAGCAGCGCGACGGGGTCGCCGGGGAGCACGCCCACGCGGCGGAGCCAGCGCCAGACGGCGGCCGCGCGGCCGGCGAGCTCGGCGTAGGTGAGCGTCGCGCCGCGCGAGGCGAGCGCGATCGCGCCGCCGCGGGCCGCGAGCTCGTCGCCGCGGAGCCGCCAGGACCCGGTCACGGCGCGGGGCTCGCGCGGCGGGCGGCCGCGACGCGGGCGGCGACGAAGCGCGACAGCCTCTCGAGCGTCGAGATCTCGTCGATCACGACGTCCTCGTCGGGGATCGTCACGCCGAAGCGCCGCTCGACGAAGACCAGGACGCGCGCGAGCGACATGGAGTCGAAGCCGGCCTCGAAGAGGTCCTCGTCCGGGCCGAGCGGGGCGCGGCGCAGGAGGATCTCGCCCACGATGTGATCGTGGAGCGCGCGCCGCACCTCATGGAGGATCGCTTCCATCCGGCGCTCCCCGGGCGGCCTCAGAGGGCCGCGGGCGTCGCGATGCGCGCGAGGTAGTCGATGAGGTCGATCTTGGAGATGACGCCGATGACGCTCTCCTTCTCGAGCACGATCGCGAGCTTCGCGTCGCTGAGCACGCCCTTCAGGAGCTCGACCTTGGTCGACGGGGTGACGGTCGCGTAGTCGCTCTCGACCAGGTCGCCGATGCTCGAGTCGAGCGTGCCGCGGCCGTCGACGAGGTGCCGGAGCAGGTCGACCTCGTGCACCATGCCGCGCAGCTTGCCGCCGGCGAGCACGGGGACCTGGCTGATGCCGTGCGACTTCATGAGGCCGATCACCTCGCGGACCTTGTCGTGGGCGTCCGCCGTGACCACGCCCCCGGCGGGCTTGCCGGCGAGCAGGTCGCGCACCGTGCCGAGCCCCTTCTCCTCCTCGAGGAAGCCGTTCTCGCGCATCCAGTCGTCGTTGAAGATCTTCGAGATGTACTTGGACGCGCCGTCCGGCATGAGGACGAGGATGTTCTCCTTGCGGCCGCTCGCGCGGGCGTACTTGATCGCGCCCGCGACCGCCGCGCCGCCGGAGCCGCCGACGAAGAGGCCCTCGAGGCGCACGAGGTCGCGCGTCATGAGGAAGCACTCCTTGTCGTCGACGCGGATGACGTCGTCGATGATGTTGAGGTTCATCGTGCTCGGGAAGAAGTCCTCGCCGATGCCCTCGACCTTGTACGCGAACGGCTTCGTGATCCGCTGCGTCTTCACGTAGTCGTAATAGAGCGAGCCGACCGGGTCGACGCCGACGAGGCGGATGTCGGGCTTCTTCTGCTTCAGGAACTTGCCGGTGCCGCTGATGGTGCCGCCCGTGCCCATGCCGGTGCAGAAGACGTCGAGCTCGTGGCCGCACTGCTCCCAGATCTCGGGCCCGGTGGAGAGGAAGTGCGCGTTCGGGTTCGAGGGGTTGTGGTACTGGTTCGCGTAGAAGCAGTTCGGCGTCTCCTCGGCGATGCGCTTCGCGACCTGGTAGTAGCTGCGCGGGTCCTCCGGCTCGACCGCGGTCGGGCAGACGACGACGCGCGCGCCGAACGCGCGCAGGGTCGAGATCTTCTCCTGCGACATCTTGTCGGGCATCACGAAGACGCACTTGTAGCCCTTGACGCACGCGATCATCGCGAGCGCGGCGCCGGTGTTGCCGCTGGTCGCCTCGACGATCGTGCCGCCGGGCTTGAGGCCCGCGGCCTCGGCGTCGCGGATCATGTTGATGGCGACCCGGTCCTTGTGGCTGCCGCCCGGGTTCAGGTACTCGCACTTCACGTAGATCTCGCTCTCGAGACCCTCCGTGACCCGGTTCAGCTTGACGATCGGGGTGTGGCCGACGGCCTTGGTGATATCGCTGAGCGCGCCTCGCATCATGGTAGCGGCCTTCTAGCCGCCGCGCGCAACCGCGACAAGCGCCGCGATCGGGATCACGATTCGCCCGCGCCGCCGTGCCGCATGAGGCGCGCGATCTCGAGGTCCGCGGGCGCGCCGCGCTCCTCCAGGGCGCGCTGCACGCGGGCGCGGTCGGCCGGCGAGCGGTCCTGGCCGAGCTTGAGCTTGCCCTCGAGGTGGTCGATGGGGATCGTGAAGCCGACGACGCGCTGCGCGAGGTCGTCGGCGAGCCCCGGCTCCATGTCGCCGACGCCCCAGCCCTCCCCGCGCGCCGCCGCGGAGGCCTCGTGGCGGGCGGTGAGGTCCTCCAGCAGGCGGCGGAGCTCGCCGGGCGGCATCGGGCCGACGGCGCGGCCGTGCGCGTGCACGACGGCGTAGCTCCACGTCGGGACGTGCTCGGCGGGGCGCTCGTACCAGCGCGGCGAGACGTAGGCGTCGGGGCCCGAGAAGACGGCGACGACGCGGCCCTCGAGCGCGACGCGCCAGATCGGGTTCGCGCGCGCGACGTGCACGCGGAGGGTGCCGCGCGCGCCGTCGCCGCGATCGAGGAGGAAGGGGAGGTGGGAGATCTCCGGGCCGCCCTGCACGCCGTGCGCGACGAGCACGCCGAAGCTGTGCGCGTCGATGAGGTCGTGCAGGCGGTCCTTGTCGGCCTCGTGGAAGAGCCGCGGGGTGAACATGGCCGGGGACCCTAGCAGAGGTCGGCGGGCGGGTGACAGCGCGCGCTGCGGGGCGCTCGCGACGGCGCGCGGGCGCGCCCGGGCTATCCGAGCTCGACGCGCACCATGCTCACGAGCTTGAGCAACGCCTCCTCGACGACGCGCGTCTCGGGGTGGCGGATGATCACGTAGCCGTCGCCCTCGTAGCCCTTGCCGTGGGGCTTCCCGATCTCCGGCAGGGAGACGTCGGTCACGAGGCCGCCGAGCACGCGGTCGGCCTCGTCGAGGCCGTGCACCGCGCGGACGACGCCCTCGCCCTGGCCGCGGAGGTAGGCGGCGCCGGCGGCGTACCTGCGCTCGGGGGGATCGAACTCGCCCTCGATCATGAGGCGGGCCCAGGCGGCATAGAGATCGAAATCGTGGGCGCGCGACATGATCGTGCAGAACTGGGCGCCGGGGGGCCGGGCCCCGACCTCGGAGACGGCGATCGAGCCGTCGCGGCGGCGGAACCACTCCATGTGGCTCAGGCCGGTGTCCATCCCCAGCGCGGAGAGGGCGCGGGTCCCGTGGCGGCGGATGTCGTCGTATCGCGGATCGTCGACCTCGCGCGGGAGGACGACGCACCATTGAATCCACGGCGTGCTCACGACCTCGAGCGGCGAGGGGAAATACCGCGTGAGGGAGCACCAGAGGGGGCGGCCCTCGAGGGAGATGGTCTCGAAGGAGTGCTCGTGGCCGACGATGAACTCCTCGAGCAGCACGGCGTTGCCGGGCGTGGGCAGGTTGGCCACGAGGGCCGAGACGAGCTCGACGAGGCTCTCGACGCGGAAGGTGGACTCGGCGCCCGCGCCGCTCGGCGGCTTGACGATGAGCGGGAAGCCGGTCGTATCGGCGAAATCGAGCGCGTCCTCGACGCTCGTGACCAGGCGATGGCGGGCGCAGGGGACGGAGGCCGCGCGGAGCACGGATTTCATCCGGGCCTTGTCGCGGAAATTCCAGGCGGCCTCGGGGCGCATGCCGTGGACGCCGAGGCGCTCGCGGACCTCGGCGGCCTGGACCTGGATGTGCTCGTTGATGGCGAGCAGGCGGTGGAGGGGGCCGAAGCGGTCGGCGAGGTGGCGGGCGGCGTCGGTGAGCGCGCCGCTGTCGAGCGCGTCCTCGACGCGCACGTGATCGGCGAGGCGGACGCGCAGGGGCTCGGGGAGGTCGTCCTCGGAGGCCTGGCTGATGACGGCCACGCGGACGGAGGGCAGGTCGAGCGTGGCGTCGAGGAAGTGGAGGGTCTTGTCGTCGAAGAAGGGTGTGGCGAGGATAACGAATTTCATGAGGCCGCTTTCCCTGCCCCCCGGCGGCGAGGGCGCGCGGCGCGCGCGTGCCCCGACCGCATTGCGGCATTGCGCGCGACCTTAGTCGGGCCAATTCCAGCGTGTCAAGGCCGGGGGGGCGAGGGGGCAGGGAAGCCGTCGAAGGCGTCCCAGCCGCCCGCGGGCGCCGGGAAGCCGAGCTCGGCCAGGGCGCGGCGCGCCGGCTCGACGACGGCGCCGTGCTGCTCGCGCCCGCGCGGTCGTGGCGCGCCGACCTCGACGCCCACACCGATTACGATCGCTTGCAGCAGCGCGCGGCGCTATCGGGCGCGGCAGGGCGGGTGCGTGTCATTCTCGAGCCTCTGCGCCCCGGGACGGATCATGCCGCCGGATCGGGGATGAAATCGCGCCGCGTGCAGATCGCCACGACCGGCAGGCCGGCGGCGCGGATCGCCTCGGCGCCGCCCTCCAGGCGATCGACCAATGCGACGACCCCGACCACCTCGGCGCCCGCGGCGCGGAGCTTCTCGACGGCCTTCAAGGTCGAGCCGCCGGTCGTGATCACGTCCTCGAGCATGGCGACCCTGATGCCGGGGCGGAGGGCGCGGTCGCCCTCGATCATCCGGCGGGAGCCGTGGTCCTTCACCTCCTTGCGGACGTAGAGCGCGGGGAGGGGGCGGTCGCGGACGTAGCTCGTCAATGAGACGGCGCTCGCGAGCGGGCAGCCGCCGAGCTCGACGCCGGCCACGGCGTCGCATTCGGGGAGGGCGTCGAGCGCGTCGAGCATGAGCGCGCCGGCGAGGGCGTGGCCCTCGGCCGTGAGGATCGCTTGCTTGCAATCGATGAAGAAATCGCTCTCGCGGCCGGAGGCGAGCACGACGCGCTTCCGCTCGAAGGATCGCTCGCGGAGCAGCCGGACGAGCTGCTCGCGGGCGCCGGGGTGGCTCACCGCGCGCCCCGCTTGCGCACCGCGGCGCGGGCGCCCTTGCGGATCGCAGGGACGACCGGCGGGGGCGGGCCCTCGGTCGACGAGCTCGGCGCTTCCTCCTCCTCCTCGGCGGCGGCCTGGACGGGCGGCTCGACCGCGGCAGGGGCGGGCGGGGGCGGAGGCGCGGGAGGAGGCGCCGGGGGCGGC
>CAYQYG010000555.1:0-5232 GCA_964421485.1 uncultured Polyangiaceae bacterium | reverse complement strand
TCCGCTTCGAGCTCTGCCGCCGCCTCTCCCTCCTCTTCCGCGACCACCTCGAGGACCCCGCCTCGGCGCTCGACGCCCTCGAGGGAGCCGTCGCCGAGAAGCCGGAGGACCTCGCCGTCCGCCTCATGGCCGCGGACCTCGCGCGCGCCGCGGGCCGCCTCGAGCGCGCCGCCGCCCACCTCCAGGTCGCCGCCGTCCTCGACCCCGCGAGCGAGCGCGTCTTCCACGACCTCTTCGACGTCTTCCAGAAGCTCCGCCGCCCGGACGAGGCCTGGTCCGCCGCGAGCGTCACCGTCGACCTCGGCGTCGCCGAGCCCCGAGAGCGCTTCATCTACGAGGAGCACCGCCCGCAGGGCGTCCCCCGCGTCGCCCGCGTCCTCACCCCCGAGGCCTGGGCCCTCCTCCGCCCAGCCGACCGCGATCCGCGCCTCGATGCCGTGCTCGAAGCCGTACAGGACGCCGCGATCGCCGCGCGCCTCGCCCAGCGCGCCGCCGAGGGCAAGCTCGCCCAGCTCGACCCGCGCGCCCGCCAGGACCCTCAGCAGAGCACCGTCAGCGTCGTCCGCTCCTTCGCCTGGGCGAGCCGCCTCCTCGACGTCCCTGCCCCTGCGATCTACCTCCGCGAGGACGCGCCCATCGGCCTCGCCGCCGTCATGGCCGAGGAGCCCAGCGTCATCGCTGGCAGCTCAGCGCTCCGCAACCGCACCCTCCCGGACCTGGCCTTCCTGGTCGGCAGCCACCTCGCCTATCACATCGGCGCCCACCGCCTCCTCCTCCACTACCCCTCCATCGAGGACCTGGGCGCCTGCTTCCTGGCCGCCGCCCGCGTCTCCCGCCCCGACCTCCCGCTCCCCGAAGCCCTCGAGGACACCGTCCTGTCCCTCTCCCCCGAGATCGACGACCGCCTGGACGACGAAGCCCGAGCGCGCCTCGAAGAAGCCGTCGCCTCCTTCGAGCGCGCCGGCGCCCGCGCCGACCTCGCGCACTGGGCCGGCGCCGTCGAGCGCTGCGCCACCCGAGCCGGCCTCCTCCTGTGCGGCGACCTCCTCGTCGCCACCGCCCTCCTCCACGCCGACCCCGCCGGCCTCCTCTCCCCCGCCGAAAAGATCGGCGACCTCTACGGCTTCGCCGTCTCCGACGACCTCCACCACCTCCGCGAAGCCCTCGGCATCGCCGTCGAGCCCTAGCGCCGCGGCCGGGATCGGAGAGGAGAGAAGAGAGAGATTCACAGGGAGGCGGGGAGGCGGGGAGGGGGGAGAAAAGAGAGAGGAGAGAAGGAGATTTCTGATCTGTGCTCTCTCTTCTTTGCTCTCCCCGCCTCCCTGTGAATTTCTCTCTCTTCTCTCCCTTCTCTCTCTTCCGTCAGCCGCTGCCGGCCACCTACTCCTTACCCTGCAGGTACGCGAGGTACGCCTCGTGGCTGGGCGGCCGCCCGAGGAACCGCGAGATCATCTCCCGCTCGTCCATCCCGCCCCCCTTGGACAGCACCTCCTCGCGCCACGATCGCGCCGTCGCCTGGCTCAGCAGCCCCTCCTTCTTGAACCGAGTCAGCACATCGCGCGACAGCGACAGCGCCCACTGGTACCCGTAGTACCCCGCGTCGTAGCCGATCAGGTGCCCGAAGCTCGACTGGAAGTGCGTCCCTTTCACGTACTCGAACGAGTCCGTCGCCCGCTGCACCTCCTCCACGACCTTCGTCGAGTCCCCCACCGGATCCCGCGTGTGCAGCTCCTGATCCAGCCTCGCCAGGAAGATCTGCCGCTGCGTCGCCAGCGCCCGCCCGAAGCTCCGCGCCCGCGTCATCGCCTGGAACAGGCTGTCCGGGATCTTCTCCCCCGTCTTGTGGTGCCGCGCGAACAGGTCGAGCACCTCCCGCGACCACGCCCACTCCTCGAACATCTGGCTCGGCGCCTCGACGAAGTCCCGCACCGCCGCGGTCCCCGAGTACGACGCCAGCTCCGACCGCGTGAGCATGTGGTGCAGCACGTGCCCGAACTCGTGGAAGAACGTCACCACGTCCTCGTGCGACATCAACCCCCCCGTCTCCGGGGTAGCGACCATCGGGAGCGTAGGGGGCGCAGCCCCCTCATGGGCTCCGGCCCTGCCGGCGGGCTTCGGGAAGTTGCACTCCAGCGCCGCGATCGGGGTCTGCCAGGTCCCGTCGGAGAGCCGCTTCGCCGTCCGCACGCCGAACATCGCCGCGTGCTTGTACTTGTCGGGCCGCGAGTACAGGTCGAGGTAGAACTTCCCGATCACCTTCCCCCCGTCGCTGGTGGATCGCACCTCGTACGCCGTCACGTCCGGGTGCCACGCCTTCGCGGGCACCTCCCGGTACTCGATCCCGTACATCCTCGCGGTGATCTCCATCAGCCCCTTCTTCACCGCGCCCACTTCCAGGTACTCGGACAGCGCTTGCGAATCGAACGAGTACTTCTCCTTCCGGACCCTGTCCTCCAGGTAGTACCGCTCTGACGGCGCCAGCTTGTCGGACTTCTTGCCGCCGAGCCGCACGTGCTCCTTCATCAGCTCGGCCATCTCGGCCTTCGCCGGCTCCTTGAGCGCCCCCCGCACCTGCTCCAGGAAGTCGCGCACGGCGCCGCTCGTCTTCGCCATCCGCGGCTCGATCGCGTAGTCGGCCCAGGACTTGTACCCGAGCATCTTCGCCTTCTCCGCGCGCAGCGCGAGCAGCCGCTCGAGCAGCTTCACGTTCTTGTCTCCCCCGCGGTTCGTCGACAGCTTGTAGAGCTCGAGCGCCGCCTTCCGGTCCTTCGCGTAGGTCACGAACGGGAAGTAGTCCGGGTAGTCGGTCGTGATCTCGACCTTCCCGTTCGCCTTGGGCGCGTGCTTCGCGACGTAGTCGGCCGGCAGCCCCTCGAGCGACCTCGGCGCCACCTCGATGGAGGCCGACTCCCCGAGGTTCGACATGAACTGCTGCCCGATCTTCGTGATCTGCTCGTTGAGCTCGCGGAGCCGCGCCTGCTTCTCCGGCGGCAGATCGAGCCCGTTGCGCCGGAAGTCCCGGAGCACATCGGCGAGCAGCCGAGCCCGCTCCCCCTCGAGCTTCTCCCCCTTGGCTGCGTAGGCCTTGATGACGGCCGCGAGGTCGGCGTCGAGCCACATCGCGGTCGTCAGCTTGTCCACCTTGGGCTCGCAGAGCTTTGCCGCCTCCCGCGTCGCGGGATCCGGGTGAGCGACCCCCATCAGGTACGGGAGCTCCCCCGCGCTGTTCACCTCGAGGATGGCGTCATCGAACCGCCCGAGCGTGCTGGCGAACGTCAGCTCCTCGGGCTTGACCTCCTTGAGCTTCTTGATCTCGTCGAGGTGCTGCTGCGCGAGCGCCAGGTGCTCATCGCAGAGCTGCCTGATCCCGTCCGGCGTCGTCCCGACCGCCACGGGATCGAGCTCTGGCCGTGCGGCCGGCGGCGCCTCGGCCATCGTGGTCGAGGCCGGCGGCGCGCCCGGCCTGGCCGGCGTCACGGGATCGGGCTGGGGAGCGGGGCCGCACGCGGCGGCGAGGAGGGCGAGGAGGGCCAGGGGGCGGAGGCGCATGCCGCGCGTATATCACGCGCGGCGCGCCGAGCCGATCACTGGGCGGAGTTGAACAAGGTCATGCCGCAGCGGTAGTACTTGCCGGTCACGGTCCCCTGCTGCGTCGCCGCGACCTTGAGGAGCAGCTGCGTCGCCCCGGCCGGGATCACGACCTGCTGCGCGAGCGCGTCGTCCGTCTCGGTCTCGGTCGCCGACCCGCCGGTGACCGGCGTCTCGTCGGCCTCCATCAGCGTCAGCGTCAGGTCGCGGAGCCCCGACCCGGAGCGCCACGCGCCGCAGGCCACGGTGACCTGATCCACGCCCGCAGGCACGTCGATCGAGAAGCGGTCGACATCGCTCGCCGCCACGTCGATGTCGCCTTCGATGAAGTAGCTGAAGGTCCCGTCGCCGTTGTCCTGCTGGACGAGCGCCTGCTCCGACCCCGGCATGTCGTTGCTGTTCGGCTGGTTGTTCAGCGTCTCGTCCTCGACCGGGTTCGACTTCGCGTCCGGGAAGTTGAAGATGTAGTAGAACGGGTTCGTGCCGGCCGCGCCGTCCGAGTGCGCGATCTCGATGCGGTAGTTGTGGCCCGGCACGAGCGGCCCGAAGAGGTCCATGCCCAGCGAGGGGTTCGCCTCCGCGACGATGCTGTTCTCGGCGGGATCACCCGGCGTCACGTCGATGATCGTCGCCCGCTGGATGTCCGTCGAGGAGCCGTTCCCGTCCGGCCCCGTGGGGAAGAAGCTGAACCAGGCCGCAGCCCGGTCGCCCTGGTCCGGCGCCACGTCGGCGGGGATCGTGAAGAGGTACGCGTCGGCCTCCGAGTCCGCCGAGAACCCGCCCTGGAGGATCTTCGCGCCGTAGCCGTTCGCGCCCGCGGTGTAGGCCCCGATGTCGGTGGTGGCCGCCGCAGCCTCGTTCACCAGGATGTCCGGGTTGATGCCGCCGATGAAGAGCGTGTACCCCGTGTTCACGATCAGCGACGGGTCGGCGCACTGCCCGGGGAAGAGCAGGTTGCACTCCGCGACGCGCACGAAGTAGGTGCCGTCCGCGGGCAGCACCGTGAAGAGCTGGCTGTCGTTCGAGAAGCGCGGCGTCGGGTCGTCGTTCTGGGCGATCTGGTTCTGGTCCGCGTCGTAGAGCGTCACGACCGTGTCGAGGTACGTCGGATCGAACGGCGACGAGTCCGGCTTCGCCGTGATCTGGACGAGGAGCTGGTCCCCGGCGTTGCCCGCGAACGTGTAGTAGTCGACGTCCTCGTCCGCGGCCTCCAGCGCTCCCTCGACCTCGGTCCCGGGCGAGAACTCCTCCGCGGTCTCGAAGGTGTCGTTCCCGTCGCCCGTGCTGGTCGTCGTGGTGGTCGTGGTGGTCGTGGTGGTCGTGGTCGTGGTCGTGGTCGTGGTCCCCGAGCCCCCGGACCCATCGTCGTCATCGCCGCAGCCGGCCGCGAGCGCCGCGATCATCCCCACCACGAAGAACCCCAAGAAATGCGTGGACCTCATGTCGCCTCCAGTGCTCGAACGCCTCAAGCCGTCGGCCGCCGCCTGCGCGATGACCGACAAGGAACGCTCACCTCCTACAACGGCGCCGGTCGCTGAACAAGCGCCGGGCACGACATTGTTCAGGAAGGGCTTCCGCATCGAGCGGCCGCTGGCCCCCCGCGCGCACCCTGATGTAGGATGTCGAACACTGGGTGACCTTCGG
>CAYQYG010000554.1:0-5238 GCA_964421485.1 uncultured Polyangiaceae bacterium | reverse complement strand
AGGCGGGGAGGCGGGGAGATCAGAGATCAGAGATCAGAGATCAGAGAATTCTCTCTTTTCTCTCTCTCCTCCCCGCCTCCCCGCCTCCCTGTGATCCTCTCTTTCTCTCTCCTCCCTCAGGATGCGGGGGCGACCAGGATCCCGTGGCGGGCGGGGCGCGGCTTGCCGCCCGGCTCGCCGGTGTCGAGGCTCGAGAAGCGCACGACGGCGCCGCCCCACTCGGCCGAGGGGGCGCCCTGGAGCAGGCGCGCGAGGAGCTCGCTCGCCTGCGTCATGGGGCAGCCGAGGGCCTCGCGGAGGAAGGTGAGCGACGCGGCGGTGCCGAAATCGACGGGCTCGCGGCGGCCGTCCTTCGCGATGACCGTGACCTTGAAGGTGTCGTCCTCGGCGCGCGCGGCGCGGCCGGGATCGGTCAGCGCCAGGTGGATCGATCGGATCGAGGGTGGAGCTGCGGCATCGAGCGCGACGTGCAGCTCGAGGAGCGGCGCGGTCCAGCGGACGAGCTGCTCGCCGCCGGCGGCGGTGACGGGGCCGCGGCGCTTGAAGCCGGCCTCGACGACCAGGGCCGATCGCTCGAGGTCCCGCTCCGTCTTGCCGAGCAGGCGCCGCGCCCGCATCTCGGCGAGCGCGTGGCGGAGCACCTCGAGGTTGCGCGCGGCCCGCTCGGCAGGGCGATCGGCGCCGCGCACGGGATGAGAGAGCAGCGCCTCGAGCTCGGCGATCGCCTGCTCGTGCTCGCCGGCGCCGGCGAGCGCGTCGGCGAGCGTGAGGCGCGCGTCGGCGTGCGCGGGGTCCCGCCGGAGCGCCTCGCGGTAGGCCGCGATCGCGGCGGCGATGTCGCGGCGCGCCTCGTGCGCGAGGCCCAGCGCGTACGCCGCGCGCGGGTCGGAGGGCGCGGCCTCGCACGCCTCGGCGAGCCAGCGCGCGGCCTTGTCGTAGAGGCGCTTGTCGTAGAGCACGACGCCGAGCTCGACGAGCGCGCGCGGATCCGGCGGGTCCTGCCGCGCGGCCTGGAGGAGCTGGAACGCGGCGTCGTCGAGCTTGCCGAGCGCGACGAGCGCCCGCGCGTACAGGAGGCGCGCGTCCGCGACCTCGCCGTCGAGCTCGACCGCGCGCCCGAGCGCCCGCGCCGCGTCGGGCCAGTGCGCGATCGCCGCGTACGCCGTCCCGAGCGCGAGCCAGGCGCCCTCGTCGTCCGGCTCCGCGGCGAGGTGCGCCCTGAGGTCGGAGATGCCGCCGGCCGTGTCCCCCTCGCTGAGCAGGTCGAGCGCGCGGGCGCGGAGGTCCTCGGGCGGCGTCATGGGCGGGGAGGGTAGCCCACGGCGCGCCGGCGGGCCGCGGCGAAGTGAGGCGCGCCTGCTGCCCCGAACCCCTGGTCCGGGGCCGCGGGCGCACACGCCTAGTGATTTCCTCCCGCTGCCTCGGGTAGCCTGCTGCCCGAACCGATGGGCCTCTCCGAGAACATCCGGTTTTACGCTGCGACCGACGTCGGCCGCATGCGCGACCACAACGAGGACAACTACCTCGTCGACAAGCGGCTCGCGCTCTTCGTGGTCGCGGACGGGATGGGCGGGCACGCGGCGGGCGAGGTGGCGAGCGCGCTCGCCGTGCGGATCATCCACGAGGAGCTGAAGAAGGAGCGGGAGCTCATCGAGAACCGGGCGCGCAGCGGCGGGCTGCGCACCCCGATGAAGGAGATCACCTCCCTGCTCGAGCTCGCGGTGCAGCGGGCCTGCGCGCGCATCCACGAGGAGGCGAAGGCCGACGCGACCAAGCGCGGCATGGGCACGACGCTCTCCGCGCTGCTCATCTCCGGCGCCTACGGGTACATCGCGCACGTCGGCGACAGCCGGATCTACCTGCTCCGCGACGGCAAGATCCAGCAGGTCACCGAGGACCACACGGTCTACAACGAGCTCATCAAGCGGGGGAAGCTCACCCGCGATCAGATCGAGAAGGTCGCGCAGAAGAACGCGATCACGCGCGCCGTCGGCGTCTACGAGCGGGTCGAGGTCGACACGCTGACGATCGAGGTGCTGCCCGGCGACCAGTTCCTCCTCGCCTCGGACGGCCTGCACGGGTACATCGCCCACACCGCCGAGCTCGAGCCGTTCTTCGAGGAGGAGAACGGCGAGGCGGCCGCGAACGGCCTGATCGACCTCGCGAACCGCAAGGGCGGCAAGGACAACATCACCGCGATCCTGGTCCGCCTGGGCCAGGGCGACGCGCGCGACAGCATGCGCGCCCGCCTGCTCGCGCTGAAGCGCGACGTGCTCACCAAGATGCCGCTCTTCGCGCGCCTCCAGGAGCGCGAGATGCTGCGGGTGATGCAGGTCGCCGAGGTGCTCTCCTTCGAGCCGGACGAGATCGTGGTGCGCGAGGGCGACCGCGGCGACGAGCTCTTCATCGTGCTCTCGGGCCTCGTGCGCATCGTGCGCGGCGACGCGGTGCTGAGCGAGGCCGGCCCCGGCGAGCACTTCGGCGAGATGGCCCTGATCCGGAGCATGCCCCGATCCGCGACGGTCTCCGCCGTCGAGAAGAGCGAGCTCATCGCGATCCGGCGGTCCGACTTCTTCGAGATCCTCCGCAAGGAGCACGAGCTCGCCGTGAAGCTGCTCTGGCAGTTCCTCGGCGTGCTCGCGGACCGGCTGGATCAGACCTCCCGGGACCTCACGCACGCCCGCGAGGAGCTCGCGGCCGAGGACATCACCAATGACATCTTCCTCGACTCGGACGAGGGGGCGCCAGGCCCCCGCTAGCGGCCCGGAGCCCGCGCGCCGGACGGAGCCGTGGGGCCAAACACCGGGAGACAGGCCATATGCGGATTGACACCTTCGGCCGTCGGCCGCTAGCGTCCGTCCGACGGGTAACCATGCGCACGCACTTCGGAAGGTGCGGCGGGGAGCGCGAGCGCGCGGCCCTGGCCGACCGCAGAGCAGGGCATCGCGACGGGGGCAGGCAGGGGGCGATCGCGATCGCCGCGCTGGGGGCAGCCTTCATCGCCGCGCTGGCCCCATGGGGGGCGCGCGCGGACGAGCCGCGGAGCGCGACCGAGCCGCGGATCATGATGGAGCCGGGCGAGGTCACGAACGTCATCGACGCGTTCGATGACGGCGACCCGTTCGACATCAACATCAGCCTGGGCTTCGAGTACTCGAGCCGGAGCGCCGTGATCCGCCGCGAGACGAGCATCGCGCAGCCGGGGCTCACGACGGGCAGGTACACGTCGAACCTGATGAACGTGGCGAGCTACGCCGAGTCGACGTCGAAGCTCATCCCTCGCGTCGACTTCGGCATCTACAAGGATCTCGCGGGGCACATCTCGCTGCCGATCATCCTGAACCACTCGCGCGAGCTCACGGACCTCGACGGCACGGCGGGCCGGGAGGCGACGGTGCTGGAGGGATCGCCGGGGCGCGCGCTCTTCACGCTCCCGTTCACGTCGCCGGACCGGAGCGGCATCGATCACATCGCGGTCGGGCTCGACCTCGACATCATGAACCAGGCGCGCGATCGCACGAAGCCGACCTGGCTGCTCGGCATCGAGGGGCGCTTCTCGATCGGGGAGCCGATGCACGCCTGCAACCCCAAGCACGCCGAGGGGCAGGTCCAGTGCGCGGACCCGGGGGACGTCAACCGCAACGGCGAGGTCGACGGCAGCCTCGAGGGCAACGACGCGTCCGAGCGCGATCCGGGCGTGAGCCGCGGGACGATCGGGCTCGAGGTGCACACGATCCTGTCGAAGCGCATCAAGTACGTGGAGCCGTACGGCGGCTTCTCGGCGCTGTTCGAGTTCCAGCAGGAGTCGAGCGACTACGGCATCACCGATCTCGAGAGCTCGCTCGTGAACCACCCGCCGATGGTCGGCACGGTGATGATGGGCCTCATGATCATCCCGTGGGAGAACCGCGAGAAGTACGGGCGGCTCACGTTCGATCTGCGGCTCGCGGGCCAGTACCACTCCGAGGGGCGGGACTACTCGGAGCTCTTCGACGCGCTCGGCTCGAGCGACGATCCCTCGCTGCGGAACCCGCAGTGGGCAGGGTACATGGCGAACCCGAGCTACGATCCGGGCGCGTGCTCGGACGGCAACCCGAACACGCCGTGCCAGGCGCCCTCCGTCGTCGATCCCGGGTCGCAGCGGACATACTTCACGGGCCTCAGCGACGTGCAGCCGTACGGATCGTATCGCGCGTCCGCGAGCGTGACCTGGCAGGCGAGCGAGTTCGTGAAGTTCCAGTTCGGGCTCGGGTACCGCCACGATCAGGGGCACGGGATCGGCGGGGATCAGCCCTGCAACCCGGACCTCAAGGATGACGCGGGCAAGGCGGGCCCGTGCCGCCGCGGCGGCAGCGAGGGCGACGGCAGCTACACCGTGACGGGGCAGCCGAACCCGAACTACCGGACCACGATCAACCACGTCGGGCGCCGGTTCTACGTCGACGAGAGCAACACGTTCGACATCTTCGCCAGCGGCGTCGTGATGTTCTAGGGGGCAGGGCCCCCGGCCCATGAGGGGGCTCCGCCCCCTGCGCTCCCGATGGTCGCTACCCCGAGGAGCTGGGACCGTCTTGCAAGCAGACTCGCTCTTCCCTGCGCTTGCCTCGCAAGGAGCCTAGTGCCTCGGGCCTGGGCCATCGCCGCCGCCCTCGCGTGCGCGGGGCACCTCCTGGCTGGAGGCGCGCTCGGGGCGCCTCCGGCGGCTCCCGGAGGAGGGCGCGCGGCGGCGGAGCCCGCGCGCGCCGCGAGCGCGGGGCGGCCTGCGGTGATCCTGCCGACGGCCGTCGTCGAGGCGGGAGCTCCGCGAGGATCGGAGCGGGCGCTCGCGCTGGTCGCGGGCGGGCTGGACGCGCTGCTCACGGACGCCGCGCAGGATCTCGGGCTCTCGGTCGATCTGAACGGGCGCGGGGCCGAAGAGGAGGCGCCGGCGGAGGAGCGCGACCTCGTCGCGCGCGCGCGGGCCGCGGGCGCGCTGCTGCTCGCGCCGAGCGTGGCGGCGGCGGGCGGCGAGGAGGTGGACCTCCGGATCGAGCTCGCGGACCCGGGCTCGCGGACGCTGCGCGTGCGCGCGGAGCGCGTGGCGATCGCGGACGCCCCGGTGCGCGCGGTGGTGATGCTGCGCGATCTGGTCACGGACCTCGATCGGTGCGGCGCGGCGCGCTCGTCCGGTGCGCGCGCGGGCGGGCCCGAGGCCGGCGCGCCGCGCGAGCCGGGCGAGGGCGCGGGCGTGATCGCGGC
>CAYQYG010000553.1:0-5341 GCA_964421485.1 uncultured Polyangiaceae bacterium | reverse complement strand
CGGCGACGACGACTGAGGGGGGCAGGGCCCCCCGCCCATGAGGGGGCTCCGCGCGCTCGACGTTCGGGGGCTCCGCGCGGACGAGCCGCGCTGCGCCCCCGAACCCCCACGCTCCCGATGGTCGCTACCCCGGAGAGCTGATGCATGACTCGTTTGTCGGCGTGATCGCGGAGCAAGGACCCTGGACCGCCGCGTGGCCGGATCTGGTACGCTCGCCGGCCGCATGTCTCTGCTCCCGGAAGAACGCCCCCGCATCCTCGTCGTCGACGACGAGAAGGTGATCCGCGACATGCTCGCCGATTTCCTGGGCATGGAGGGCTACTACGTGCGCACGGCCGAGGACGGCACGAGCGCGCTGACCGAGCTGTCGAAGAGCCACTATGACCTCGTGATCAGCGACCTCAAGATGCCCCGCATGGGCGGCATCGCGCTGCTCGACGAGATCGGCAAGACCGCGCCGAGCGCGCTCACCGTCATCATGACCGGCTTCGGCACCGTCGAGACCGCGATCGACGCCATGAAGCGCGGCGCGTACGACTACGTCCTCAAGCCCTTCAAGCTCGACGAGGTGGTGCACGTCGTCCAGCGCGGCATCGAGAAGCAGCGCATGGCGGCGGAGAACATCCGCCTCCGCGAGGCCCTCTCGCTCTACAAGGTCAGCGAGGCGATCGCCGCCAGCCTCTCGCTCGATCAGGTCCTCGAGACCGTCGCCGACAGCTGCCTGCACGAGGTCCGCGGCGACCTCATCTCCACGTGGCTCGACAGCGGCAGCGGCGGCCTCTTCGAGCGCCAGAGCATCCGCGGCGCCGGCGTGGACCCCGGCGCCGCGCTCGGCCGCCTGCACGCCGAGCGCATCGTCGAGCACCTCCGCCCGGACGCGCTCCTGCTCGAGCAGGGCCAGAAGGGGCTCCGCTTCTTCGAGCTCGAGCCCGAGCTCCCGCTCTCGTCGCTGGTCGCCGTCCCGCTCCGGATGCAGAACCGCCTGATGGGGTTCATCGCGGTCGCGTCGTTCACCCGGACCAAGCGCTTCGACGAGGGGCAGCGCAAGCTGCTCAGCATCATCGGGTCGCGCGCCGCCGCGGCGATCGAGAACGCGCGCCTCTACGAGGACCTGCAGGCCACCTTCCAGCAGACCATCGAGGGCCTCGCGAAGGCGATCGACAAGATGGACCGCTACACCGCCGGCCACTCCGATCGGGTCGCGCTCTACGCAGTGATGCTCGCCCGGCGGCTCGGCCTGTCCGAGGACCAGATCGAGATCGTCCGGCAGAGCGCGCTGATGCACGATATCGGCAAGATCGGCTGCGTGCTCAACCTGAACAAGCCGGGCAAGCTCACGAACGACGAGTACGAGGTGTTCAAGCGCCACCCCGTCTACGGCCGCGACATCCTCGATCCGATCAAGTTCCTGCACCCCCTGATCCCGGGCGTGCACCTGCACCACGAGCGCTGGGACGGCCGCGGCTACCCGCTCCGGATGCGCGGCAACGAGATCCCGATCATCGCGCGCATCATCTCCGTGGCCGACACGTACGACGCGATGACCAGCGACCGCTCCTACCGCCGCGCGCTGCCGCACGAGGTCGCGGTGGCGGAGATCGATCGCTGCTCCGGCTCGCAGTTCGATCCCGAGGTCGCAGGCAACTTCACGGGGTACATCGACGAGTACCGCGATCAACAGCGCGATCTCGGGCGCAAGGTCCCGGAGTAGCGGGCATGGGCGGCGCGCGCGCCGTGTGGATCGGGCGGCGTCGGTACGCGCCGATCCACGATCTCCAGCGGCGGATCGTCGAGGCGCGGCAGGCGGGCCGCGTCGGGGACGTGATCCTGCTCCTGGAGCACGAGCCGGTGATCACGCTCGGTCGCGGCGCCCAGCCGGGGAACGTCCTGCTCGGGCCGGGCGCGCTCGAGGCGCGCGGCGTGGATCTCGTCGAGACGGGGCGCGGCGGCGACGTGACGTATCACGGGCCCGGTCAGCTCGTCGGCTATCCGATCCTGGACCTGCGGCCGGACCGGTGCGATGTGCGCCGCTACGTGCGGGCGCTCGCGGAGGTGATGATCCTGATCGCGCGCGAGCACGACGTGGAGGCGGGCGTGGTCGAAGGGCTCATCGGGGTCTGGGTGGACCGCGAGGCGCCGTCGGAGTGGGCCGGCCCGGAGTGGGCGCGCGACGTCGCGAAGGTCGGGGCGATCGGGGTGCGGATCTCGCGCTGGGTCACCATGCACGGGTTCGCGCTGAACGTCGCGGTGGACCTCGACGCGTTCCGGATGATCGTGCCCTGCGGGATCCGCGAGCACGGCGTGACGTCGCTGGGCGCGCTGACCGGGCGCGGGCGGGACGTGCGTGATGTGGCGCTGGGGAGCGGGCCGATGCTGGGGCGCGCGCTCGATCTCGAGGTCGGCGGGGTGGAGGATCTTGGAGGGGTGGAGGACGTGGGAGGGGCGCTCGGGGTCTGAGTCATGAGAGGGTGGGGAGACCTCGGCGGCTTGTGGATTTTTTCAGGCTCGGTGGGGTGGCTCGGGGGCGCTGGTGAGGGTCTCTGTCTTCTCTCGCTGGGCGGCGCGTGGCACGCTGATCTGGTGGCCGAAGGCAAGCCCAGCTCCCGCCCGCCTCGCGCGCAGGCCGCGACGGACGCCTCGGACGACGGCGTGATCGCGGGGCCGGGGTCGGCGCGGGCGACGGCGGACGGGCGCTGCCCGCGCTGCGGGGGGCAGGGGGTGCCGCCACGGCGCCAGCTCTCGAATCCGTTCTTGATGGAGGTGGAGCCGGTCGTGTGCGCGGACTGCGGGCTGGATTTTGAACAGCCGATGGGGCGGAAAGGGCCGGAGACGATGCCTCCCTGGAGCTCGTGAGGGCGCACGCGTGACACGGGCGCGCGGGGTTGTGCTACGAGGGGGGCATGAGCTTGGTGGCTGCGACGATGCTCGGCTTCGGCCTCGGCGTGAAGCACGCGCTCGAGGCGGATCACCTGGCCGCGGTCTGCACGTTCGTGGCGCGCGGCGGGACGGTGACGCGGGCCGCCAGGGCCGGGGCGCTGTGGGGCGCGGGGCACGCGGCTGTGATCGTGCTGGCCGGGGGGGCGCTCGTGGCGACCGGCGCCTCGGTGCCTGCGCCGGTGGCGCTGGGGCTCGATCTGCTCGTGGCAGTGATGCTGGTGGGTCTGGGGGTGAGCTCGGTGCTGTCACGGCGCACGCGCGGCGGTGACGACCCGCACCACGACGGGCACGCGGACGATCACGGGCACGCGGACGATCACGGGCATGTGTCCTCCGGCAAGCGCCCGCTCGCGGTCGGGATGGTGCACGGGGCGTCGGGGACCGCGGCGCTGACGCTGCTCGTGGCGACGACGATCCCCGCCCGCGCCGAGGCGCTGGCGTTCGTGATGGTCTTCGGGCTGGCGTCCGTGGTGGGCATGGCGACGATCGCCGCGCTCGTGGCCTGGCCGCTCCGCTCGGTCGCGCGGCGGGCCCCGCAGCAGGTGCGGGCGCTGCAAGCAGTGGCCGGGGTCCTGTCGATCGCGGCGGGTGTCGCGGTGGCCTGGCCCATCTTCGCCCCGGCGATGCAGAGCTGAGCAGCGTCCCGCGCACGTCCCTCAACGAGCTCGCTCTCGGCGCGCCGGAGAGCCTTCCGCGCTCTCTTCCGCGGCAGCCTCTCCCTCGGCTTCGCCCTCGCCCGCGCCCGCATCCGCCACACGCCAGCCGACCCCAGCCCTCTCGTCCACCCGCACCCTCGAGCGGGTCTGGCCCGTCACGCCGGGGAACGCATAGATGATCTCGCCGCGGTCGCTCACCTCCACCGTGACGTCTTCAGGGCGCTCCTTGGCGAGCTCCGTCAGCAGCGCGTCGGCCTGGTCGGCCGGCATGTCGAGCGCCGCGCCGGCGTCGCGCGCGGTGATCGCGCCGCCGTGGTTCGCGGCCAGCGAGAACAGCGCCTCGACACGCGTCCGCCGCTCCGCGGCCGCTCCGCTCTTCTCGAGGCTGCGCCCGCCGAGCAGCAGCGGGAGGCCCACGCCGACGGCCAGGAGCGCGATCGGCAGCCCCACCACCCAGCCCGCGATCGAGCCGGGAAACAGCGCCACCGCGAGCAGGCCAAGCAGCAAGGCCATGGACAGGCCGCCGACGAGCATCACCCACCCGAGCACGCCGGCCACCATGCCTCCAACCTTCGAGCCCTTCCCCGCGTGGCTGACCGACTTGCCGGTCAGCGGTACGCGAGGGCGGCCACACGCCGTGCAATAGGCCGCCAGGCCACGGTAGACGATGGGTGCCTGGCTTCCGCAGTGGGGGCACATGAGATCCTCCGCGCCCGGGATCCGGCGCCGGTCGACGCAGATCCAACGTATGGATGCAACCTCCGCCGCGCCAGCCCGCGCCGGGCGAGCACGGCATCGGGCACGGAGACGGAGACGGAAACGGAGACGGAAACGGAGACGGAAACGGAAACGGAAACGGAAACGGGAAAGGCCTCTCGAGTCGTCAACCCGCTCGCGGCTCTAGATCCCGAGGAAGCGCGCGATCTCGGACAGCTCGGGACTGGACGCGACCTCGCGGAGCGTCTCGTAGCGACGCCGCCAGAGGGCGGCGCGCTCGTCATCGCCGCGCCAGCGGGCGGCCTCGGCGCGGGCGAAGGCGATCTGCCGGTACGAGAAGCGGCGGGCGTCAATGGCGAGGAGCGCGTCGAGCCAGACCTCGACGTCGCCCTCGCCGGGGGCGAGCAGGCGGGCGCCGGCAGCGACGTAGGCGATCAAGGCGGGCGGGGCGTCGCCGCGGCGGCGGAGCGCGGCGTAGCGGAGGGCGCGGCGCTCCTCGGGGGAGGCGGAGAGCGCGGCGTCCCAGCGCGTGAGCGCCACGGAGAAGGCTTCCTGATCCAGGCGCGCCCAGGGGACCCCGGCGTTCGCGAAGCCGACCCAGGGCCACGGGTAGCCGGCGCTGCCCGGCGGGGAGCCCCGAATGTCGGAGCCCCGAACGTCCGCCGAGAGAGCGCCGGGACGGAGCGGGATGCCGTCGGGGGGACGGCTCAGGGCAAGCCGCGTCCAGCGGGCGCGCGCGTCCAGGACCGGGAAGGGGTGAACCGCGGGCGGCTCGCTCGCGGCGGCGGGCTGGGGGGTCGCGCGGGCGGCCTCGGCGGAGGCCTCGTCCGCGGCGGTCGCTTCGCGGGCGGCCTCGGCGCGGCGGCCCAGCGACGCGAGCAGCTCCGCGCGCTGCAGCGATACCGCGGCGCGCGGCGCGGGGCCGGCGCCGGCGCCCGGCTGGCCTGCGAGCGACTCCAGGGCGCGCGCGGGATCGCCGTTCACGTACCCCGCGCTCGAGCGCGCCAGCGCCAGCGCCGCGCCGTCCTCGG
>CAYQYG010000552.1:0-5386 GCA_964421485.1 uncultured Polyangiaceae bacterium | reverse complement strand
GCAGCGAGGCGCGCGCGCGCGCGGCGGACGGCGCGCCGCGGGGCGCGCGCTCGCGCAGGGCGCGGGCATTCCGCTTCGTCCCCTGCTGCACGCCGAAATAGACGCCGAGGAACGTGACGAGACCCCAGCCGAGCAGCCCGCCCGCGAGCGCCCCGGTCTGCCGCGTGGCGGCGGTCCCCATCTGCGTCACCTCGACCATGGGCGCGGACAGCTTGCTGACCTCCTCCATCGGCTGGCGCAGCGTGGAGACGCGCTCCATCGGCGCCTTGAGCTCGGCGACGCGCCGCATCGGCTCGTCCAGCGCGGCGACGTCATTCATCGGCCCGCGGATCTCCTGCAGGCTCTGACGCATCCCGGCCATGGCCCCGCGCATCGTGTTCAGCCGATCCATCGACTCCTTGAGCGCGGCGATGTCCGCGATGCTGCGCTGCATCCCCTCCATGGACTCCTTGAGCGCCGCGACCCGCTCCATGGAGCCCTCGAGCCCCGCGACCTTCTCCATTGGCCCGCTGAGCTCCGCGAGCGCGCGCAGGTCCTTCTGGGTGTCCTTGAGCGTGCGGTTCGACTCCTCGATCGCCGAGGTCGTCGCCTGCATCGTGGCCGTCGTCCCCTGGATGGTGCGGGTGTTCGTCTCGATCATCGCCGCCATGCCGCAGCCGGGGAGGGCGAGGAGGAGCACCGTCGTTGACGCGTAGCGAAAGAGAGTGGCGCAGTGCATCATGCGCACGCTGCACGCGTTGAGGGCGCGCGTCAACGATTGTTTGACGCGGTGCGCCTATTAATGACATAGCCGGATCCGGTCATGCGCCGGAGCGGCTGGAAATCACGGGGGAATCGGGCGTGGAGAGTATTCGAAAGCTGCGCGGGCGAATGCGGTCGGCGGCCTGCGCCGGCTACTTCCGGAGCTTCCTGATGCTGCCGTCGCCGACGTTGCCCCAGTAGATGTAGCGATCGTCGATCGCCATCCGCACGGGCGAGGGCTGCTGATCGGCGAGCACCACGGGGGGGCCCATCCCGTCGGCGGGCGCGGACATGACGGTGTTGAGGCCGTGGTCGGTCCAGTAGACGCTCACGCCGTCGGTCACGATCCCGTAGGGCACGGACTGCATGCCGGCGATCTCGGCGGCGCCGCCGGAGCCGTCCTTGCGGATCTTCATCACGCATTCCTGCTGGCCGCCGCAGGCGTGGTTGATCCAGTAGACGCTGTCCGCGTCGAGCGCGATGCCGTAGGGCTCGGCCTGGTTGCTCGCGAGGAGGACGGGGGCGCCGCCGGCGAGCGGGGCCTTCAGGACGGTGTTCGCGCTGCGATCGGTCCAGTAGACGCTGTCCGCGTCGATCGCGATCGCGTAGGGATCGTCCTGGCCGGTGACGACGGGCTCGGGCGTGTCGGAGCCGAGCGCGAGCTTGACGATGCCGCTCGTGGCGGGGTCGCCGCTGCCGCGCGTCCAGTAGAGGTTCGCGGCGTCGGCGGCGAGGCTCCACGGGGTGCCCTGGTTGTCGGCGAGCAGCTGCGGGTCGCCGCCGCCGATGGGGACGCTCATGACCGCGGGGGTGTTGAGGTTGGTCCAGTAGACGGCGGTCGCGCCGACGGCGATGCCGGACGGGGCGTCCTGCTCCGCGGCGAGCGCGAGGACCGCGCCGCCGCCCTTCGGCATCTGCGAGACCGTGCCGGCGTCGCTCGTCCAGTAGAGGTTATCGCCGTCGACTGTGATCTCGTTGATCTCGCCCTGCTCCGCGGCGAGCAGGGTGACGCCGAGGCACTCGCCCTCCACGCAGGTGGCGTCGAGGCAGGTCGCGCCGCAGCCGCCGCAGTTCACCGGGTCCGCCGAGATGTCGATCTCGCAGCCGTTCACCGGGTCGCCGTCGCAGTCGGCGAGGCCCGGGGGGCAGCCGTCGCCGCCGCCCGAGCCGCCGCCGCCCGAGCCGCCGGCCGCGCCGCCGCCGCCGGCGCCGTGGAAGAGGTCGCCGCCGTCGTCGCCGCACGCCGCCGCGGTGAGGGCCGCGAGCGCGAGGAGAAAGCCGATCCGGAGTGAAGCCGATGCCATCAGAACCTCCCCTGCGTGGAGCCCGCGGCGCGGGGAGCGCCGGAGGCATGGGCCCGTCGCGCGCGCGCCGGGGCCGAGGTGGAAGAATGAAAGAAGCACGCGATCGTGAAGCCTACCGCCAAACGCGTCCGGAAGACTACTCGCCGGCAATGGAACCGCGCGGGTCGGGCGCGGCGCGGTGGCCCCTTCCGCTCGTCGCTCCCTTCCGCTGCTCCCGCGGCGTGCCGGGCGGCGGCGGGACGTCGCGGTCGGAGACCTGATCCCGATCCGCGCGCGCCGCGGCGCGGCGTCGGTCGCGCCACTCGAGCGCGGCGGGCAGGACGACCACGGCCGCGAGCAGGCAGGCGATCTCGCCCGCGGCGGCCGCGACGCCGAAGCTCTTGATGGCGCCGTTGATCGAGGCGGTGAGCGCGAGGTAGCCGAGCGTGGTGGTGAGCGAGCAGAGGATCACGGCGCCGCCCGTCTCGCGGATGACGCGGCCGATCTGGCCCGGGCCGGCGAGGCGATAGCGCTGGACCACGTTGACCGCGTAGTCGGCGCCGACGCCCACGGTGATGGGCAGGGCGACGAAGTTCAGGAAGTTGAGCCGCATGCCCTCGAGCTCGATCCGGGGGACGCCGCCCGCGACCTCGATGCGCGCGTGGTAGGCGGCCATGAAGGCCACCATCCAGCAGAGGCCGAGCGCGAGCGCGGCGATCACGGCCGCGGTCGGCCGGCGGAAGCGGAAGGCGATCGCGACGACGAGCAGGGTGCCCGCGATCGAGGCGAGGATGGAGCGCGGCGCGTCCTCGTTCACGGCGCGGATCACGTCGCTGAAGATGACGCTGCGGCCGCTGCCCTTGACGACCGAGCCGTCGGGGAGCGCGGTGGAGCGGACGGCATCGGACCACTCGGTGAGGTAGCGCGCGTCCCAGAGGCTCCGGCCCGGCGTGGGCGTGACGTACACGATGCGGCCGCGCGTGCCGTCGCGCTCGATGAAGGGGCGGGCGACCTGATCGGGGAGATCGTCCACGCCGAGGGGGCGGAGGTGGGCCTCGGGCATGAACGGCGCGAGCTCGGCCCAGGCGGCGTCGTCGAGCAGGCCGCGCCGCCGGGCGCGCTCGACGCGATCGCGCATGCGCTCGAGGAGCGCGATCTTGGCCTCCTGATCGCGGGGCAGGAGGTCGAAGATCGTGACCACGCGATCGAACGGGCGAGCGCCGGCGGCGTCGCGGCGCGCCTCGAGGGCGGCCTTGAGCGGGAGGACCTGGTCGAGCCGGTCGGCGAGGATCGCGACGCCGTCCTGGCTCTGGCGGCCCGCGCTCGCGGCGTCCGCGGTCGATCCGAGGCCCGCGCGGACCGCCTCGACGCGGCGCGCGAGCCGGCGGGCCGGGCTGTCGCCGAGCTCGGGCTCGGTGCGGATCCGCGAGAGGTCGTACTCCATCGGATCCGAGGCGACGTAGTGGATCGCGAGGCCGGCCGCCGCGACGCCGCTCAGCGCGCCCGCGATCGCGACCGCGCGCGGGCGGGCGCCGACGAGGGCCGCGAAGGGCTTGCCGTAGGCCCCGCGCAGGCGCGCGGCGAGCGGGCCGCCGGGGCGCAGGGGGGCGAGGCGCTCGAGCAGCGCGAGCAGCGAGGGCAGGACCAGGTAGGTCGAGAGCCAGCACAGGAGCATGCCCGAGCCGCCGATGACGCCGAAGTGCTTGAAGCCGCGGAAATCGGTGATCGCGAGCGATCCGTACGCGACCGCGGCGGCGCCGGCGGCGGCGAGCGTGGCGCCGGAGGTCTCCTCGTGCGCGGCGCGCAGGCTCCGCGCGAGGTCCTCGTCGCGCCGCGCCTCGAGGTAGCGGGCCACGTAGATGATGCCGAAGTTGATGCCGTTCCCGACCACGATGCTGACGAGGAACCCGGTCGAGGAGTTGAGGTGGCCGACCGCGAGGCGCGCGACGCCGAAGGTCCAGACGACGCCGGTCGCGACGGCGAGCGTGATCGCCGCGAGCGCGCGCGGGCGGAGGAAGAAGAGCAGCACGACGCCGAGGATCATCGCGACGCCGAGCGCGCCGACGTGGGAGAGGTCGTCCTTGATCTGCGCGTACTGCTCGACGCCGGTGACGAGATCGCCCGTGTAGCCGACGCGGATCGCGGGGTCGTAGCGGGAGGGATCGAGGTCGGCGACGATCGCCGCGATCCGCGCGACGAGCCGGCGCTCGCCCTCGACGTCGCCGCTCGGCACGCCGGTGCGGGCGAGCATCGCGATGAGCCTGCCCGCGGGGTCGAGGTAATGGCCCCCGGGGAAGCGGGCCTCGGCGCGGGCGCGCTCCTCGCGCTCGCGCTCGGCGAGCCGGCGGGCGAGCGCCGCGGCGGTCTCGCCGGCCGGCTCCGCGCCCGGCTCGTCGTCGAGCTCCAGGTCGAAGCCGGCGCGGCGGCGGACCTCGCGCTCGTAGCCGGCCTCGATCGCGTCGTGGATGGCCTGGAGGTCCGCGAGCGGCGCGTACAGGAGGCGGTGCTGCTCGAAGAACTCCTGCGACGCGCGGACGCCCG
Source organism: uncultured Polyangiaceae bacterium (assembly GCA_964421485.1). Lineage (GTDB taxonomy): Bacteria > Myxococcota_A > Polyangia > Polyangiales > Polyangiaceae > CAYQYG01. The sequence goes on along the minus strand of CAYQYG010000552.1, from coordinate 821 downwards.
TGTCTACGTCGCCGATGAGGTCGGGGCCGAGCGCGCGGATCCTCGGGGCGAGGTCGTCGATGAAGCGCGCCATCGCGGCGGGATCGCCGCCCTCCGCGGCGATGACGAGCGTGGTGGCGCTCGGGAGCCGGTCGTTCACGCGGTTCGCGACGAGCACGCTCTCCTTGCCCTGCGGCAAGAGCTCGCCGAGGCTCACGTCGAGCGTGAGCCTCGACGCGGCGACGCCCGCGATCGCGGCGCTGATCGCGGCGAGCAGGAGGACGAGCAGCGGCCGCCGGATCTGCCACTCGAGCAGCGCGGCCATCGCGGCGCGCCATCCGCCCGCGGCGCGCGGCGGCCTGCCCGGCGGTCCGCCCGCGACGGGGGCGGGATCATTCGGGGCCTGGTCTGGTCGGTTCGCCGTGGAGCTCGGGGAGCCCTGCGGCGAGGTGATCATGGCGCGGCGGCGCTCCCGGGCGCGGCGCGCTGGCGGTCGTGATCGCCGCGGCGGTCCATCGCGCGGGCGAGCGGCCCCTCGAGCAGGGCGACGGCGGCGAGCGAGGCGGCGGCGAGCCACGCGACCGCGCCCGACGCGCGCGCGCCGGCGCCGAGCGTGCCGGCGAGCCAGGTGACGTCGAGCAGGCCGCCGCGGAGGCCGGCGCCCGAGAGGAAGTGGAGCGCGGCCGCGCATGCGATCGCGGCCCACGCGCCGCGCCGCTGCCAGAGCGCCGCGGTGAGGGCGCCCGCCGCGATCGCGAGCGTGACGGCCGCGGCGCGCGCGCCCGGCGCGAGCGCGAGCGCGGCGCCGTGCGCGAGGGCGGCGAAGGCGAGCGCGAGGCGGC
>CAYQYG010000551.1:0-5408 GCA_964421485.1 uncultured Polyangiaceae bacterium | reverse complement strand
GGCGCGTCGCGCGCGGTCGCGCCCGCCGTCGCCCGGGATCCGCTCGCGGCCTCCGACGCGTCGCCCGCGGGCGACGGTCCGGGCGGCCTGTTCCCCGAGCCCGCGCCCCAGTCGGCCGACGAGCCGGTGGCCGAGGCGGTCATCGCGGGGCGGTACCGGCTCGAGCGCCTGATCGGCCGCGGCGGCATGGGCGCGGTCTGGGTCGGCCGCGACCTCACGCTCGATATCGACGTCGCGGTGAAGCTCATCCGGCGCGACCGCGCGGCGCCCGAGGCCCGGGGCCGCCTCCTGCAAGAGGCGCGCGCGGCCGCGCGCATCGGCCACCCCTCGATCGTGCGCATCTTCGATTTCGGCGAGTCGTCCGCGGGCGACCCGTTCATCGTGATGGAGCGATTGCACGGCGAATCGCTGAGCAGCGTGTTCCAGCGCCGGCAGCGCCTGAGCCCCCTCGTCGCCGCGAGCACGCTCCTGCCGGTCGCGAGCGCGCTCGTCGCGGCGCACGCGAAGGGCATCGTGCACCGCGACCTCAAGCCCGACAACATCGTGCTCGTCAAGAACGAGGCGGGCGCGCTGGTCCCCAAGCTCCTCGATTTCGGTATCGCCCGGCTGCTCGACTCCGACGCCGACCGCCGCTTCACGATGGCCGGCGAGGTGCTCGGCAGCCCCGATTACATGTCCCCGGAGCAGGCGCGCGGCGAGGTGGACATCGGCGCCGCGACCGACATCTGGGCGTTCTCGGTGATGTTCTACGAGGCGATCACCGGCAAGCGCCCGTTCCAGGGGATCAATTACAATGCATTGATCATGTCGATCGCCACGTCGGAGCCCGCGCCGATCATGGACCTCTCCGCCGGCGACGCGGCGCTCTGGGCGATCCTGTCGCGCGGGCTCGCGAAATCGCCGGCGGACCGCTGGCCGTCGATCCGCGAGCTCGGCGTGGCCATCGCGGGCTGGGCGGTGGACCGAGGCCTGCAGGACGACGTGGCCGGCACGTCGCTGGCGAGCCACTGGCTCGGCGGCATGCGCCGCCAGGCGCTGTCGGTGCACCCGCCCGACGCGGACCTGCCCGCGCTCGCGCTGCCGCCGCCCCCGGCCGCGCCCGCCGAAATGAGAGGAGCCGCCGCGCCGCCGCCCATGCCCGGCGCGCCCCTCGCGGTCCCCGCGGTCGCGCTGGAGACGGTGACTCGCCCCGCCTACAGGGCGAGCCGCCGCCCCTGGCTCGTGCTGGTGGCCGTCGTCGTGATCGCCGCGGCCGCCATCGCCGCCTATTTTCGCTGGGGGAGCGCCCCCGCCGGCCCGCCGGCGGAGGCGAGCGCGACCGCCGCCGTGTCCGAGCCCGCGCCCCCGCCGTCCCCTCCCGCCGCGATCACCGCGGCCCCCGAGCCGACCGCGGCCCCCGAGCCGACCGCGGTCCCCGAGCCGATCCCGCCGGCCCCCTCGGCGTCCGAGCAGGCGCCGCCGCCGGCGGCGGGCGGGAAGGTGTCGCGGCCGCGGAAGGTCACCGCGCCGCCCGCGCCGAAGAACATCACGTTCTGAAGGCGATCGCCAGGCTCGGCGCGTGGAAGAGGGGCCGCGCGCTCAGGGGCCCATCCGGCGGAGGAACATCGTCTGCGTGCCGTACGCAGCGAGGCGGCCGTCCTCGCTCCAGATCTCGACCTCCGCGCTCGCGTACCCGGCGCGCGCATGGCGGGCCCGCGAGCTGACGAGCAGCCACTCCGCGCGCACGGGGTCGAGGAAATGTACGGTCAGATCGAGGCTCGGCGCGTGGAGCGGCGGCACCTCGGGGCCGAGGCCGACGGTGAGCGCCGGCGGCATCGTGTCCGCGATCGGCGGCAGCGCGAGCGGATCGAGCGCGCCGTCGGCCCGCCGCTGCGGCACGAGGTAGCGCAGCCACCGGTCGAAGCGCGCCTCATCCCGGGTCCACGCCCCCGGCTCCCAGAAGCGCTGCCCGCGCGCGAGGCGCGATTCGAAGTTCGAGAAGAAGGGCCACCGCGGGTGGCCGGTCCGCCGGCTGAGCTCGACGAACCCCGGCGCCGCGGCCGGCGAGGGCACGTCCGGCGGGCGCACGGCGCGGAGCTCAGGGCCCTCGCGATCGCGCGCGAACGTGGCGCACACCTCGAGGCCGAGCGCCCCGCCCGCGGGCGAGAGCGCCGAGCGCGCCTGGATCGCCGCGTTCCCGCGCCGGAGGACGTCGACGCGGCACTCGGCCGGACCGACCGGCACCGGCGAGCAGAAGGTGGCCGTCGCAGAGACCGGGCGGAAGGAGGCGTCCCCTATCTCGGCCTCGATCGCGCGCAGCGCGACGGTCATGAGGACGCCGCCCGAGGGCAGCCTGTAGATCCACGCTCCGGTGATGTTCGCGGCGTAACGGCCCGGCGAGCCCGCGATCGGCTGCACGGCGGTGTCGAGGGCGAGGTCGGCGCTCACGCGCCGCGAGCCTAGTACAGCGGCGCCGCGCCCAGTGGAGGATCCTCGTCGCGGACCTGCGCCCGCGGGATCTGGTCTCGCCCGTGGTGTACGCTCGCGCCCCGCATGGCCCCTCGCGATCCCCGTGGAGCGAACCTGCCGCGGCCCTCCGGCGCCGCGCTCGCGCTCGCCCTCGCGACGGCCGCGAGCCTCCAGACCGGCTCCGCCCTCGCCCAGCCGGCCGGCGCCCCGCCCCCCGCGGCCGCCCCCGGCTCCGCTCCCGAGACCGTCCCCGGCTCCGTTCCCGAGACCGTCCCCGGCTCCGCTCCCGAGACCGTCCCCGGCTCCGCGCCCGAGACCGTTCCCGATACCGAATCCGCGCCCGCCCCCGGCTCCGCCCCGGCTCCCGCGCCCGCCCCGCTGGAGGTCACCGTCTCCGGCGAGCGCGCCGCGCCGGCGTCCACCTCGATCCGCCGCCGCGACATCCGCGAGATGCCCGGCGTCCTCGGCGACCCCTATCGGGCCATCGAGGTCCAGCCGGGCGTCACGCCCACGGCGAGCGGCCTGCCCTATTACTTCATCCGCGGCGCCCCGCCCGGGAACATCGGCTATTTCTTCGACGGCATCCGCGTCCCGCTCCTCTTCCACGTCGGCGGCGGCCCCAGCGTCATCCCGGCCGCCGTCGTGCGGCGCGTCGATTTCTATCCGGGCCCCGCGCCCGTCGATCATGGGCGCTTCGCGGGCGCGATCGTCGCCGCCGAGGGCACGCCGCCCGCATATGGATGGCGCGGCGAGGGCGCGGTGCGGGCCGGCGACATCGGCGGCGTCGTCGAGGGGCCGGCCGGCGAGGACCTCGATGTCATGATCGGCGGCCATTACGCGGCCGGCGCGGCGCTCGTCTCCCTGCTCGTCCCGAGCGTCTCGCTCTCCTACGCCGATTACCAGGCCCGCGCGTCCCTCCGGACCGGGCCCGACGAGCGCGTCTCCGTGCTCGCGTTCGGCTCCTACGATTACCTCGCCACCATCGAAGAGGGCGAGACCGATACGCTGCTCGACAGCGATTTCCACCGCGTCGACGTCCGCTACGAGCGCGAGGACGGCGAGGGCGGCGCCGCGGGCGCGGCCGTCACGCTGGGGCTCGACCGCTCCCGGGACGTCGGCGTCGAGAGCGCCACGGACTGGAGAGCCGGCGCGCGCGCCTGGGTCGCCCGCCCGCTCGGCGACCGCGTCCGCGTGCGCGCCGGCGTGGACGTCGCCGTCGATCGGTACGAGGTGAAGCCCCGCGCCGGGCCCTGCCCGGGCGGCTGCCCGCCCGACGCGCCCGAGGAGGACGTCACCGAGGCGCAGCTCGCCCATGCCTTCCGCGTGCTCTTCCCGAGCCGCGTGGACCTCGCGCTCGGCGCCTGGGCCGACGCCACCATCGCGATCGACGAGCGCTCCTCCATCCAGCCGGGCCTGCGCATCGACCATTACCGATCGCTCGACGCGGCCGCGATCGCGATCGATCCGCGGATCGTGGGCCGCTTCGGCGTGACGGACGAGGTCCGCCTGGTGAACGCCGTCGGCATCGCCTCGCAGCTCCCCGGCTTCGCGCCGCTGCCCGCGCTCCAGATAGGCGGCATCCCCGGCGGCCTCCAGCGCAGCGTCCAGTCGAGCTTCGGCGTGGAGCTCGACCTCGGGCCGATCCAGGCCGTCTCGAGCCTGTTCCGGCAGGTGACGCTCGAGCTCACCGATCCGATCGGCACCGGCCGCGGCACGAGCTTCGGCCCCGAGCGCTTCCTCACGCGCAGCCTGGGCGACGCGTACGGCCTGGAGCTCGGCGCCCGCGGCGCGCTCAGCCGCAACATGTTCTTCCTGGCCTCCTATACGCTCTCGCGCGCCACCCGCCGGGTGGGCGGCGAGGTGCTCCCCTCCGCCTATGACCGCACGCACGTGGCCCACGCCGCGCTGCTCTACGATCTCGGCAATGGCTGGCGGGCCGGCGTCCGTCACGTCTTCTACAGCGGCTTCCCCGCGGACGAGTCCGGCCCCGGCCACGCGCCGAGCGCGCACCCCGACCGCGTGCGGCCGTTCTATCGGCTCGACGTGCGCGCCTCGAAGCGCTGGGCGTTCGGCGAGCGCGGGTGGATCTCGCTGGTCCTCGACCTGCAGAACGCGACGCTCAGCAAGGAGGTCTTCGACGTCGATTGCGAGGAGCGCGGCTGCACCCCGAGGACGCTCGGGCCGCTGACCATCCCGGGGCTGGCGCTGGAGGCGGGGTTCTAGAAGTGCGCCGCCGACAGGGCGCGCGGTTCTGCATTTCCAGAAAATTTCGGATCTGTGCGGCGGGCGGGTGATGTACACTGAGCGGGCTCGTGGCGAGACCGGCTCCTCTGCCGGTGAGCAGCGCGACAGGAGTGTCCGGTGAGCGCACGAGGTGAGATCGGTGCTGCGATCGCCCTGGCGATCGCGCTGGCTTCGGGGGTCGCGAGGGCCGATGAGCCTGCCCCGGCGCCGGTGGAGTCGCGCGCGGAGGCGCTGTTCCAGGAGGGCAAGCGCCTGCTCGAGGAGGGGCGCGTCGCGGAGGCGTGCGCGCGCCTCGCGGCGAGCGAGGCCATCGATCCGACGGTGGGCACGCTCGGGCTGCTCGCGGCCTGCCACGAGCAGGAGGGGCGCATCGCGACGGCCGCGCGCGAGTACCGCGACACGGCGAGGCGCGCGGAGGCGGCCGGGGACGAGCGCGCCGGCTTCGCGCGGGATCGCGCGGCCGCGCTCGCGGCGCGGAGCCCGCGCCTCCTGATCCGGCTCACGAAGCCCGCGCCGTCGATCGAGGTGCTCCGGGGTCTCGAGCGGGTCCCGGCGGGTGAGATCGGGGTCGAGGTCCCGATCGATCCAGGGGCGTACGAGATCGTGGCCCGCGCGCCCGGCCGGCGAGAGCACCGGATCAAGATCCTCGCGAAGGAGGGCGAGCGGCTCGCCGTCGAGGTGCCGGAGCTCGCGCGGGCGGGCGCGCCTGCGCCGGC
>CAYQYG010000550.1:0-5410 GCA_964421485.1 uncultured Polyangiaceae bacterium | reverse complement strand
GGGCCGGAGAGCGCCGGTGGGGGCGCCGGAGCCAGCCGGCGGCCTGACCGGACAGGCGAGGGGCGGCGGACGACGCTGTGCGGCAACGGTGCGGCGAGCAGCGGCGACCTGGGCTAGAGTCGCGCCCCTCTCTCACGGATCGAACCTGGAGGTCTTGTCGTGTCGCGTTTCATCGATGAGCTCAAGAGGACGCACCGCTGCGGCGAGCTGCGCGCATCGGACATCGGAAAGCAGGTCGTCCTGTTCGGCTGGGTCGCCAGCCGCCGGGACCACGGCGGCTGCGTGTTCATCGACCTCCGCGACCGCGAGGGCATCGCCCAGCTCGTGTTCGACCCGGCGCACGCCGGGGCGGAGGCGTGGGCCGCGCGGGAGCGCGCGCTCCCGCCCGACCTCGACGAGGCCAAGGTGCGCGACGCGCACCGGCTCGCCGAGCAGATGCGCGGCGAGTGGGTCATCGGCATCCGCGGGGTCGTCGTCTCGCGCGGCGCGAACAAGAACCCCAAGCTGCCGACCGGCGACGTCGAGGTGATCGTCACCGAGGCCACCGTCTTCAACAGGGCCGAGACGCCGCCGTTCGAGATCATCGACGAGATCGACACCCGCGAGGAGATCCGGCTCCAGTACCGCTACCTCGACCTCCGGCGGGCCCCGCTGCAGCGCACGCTGAAGCTCCGCCACGAGATCAACCGCGCCACGCGGAACTACCTCTCGGACAGCGGCTGCCTCGAGCTCGAGACGCCGTTCCTCGTGAAGTACACGCCCGGCGGGGCGCGCAACTTCCTCGTCCCCTCGCGCCTTTCGCCGGGCAAGTTCTACGCGCTCGCGGAGAGCCCGCAGCTCTACAAGCAGCTCTTCATGGTCGCGGGCTTCGACCGCTACTACCAGATCGTGAAGTGCTTCCGCGACGAGGACCTCCGGCTCGACCGGCAGCCCGAGTTCACGCAGATCGACGTCGAGCTCTCGTTCGCGAACCAGGACGACGTCTTCCGCCTGATGGAGGGGCTCATCTTCACCGTGATGAAGGCGGCGCTGGGCATGGACCTCCACGAGCTCTACCCGGACGGCCGGTTCCCGCGGCTCCCGTTCAACGAGTCGATGGCCCGCTACGGCAACGACAAGCCGGACCTCCGCTTCGGCCTCGAGCACACCGACCTGACCGAGATCATCATCGAGCACGGCGGCGGCGGGGTGCCGTTCTGGGCCGAGATCGCCGACAAATACCGCTCGGGGCAGTACCGGCGCGAGGTGCCGGCGGAGATCGTGAAGGCGATGGTGATCCCGGCGAGCGCGAACCTCTCGCGGCCGCAGGCGGAGGAGCTCGAGCGGGGGCTGCGGGAGATCAAGGGCTTCCGGGGCCTCGCGCGCGCGAAGGTCGCGGAGGACGGGTCGTGGACGCAGTCGCCGCTCGCGAAGTCGATCACGCCCGAGCTCCGGCAGAGGCTGAACGAGGCGCTCGGCGCGAAGCCGGGCGACATCCTCTGCTTCCAGTTCGGGAAGACCTCGGTCGTGCACACGGTCATGGCCAAGCTCCGCGTGGACGTGGCGAAGAAGATGGGGCTCATCCCGGAGTACGGGCACGGCGGGGTGTGGCGCTTCCTGTGGGTGACGAACCCGCCGCTCTTCGAGCACGACGAGGAGACGGGCCGCTGGGTCGCGGCCCACCACGCGTTCACGCGGCCCATCGACGAGCACGTCGAGCTGCTCGAGTCCGATCCGGCGCGCGTCGAGTGCTACCGGTACGATCTGGTGCTGAACGGCTTCGAGATCGGCGGCGGCTCGATCCGGCTGCACGACCCGGACGTGCAGGCCCGCGTGTTCCGCACGCTGGGCATCGAGGCGGGCGAGGCGCGGGACAAGTTCGGGTTCCTGCTGGACGCGCTCCGGAGCGGCGCGCCGCCGCACGGCGGGATCGCGATCGGGATGGACCGGCTGTCGATGCTGATCAGCGGGGCGCCCACGCTGCGCGACGTGATCCCGTTCCCCAAGACGAACCAGGGGACCGACCAGATGACGGGCGCGCCGGTCCCGGTGGACGCGGCGCAGCTCGGCGATCTCCACGTCCGGACGACGGTGGACGCGGACGGGCGGCCCGCCCCCAGGGCCTCGGCGTAGGGGCCGGGGTGATGAGGAGGGCCGCGCTCGCCGCGCTCGCCGGCGCCGCCGCGCTGGCCCTCGCCGCGTGCGAGGACACGCAGGTCCACGCCTTCGGCGCACAGCGTTACAACGCGGACCAGGACTGCCTCGAGGAGGCCGAGATCATCGACGTGCTCGACGGACCCAACCCGGGGCTCTGCGACACGCCGCGCTGCTGGAAGGCTCCGTCAGGGGAGGTCTACGTCACCACCACCGCCTGCGATGCGCCGCCGGACTTCGTCGAGGGCACCGCGGAACCAGCCCCATCGCCCTGCGCGGCCGCGCTCGCGGCGCTCGCGGACGGGGCGCGCTGCGCGCCCTAGCCCCCTCACCCGGCAGGAGGGCCGGCGCGTAGCCTTTCTGGTTTCACGGCGGGCGATTCTGATAGGGTAGGCCTCGCCGCGAGCCATGGCCTCCCCAGCGAGAGTCCTCGTCGTTGACGACAGCCCGACCATCTTGAAGGTCGTCAGCGCGATCCTGGCGCGACACGGCTACGAGCCGGCGGTCGCGCGCGACGGCGTCGCGGGCATCGATCTGATCAAGCGGGGGCCGAAGTTCGACCTCGTGCTGCTCGACTTCGTGATGCCGCGCATGAACGGCTACGCGTTCTGCCGCGAGCTGCGCTCGAGCCCGACGCACCGCTCGCTGCCCGTCGTGCTGATGAGCGCCAAGGGCGACAAGATCCGCGGGCAGTTCGTGCAGCAGACGGGCGCGGTCGACGCCATCACCAAGCCCTTCGACGCGCGCGCCCTGGTCGCGGTCGTCGAGGGCGCGCTGGCCAAGACGGCGGAGGGGCGCGCGCGCCCGATCCCCGAAGGGCAGACGATGCCCGACGAGGACACGATCGCCGAGAGCATCCGGCCGAGCATGGTGCCGCGGCACCTCCGGCAGCGCGCGGGGATCGAGCTCGCCCAGCAGCTCGCCACCACGCTGACGCCGGCGATCATGGGCCTCCCGCCCGAGGCGCGCGCGAGCGAGGCGGCGGTGATGCAGGCGATCGCGGCGGCGATGACCAGCGAGGTGATCGCGGCGCTCTCGCTCACCCTGCGCGACCTCGACTCGTCGCAGGACGTGAAGGAGGTCATGGCCGGCGACATCTCGGCGGTCCCGCTCGCCGAGGTGCTCCAGCTCCTCCAGATGCAGCGCCAGACCGGCGTGCTCCGCGTGCTCAGCAACCGCGCCTCGGTCACGATCTCGATCCGCCAGGGCCTCATCGATCTGGTGCAGACGCGCGGCGCGTCGGACGAGTTCAAGCTGGGCCGCTACTTCATCGAGCGCGGCCTCGTCAGCCGCGAGCAGCTCGAGGCGGTGCTGCGGGACCGGAAGCCCGGCGTGCCCACCGGGCAGGCGCTCGTCGACGCGGGGCACGCCGCCAAGGAGGACCTGATCGAGATCCTGGCCCGGCAGTCCAGCGAGCTGATCTACGAGGTCCTGCGCTGGTCCTACGGGCGCTTCTCGTTCACGCGCGAGCCGTTCCGCCCGGAGGCGGAGGCGGCGCGGCTCGGCCTCGGCGTCTCCGCGCTCGTGCTCGAGGGGTTCCGCCGGGTCGACGAGTGGCGGCTGATGGAGGGCACGATCAACTTCGATCAGGTGGTGATCGTCGATCAGGTCGCGCTCGACAGCGTCGGCTCGAGCAACCTCACGCGCACCGAGCAGATGGTGCTCGGCGCCGTGACCGGCGCGCGCACGGTGAGCGAGATCATCAAGGAGAGCTCGGTGGGCTCGTTCGACGCGATCAAGGCCATCTACCAGTTCCTGCAGTCGCGGGTGCTGCGGAGCCGCGCGGCCTGAGCCATGAGGGGCGGGGTGGTCATGCGCGTGGAGGGGGCGCTCCGGTTCATCCCGCACGAGGTCGCGCGGCGCGTGGCCGCGCTCGCGGCGAAGACGCCGGTGATCGGGCTCGAGGCGCCGGGCTGGGGTGTCGCGCTCGCCGACGGCGAGGTGGTCACGGTGCTCTCGCTGACCCGCGGCGCGGCGTCGAGGCCCGCGCCGCGCCTGCGATGGCAGCCCGGCGGGGACTGGCCCGTGCCGGGCGCGCACCACGCGATCCTCTGCGACGTCGGCGGCACCACGGTGGCGCTGACCGGCGGCGAGATCGTCGCGACGGGCATCTTCGAGGCGGCGGAGGGCGGCGGCGTCATGTGGCGGGACGCGCCGGCGCCGCCGCTCGACGTGGCCGCGCTCCACGCGCAGGCGGAGGCCGCGATCTGGGCCGCGCGCGCGGCGTCGTACCGCGCGGGACGCGCCGCGGACGCGCCGCCGGCCGGGGGCGCGACGTGAGCGCGCCGCGGCGAGGGCGCTGGATGGATGTCCTCCGGCGCAGGGCCGGCAAGCATGAAGCCGGCGCGCCGGGCCCGCTCGAGGGCGCGGGGCTCTGGGGCGCCGAGGAGCAGGCGAAGCGCTCGGTGGAGCGTTCGGGCGTGCTCGCCGAGCGCGTCGCGGCGTCGGTCGCGCGCCAGCGCGCGCTGATCGAGCGCTCGGCGGAGCAGGCCAGCCAGATGGCCGCGCGCGCCGAGGGCGTGGGCGTGAGCGCCGCGCGCGTGGTCGAGGCCTTCGATCGCCTCGGCGTCGTCGCGCTGAACGCGGGGCTCGAGGGCGCGCGCGCGCCCGAGCCGCAGGGGCGCGCGCTCCTCCTGCTCTCCGAGGAGGTGCGCGCGAACGTGACGCGCGGCGTCGAGGCGTCGCGCAAGCTCGCCGAGATCGGCGAGGCGTGCGCGGGCGAGGCGGTCGAGATCCGCCGGCAGCTCGAGCAGAGCCGCGCGGAGGTCGGCGAGGTCGGCAAGGACGCGGCGGAGCTCCGCGCCGCGGCGCAGGAGGCGGACAGGGCGCTCACCGACCTCGCGCAGCGCCTCCGCCGCGCGACGGGCATCGATCCCGAGGTCGCGCGCGCGGCCGCCGTCGCGGCCGAGCACGCGCAGGGCCTCGTGACGGCGCTCTCGACGCTCGCGACCGCCGGCGCGCGCGCCCCGGTCACGCGCGCGCTCCGCCCCGTGATCGCGCCGCTCGCGCGGCTGCTCGACGAGATCGTGGACCTGGACGACGACGACGCCGGCGAGCCCGGCAGGCAGGGCCCTTGACGCGGCCGCGCTCGCTTCGCTCGGGGTAGCGCGGCGCGCCGGCGCGCGGGAGCGCGGATGACGGACACGGAGATCGCGCGGCTGCTCCTCATGGAGCTCGAGCACCACGGCGAGGTCCTCGCGACCGGCGCGCCGCCGGAGGCCCGCCGCGCGCTCCACGCGCTCAAGGGCTCGGCCGCGCTCGCCGGCGAGGAGGCCCT
>CAYQYG010000549.1:3205-5421 GCA_964421485.1 uncultured Polyangiaceae bacterium | reverse complement strand
CGCGCCCGCGCCCGTGGCCGCGCCCGCGCCCGCGCCCGGCGCCGCGAGCAGCCGCTCGACCCCCGGGGGCACTTCGAAGCGGTCCTCATTCCGGTTTCCCACCACGATCTGCCGCACGACATTGCGGAGCTGTCGCACATTGCCCGGCCAGTCGTGGTCCACGAGCCGCGCCGTGAGGGGGGCCGGCAGCCACAGCCCGTTCTGCGGGTGCAGCCGCTGCGCCTCGCCGAGGTGCTCGAGCTCCTCGCGCAGGAAATGGACGATCAGCCGGCCGATGTCGTCCCGGCGCTCGCGCAGGGGCGGGATCCAGATCTCGTAGGCGTTCAGCCGGTTGAGCAGCGGCGCGCGGAACGCGCCTGCCGCCACCTTCGCCTCCAGGTCCGCGTCCGTCGCCGCGATGATCCTCACGTCGGCCCTGCGGGGCGCCGGCGCGCCCACCGTCTGGATCTCGCCGGTCTCGAGCGCGCGGAGCAGCGCGGCCTGGAGCTCCGGCGGCGCCTCGCCGATCTCGTCGAGGAAGAGCGTCCCACCCCGGGCCTGCTCGAAATAGCCCGCCTGCCGGCCCACCGCGCCGGTGAAGGCACCCCTCTCGGCGCCGAAGAGCGCCGCGATCGACAGCGAGGGCGTGATCGCCCCGAGGTTGACCGCCACGAAAGGGCCGTCCCGCCGCCGGCTCAGCCGGTGGACGGCCCGCGCCGCCAGCTCCTTGCCGCTGCCCGTCTCGCCGCGCAGCAGCACCGGGAGGCCGAGGTCGCCGACCTGGCGGATCTCCCGCAAGAGGTCCCTCACGGCGTCGCTCTCCCCGAGGAGCTCCCGGGGCTCGAAGCCCATGATCTCGGCCAGGGACATCCGGCGTCGCGACTCGACCGTGGGGTGGAGGAGCACGACGATGCGCTCGCAGAGCTCGAAGGCGACCCCGCGCTGGACCTCCGCGGCCGAGTAATGGGCCGCTTCCAGCAGCGGGGCGCCGCGGACGGCGACCGGGATCGTGCTCTCGCCGCGCTCGATCCGGACGCTCCCGTCCGGCTCGGCCACGAGGCGGAGGGGCCGGCGGCTCAGGTGCGGGTCTCCGAGCGGCGCGCCGCTGTCGCACCCTTGCTGGATGAACTCGGGCTCCGTGCGCGAGAGCGGCCAGGGGCCCTCGCCGCTGAGCGGGCAGCGCTCGCCCACGCGCCGGATGTTCGGGTGGCCGACGATCGTCAGCGCGAGGCGCGCCCCCGTCCCGACGTCCGCGCGCTCGGCGCCGTCTCCGGGGAGCGTCGTGCGCTCATGGGGTCCTTTGGGCGGTCGCGCCATCGGCCGGGGATGGTAAGTGACCGCGCGCGCGGGCGCCACGGCGCCGGTGGCGCCGTCGCATTGGCCCTGATGCGCGCCGGGCGCCGCGCAAGCCCGGGCAGGAGAACATTCGCTCACTTCCCGCTGCGGAGCCGGGCGCCGGCCTCCATGACGAGGCTGAGCCACGAAGAGCGGACCTGCGGGTCGGCGTCGAAGCGGGCCTTCCAGGCGGCGTCCTCCGCGCGCTTGCCGTCCGGGGTGAGGCCGTGGCGGGCGAGCGTGGCGAGCGCGGTCGTCGGGCTGACCGAGATCTCGGCGCAGAGGGCGGCATAGGCCTGGAGGTCGAGCCGGGGCTCGGCGCCGCCGGGCGCATTTCCGCGCGCGAAGGGGAGCGCGGGCGCGAGCGGGGAGGTGGTCGGCGGGGCGGTCTGCGCGAGCTCGGGGACGAGCGGCCCGGGCCGAGCGAACGGGAGCACCGGGCCGGTGGGGGGCCGGGCCGCCGGCGCCGTCTCGACGAGCTCGGGGTCGACAGGGGCGCGCCGCGGCGGCCGCGGCGGAGGCGGCGGGGCGGGGCCGGGCTTGAAAGGTGTCGCGGGTTGATTGCGAATGATGGCGGTCACCGTCTGCGCGAGCTCGGGGACGAGCTGGCCTGGGCGACTGCCCGGCGGCGGAGCGGGAGGAGGCGGGCGCGGCGGCCCGGGCCGAGGAGGGGCGCCCATGAGCGGCGGCGCGCCGATCCGCGGGGGCGGCAATGGCGGTGGGGCCGCGGGGGCGGCAACGGGCGCGGGAACGGATACGGGAATGGATACGGGAACGGATACGGGAACGGATACGGGAACGGATACGGGAACGGATGCGGGCGCGGGCGCGGATGCGGGCGCGGGCGCGGGCGCGGGCGCGGACACGGAATCGGGCGCGGGCGCGGACACGGAATCGGGCGC
>CAYQYG010000549.1:0-3105 GCA_964421485.1 uncultured Polyangiaceae bacterium | reverse complement strand
GCGGGCGCGGACACGGAATCGGGCGCGGGCGCGGACACGGAATCGGGCGCGGGCGGCGCCTCGACGACCGGAGCGCGCCTGGGGCGCCTCGTGGCGGGCTTCAGCGCCGGCGGGCGGGCCTGGACCTCGGGGGCGGGCCCGGGGGGCGCGGCGAGGATCCGCGCCGCATCCTTCCGGATGCCCTCGTCCTCCGCGATGCGTGATTGCCACATCCCGAGCAGGCGGAGGATGTCCACCTCGGTCATCCCGCACGAATCCAGCAGACCGAGCGGATCCGGGCCGCGGCTGAACGCCCGGAAGAAATCGAGCCAGGCGCGCAGATCCGTGTCGACGGGGGGCAGCGGGCGCTCGACGTCGGCGCCCGCGGCGAGCCGGTGCTGATCGAGCGCCTCGATCAGCGCCGGATCCGACGTCGCGCTGCCGGCGAGGCGCGCCGACCACGCCGCCTCGGCCGCGGACCACGCGGCGGCGTCGATCCCCACGTGATCCAGGCTCTCCGGGAGCGGGATCCCCGCGGCCGTGTGGGCGAGCACGGCCGCGTACTCGGAGAGGCGCACGGCCGCGAGCTCCGGATCCGGCAATTCGCCGATCGATGCGGTGGGCGGCGGGCTCGCCTCGGGCATGGACCTCTCCGGCGGCGCGGATCAGCGCGTGGCGTGCTCGGCGAGGATGCTGGCCACGCAGCAGGTCAGCTTCTTGCCGGTCGGGATGTGGAGGAACTCGTTCGGGCCGTGCGCGTTCGATTGCGGGCCGAGCAGGCCCGTGATCAGGAACTGCGCGGCGGGGAACTTCTCGCCGAGCATCGCCATGAACGGGATCGTCCCGCCCTCGCCCATCGCCATGGCGGGGCGGCCGAAGAAGGCCTCGGAGGCGTCCCTCGTGGCGGCGTCGAGCCACGGGGCGAGCGCGGGGGCGTCCCAGCCGGAGGAGGGCTCGGAGACCGTGAAGGTCACGTGCGCGCCGTACGGCGGGTCCTTCTCGAGCGCGGCCTTCATCGCGGCGGCGGCGCGGCGAGGGTCGACGCGCGGCGGGATGCGCATCGAGAGCTTCGCGCGCGTGACGGGGCGGAGCACGTTGCCGGCGCTCGCGATCGTGGGCAGCCCGTCGGCGCCGGTGACCGAGAGCGCGGGGCGCCACGTGCGGTTCAGCATCAGCTCCTTCGCGCCGGCGCCGGCCGGGCCGGCGCCCTCCACCCACGGGAGCTCGCGGTACACGGTCTCCCCGAGCGCGGCCGCGGCGGCCTCGGCCTGCGCGACGCGGCCGGGCGGGATCTCGACGTGCAGGTCGTCGAGCAGCACGCGGCCGGTGGCCTCGTCCTCGATGCGCGAGAGCAGCCGGCGCAGGATCCGGAAGCTCGAGGGCACGATGCCGCTCGCCGCGCCGGAGTGCACGCCCTCGGTCAGGATGCGGATCTCCAGCGCGCCCTGCACCAGCCCGCGGAGCGAGGTGGTGGACCAGAGCGCGTCGTAGTCGCCGCAGCCCGAGTCGAGGCAGACGACGAGGCTCGGCCGGCCGATGCGCGCGGCGAGCGCGTCGATGTACGCGGGCAGATCGGGGCTGCCGCTCTCCTCGCCGGCCTCGATCAGGACGACGCAGCGGGCGTGCGGGATGCCCTGCTCGTGGAGGAGCCGGATCGCCGCGAGCGACGCGAAGCTCGCGTAGCCGTCGTCCGCGCCGCCGCGCCCGTAGAGGCGATCGCCCTCGCGCACGGGCTTCCACGGGTCCAGGCCCTCGCGCCACCCGGTCATCTCGGGCTGCTTGTCGAGGTGGCCGTAGAGCAGGACGGTGTCCTCCCCCTTGCCAGGGATCTCCATGAGGATGACCGGCGCGCGGTCCTCGATCCGGACGACCTCGACCTTGAGCCCCGGGATGGGCTGCGCGCGGCACCAGGCCTCGATGAGCGCGACGGCCCGCTCCATGTGCCCGTGCTCGCGCCAGGCCGGATCGAAGGCCTGCGACTTGTTGGGGATCAGGATGTACTCGGAGATCGCGGGGACGATCTCGGCCTCCCAGACGCGCTCGGCGAAGGCGAGGGCGTCCGACTTGCTCAGCTTCGTGGTCATCTCGTGGTTCCAGCCTCGTGGTTCGGCGGCGACTCTACAGCGCTTTCTGCCCGGGATCACCGGCGATGCGCGGATCCCCTGGAACGCGCCGCCGGCCGCCTCCGCCGGGGTCGCCCGGGCGTGGAACGAGCGCGCGCACCGGCGCGGGCGGCACGCAGGTCGCATTGCATCCCCGGCGAGGGGAGGTGCGCATGCGAGCATGGTGGATGGGCGTGGGCCTGGCGGTGCTGGTCGTCGGCTGCAGGACCTCGGACAGGGAAGGACAGGCGGTCGGGGTGGAGCGGACAAAATCGCCCACCGCCACCGAGCAGGCGGCCCCGGGCGCAGGAAAGGAGAAGGCGAGCGAGCAGATCCAGACGGCGCGCCTCCTGGGCGCGATCCAGCTCCTGAGTCAGGCCGAGATCGACTGGAGCAAGATGGCGCTCCAGAAGTCGTCGTCTTCCGAGGTCAAGGCGTTCGCGACGCTGATGATCCCGGATCATCAGCAGGACATCGACACGATCGGGCAGATCGCGCAGCGGCAGAACCTGGACGTGAAGGGGGCCATGGCGACGGATCCGCTGCTCCGAGCACAGCAGGAGGCGTACCGGCAGCGGTCGGACCAGCTCCGCGGGCTCTCCGGCGAGGCGTTCGACGCGACCTTCATGCCGAGCCAGCCCGAGGAGCACGTGCACCTCGCCCAGCTCGCGAAGCAGAGCGCGGCGATCTCGAGCGACGCGGGCGTGGACGCGCTCAGCGCGCAGGTGGAGCGCCACGCCGAGCACCACCGCGCGGCCGCGCTGCGCGCGCTGCCGGTGGCCTGCGGCGGGGCTGTTGCTGAGTACCCGGCAGCGAGCAAGACCACCACCAGTATCACCGTGGGAGCGGCCGGGGCTGCCGTCAGGTGTTGGGCGGCCAGCAGGGCGCGTTGTGCGAGGTTGATGGGTGCGGCACTGAGCAGGGCGAGCACGAGACAGACGATCGCGGCAATTACAAACCACTGAAAACCCTCATTTCGCACGACTTGCTGTTGTTTGTCGACGTTTCCCTGCATCAAGGTGGC
>CAYQYG010000548.1:0-5429 GCA_964421485.1 uncultured Polyangiaceae bacterium | reverse complement strand
CGGGTCGTAGGCGGGCCACGACAGGGGCCCGGGGGGGTCGGGGGCGCAGCGCGCTGGCGCGCGGAGCCCCCGAGCGTGGACCGAGTCCCGGCCCCGGGAGGTGAGGGCCCCCTCGGGCACCGGGGCCGGACGTCGTCGCCCGGCACGACCTCGGATCCACCACGGCATTTTCATGCCGGGTGGTGCGCCCCGGCGCATGGGGTCTGTGAACATCTCTCTCTCCCTCCTCCCGCTCCGTCGAGGAACCTCGTTTCTTTCAGGGCTAGCACCGCGAACCTCCGATAACCAGCGCCGCTCGGCCCCGGAATGCCCGCCCGGCGGCTCACCCGACGACGAGCCGCGCGAGCGCCGCGCGCAGCCGCTCCGGGATCGGCGCCGGCCGCCGTGTGCCGCGGTCCACGAACACGTGGACGAACCACCCCTCCGCCGCGGCCTCGTCCTCGCCAGGACCGAAGATCCCGATCTCGTACCGCACGCTCGATCGGCCGAGCTTGCCGACCCGGAGCCCCGCGTCGAGATCCGCCGGGAACGCGACCGCCCGCCGGTACCGGCAATGCGACTCCGCCGCGATCCCGATGACCTCCCCGGCCGCGATGTCGAGCCCGCCCTCGCCGATCAGGTATCGATTGATGACGGTATCGAAGTACGAGTAATAAACGACGTTGTTCACGTGCCCATAGATGTCGTTATCCATCCAGCGCGTCGAGACGGCGATGAAATGGCGATACGCCTCCCGCCGCGCCGGCGCGCCGTCCCGCGCCCCGGCCGCCCTTCCCTGCTCCTCGCTCACCGGCTCACCAGTAGGCCGCCGCGCCCCGGAAGAGCGCCGCCAGATCGTCCTCGGTCACCTTCCGCGGCGCGTTGTCGACGAGCCGCGCCTGCACGATCGCGCCCGCCGCGAGCGCACCGATGTCCGCCTCGCCGTAGCCCACGCCGGAGATCCCGTTCGGGATCCCCGCCTCCCGCATCATCCGCGCGAGCTGCGCCGCGAGCACCTCGCCGGCGTCCCCGGGCGCCGCGCCGCGGACGTCCGCGCCGAGCCAGGCCGCCGCCTCGAGGTGCCGGTCGGGGCTCGTGCCCGCCGTGAAGCGGAAGACCGAGGGCGCGCTCACCGCCACCGAGACCCCGTGCGGCACGAGCGGCTCGCCCTCCGGATAGCCCTCCATGTGGTGATCGCGGACCAGCCCCGAGACCGCATAGGACATCGCGTGCGGCAGGTGCACCCCCGCGTTGCCGAACGCGATCCCCGCCAGCGTCGCGGCCCACGCCATCCCCTCGCGCGCCCCGGCGTCGCCCGCGTCCCGCACGGCCCGCGCGAAGCATTGCCCCGCGATCTGCAGCGCCTCCCGGCAGCCGAGGTCGCTCCATGGATTGCGACCCTGGCTCATCGGCCGCTCCGAGGCCCGCGCGGGCCTCGGGCGCGCGACGTAGGGGCGCGCGGTGTACGACTCGAGCGCGTGGCTGAGCACGTCGAAGCCGCTCGCCGCGACGACGCCCGCAGGCAGGGTGGCAGTGCAGTCAGGATCGACGATCGCGGCCGCGGGGCGGAGCCGCGGCGAGGCGATGCCCGTCTTGGCCTTGCGGGCGCGGTGATCGAACACGGCGATGCCGGTACATTCGCTCCCGGTGCCGCACGTCGTCGGGCACGCGATGTGCGGCGGCAGCGGGCCGGGCACGGCGCGGCCCTCGCCGATCGGCCGGTTGACGTAGGCGAGGAAGTCCGCCGGGTACGAGGCATAGAGGATGGCGGCCTTGCACGTGTCGATGACCGAGCCACCCCCGACCGAGACGAACCCGTCGAAGCACCCTTCCCGCGCGAAATCAGCGGCGGCCGCGAACGAGGTGTCCGTGGGCTCGATCGCGACCTCGGCGTACACGGCGACGTCGAGGCCCGCGGCCCCCAGGGAGCGGCGCGCGGCCTCGAAGAACGGCAGGCAGGCGACGCGGCGATCGGTGAACAGCGCGACGCGCCGGCAGCCCAGCGCGCGGACGCGATCCCCCACCTCGGCGAGCGCGCCGCGGCCAAACGTGACGCTCGAGGCGTCGACGCTGAAGGCGCCGTCGCCGCCCTCGATCGGGACGTAACCATGACAGCAGGACATCCAGGGCATGGTACCCCTCGCACGCCCGGTCGCGAAAATCCTTGCTTGTCCGCCGCTCCGCCCCGTGCCATCGCCCGATCCAATGCCCCGCTACCCGACCGTCCTCTTCGACCTCGACGGGACCCTCCTCGATTCCATCCCGCTCATCCTCGACAGCTTCCACCACACCCTCCGCGCCTTCGACTTTCCCGCGTGCCCCGACGCCGAGCTCCTCCGCGGCGTGGGCACCCCGCTCGTCGCCCAGCTCGCCCGCTGGGCCAGGGACGCGGCGGAGCTCGAGGCCATGGCCGCCGCGTACCGCGAGCACAACCTCCGGCACCACGACGAGCGCGTCCGCGCTTTCCCGGGCGTCGTCGAGGCCGTCGCCGCCCTGCGCGCCGCTGGCGTCCGGATCGGCGTCGTCACCAGCAAGGGCCGCAGCACCGCCCTCCGCGGGCTCCGCACCGCCGGCCTCGGCGACGCCGTGGAGGTGTCCGTCTGCGCCGAGGACGTCACCCGCGCCAAGCCGCACCGCGAGCCCGTCGACCGCGCCCTCGCGCTGCTCGGCGCCGCCGCAGCGGGCACGATCTTCGTCGGCGACAGCCTCCACGATCTGCACGCCGGCCGCGCCGCGTTCGTGTCCACCGGCGCAGCCCTCTGGGGCCCCTTCCCCGCCGACGAGCTCGCGGCGGGCGAGCCGACCCACTGGCTCGACTCGCCCGAGGCGCTCCTCCGGCTCGTGCTCGCCTGATCCCCGCCCGCAGCGCTTCCACTTCAAACGCCCGGTCATCGCGGCGCTCGCCTCGCTCGGCGAGGTCGTCGCGACCTGCCTCGCCGCGCTCGACCGGGCCGCGGCGCCGTGGACGCGCCCCTCGTAGGCCGTGTAGAGTCACCCATCATACCGGGCCCGGCCCACGCGCCGCCCGCTCTCAGGAGGTCTTCGATGCAATTCTTCCGCGCCAGGCTCCCCTTCCTCGTCGCCGCCCTCGCGGCCCTCGTGCTCGCCGTGCTCCCGGCCCACGCCGATGACTGGACGCTCACGGGCTCCAGCGTCCGCGTGAAGACGGTCGCGTTCATCGACGTGGACGTCTACCAGATCAGCCATTACATGAAGCAACCCCCGGCGCCGAAATCAAAGCAGGCGGTCATCAACGCCGAGGTGTCGAAGAAGTTCGTGTGGAAGATGCTCCGGGACGTGGACCAGGAGAAGATCCACAACGCCCTGAAGGAGGCCTTCGCGATGAACGGCTACGCCGACGCGGCGAAGATCAAGCAGTTCCTGGCGGCGTTCTCGGCCGAGCTCAAGGAGGACGCCCGGGTGACGATCTCCTATGACGCGGACAAGAAGGCGACGACGGTCACCGTGGGCGGCGGCGGCAGCGCGACCGTCGCGGGCGCGGATTTCATGAAGGGCGTCTGGAGCATCTGGTTCGGCAAGATCGATCAGTCCAAGCTCGGGGATCAGCTCATCAGCAAGCTCCCCTGAGGCGCTCGGCCCTCCCGGCCCTCCCCGCCTCCCCGGAATTTCTCTCGCCGCTCTCCCCTCGACTTGGCGGGGGCGGCATACTAAGGTGCCCGCTCACGGGTTTGACCCAGCGTGACGGCGGCGAACGCCGCGGCGCTGCGAACGTGGGCCGCGCGGTCCCTGTGGCTCCTGCTCAGGCGACGGCGGCAGCAGACCCTTCATCCATCAGGCCCTCTGCGTTCGGGGGGCGAAGCGCGGAGCCGGGCGCCCCGTCCGTTCTCGGGGCGCCGGTCCGCGCGGGTCCGACACCACCATGCAATTCTCCGATCTCAAGCTCATCGATCCCCTGCTCCGCGCGGTCGCCGCCGAGGGCTACGACGCGCCCACCCCCATCCAGCAGCAGGCGATCCCCCCGGTCCTCGAGGGCCGCGATCTGCTCGGCTGCGCGCAGACCGGCACCGGCAAGACCGCGGCGTTTGCGCTGCCGATCCTCCAGCGCCTCTCGGCCTCGCCGCGGTCCCGCGCGATCCGCGCCCTCGTGCTCGCGCCCACGCGCGAGCTCGCGGCGCAGATCGGCGAGCGCTTCGAGGCCTACGGCCAGCACCTCGGGCTCCGGACCGCGGTCATCTTCGGCGGCGTCGGTAAGGGCGCGCAGATCGCGGCGCTCCGGCGCGGCATCGACGTGCTCGTGGCGACCCCGGGCCGGCTGCTCGACCTCTGCGCCGACCGCGCGGTGGCCCTCGGCGGCGTCGAGCACCTCGTGCTCGACGAGGCCGATCGGATGCTCGACATGGGCTTCATCCACGACGTCCGCCGCGTGGTCGCGATGCTGCCGGTGCGCCGGCAGACGCTGCTCTTCTCCGCGACCATGCCGCCGGACATCCGGGACCTCGCGGGCAGCGTGCTCCACCGCCCGGTGGAGGTCGCGGTCGCGCCGATCGCGGCCACGGCCGACCGCATCGAGCAGCGGGTGTTCTTCGTCGAGCGCTCCGACAAGCGCGCGTTGCTCGAGCACCTGCTCGGCGACGGATCGATCCGCCGGGCGCTGGTCTTCACGCGGACCAAGCACGGCGCGAACCGCGTCGCCGAGCAGCTCAACCGCGCGCGCATCGGCGCCGCCGCGATCCACGGGAACAAGTCGCAGAACGCGCGGGAGCGGGCGCTCGCGGACTTCAAGCAGGGCGCGACCCGCGTGCTCGTCGCGACCGACATCGCCGCCCGGGGCATCGACATCGACGACGTGACGCACGTCATCAACTACGATCTGCCGAACGTCGCCGAGAGCTACGTGCACCGCATCGGCCGCACGGCGCGCGCCGGGGCGAGCGGGATCGCGCTGTCGTTCTGCGACGGCGAGGAGCGCGCGTACCTGGCGGACATCGAGCGGCTCATCCGGACGCGGCTCTCCGTGGTCGAAGGCCACCCGCACCGCGCGGCCGCGTGGCCGCCGGCCAGGCCCGAGGGGCCTCAGCGCGGCGCGCCGGCGGGGCGTTCGCAGGGGCCGCGACCCCCGTCGCGCGGTCCCCGTCGCGACGCGTCCCCCGCGGGCCGCACGCCGCCGATGCGTGGTTGATGGAGATCCTGCTCCCCGCGCGGCGGTCCGCCGCGCGGGGGGTCAGTCGGCCGGAGGCGGCTGAGGCCCCGGCACGATCCCCGCGAGATCCGGGTCCTCACCCGAGTCGGATTTCGCGGCGGAGTCCTTCGCCTTGCGGCGCTCGAGGCGGGTCGCCTCCTTCTCGCGCTGCTTCTCCTGTCGGGCGCGCTCCTTCCTGCGCTTGTCGGCTCCCTGCTTCTGCATTCAGGTCACGTCCTTTCCTGGTTGAAATTCAGGGCTCCGGGGCGCCGTCGCGTGCGGCCTCGAGGGGCGGGCGCGGGGGTGCGGG
>CAYQYG010000547.1:0-5437 GCA_964421485.1 uncultured Polyangiaceae bacterium | reverse complement strand
CCCGGGCCGCCCGGGCCGCCCCGCCGGCCACCGCCGCCGAAGCCCCCGGGCGCGGCGGCCGCGACCGGAGCGGATCTGCCTGCGGCCCAGGAGCGCTCCGCGAGCGCCCCCGCGCCCGACGCCGGCGACGAGCCGTACGACGAGATGGCCGAGTGGCACCGCACCTACGAGGAGTTCGTCACGGTGAAGAAGCAGTGCGGCGAGCCGACGGCCACGCTGACGTTCGAGAAGTTCAAGGGCACGCTCCAGCGCAACAAGGACGCGCTGGTCGCGCGCCACAACTGCACGCGCGTGAAATTCACGGTCTACGTGAAGGATGGCAAGGCGGCGCTCAAGGCGTCGCCGGCCAAGTGAGCGCAGCCGGCGAGGGGACATGATGCGTTCGAAGCTCGCCGGCGCGCTGGGCGCCGCGCTCGTGGCAATGACCGCGGCCGGCGCCGCGCGCGCGTCGTCGGGGCTCGAGTCGCCCGACGTCGGCGTCCCGCAGCTCGGCCGCGGCGGCGCCTGGGTCGCGCGGGCGGACGATCCGCTCGCGGCCTACATGAACCCGGGGACGCTCGCGACGCAGGCGACCGGGGTGCACCTCGGCGTGCACCTCATGTTCGCGGAGAGCTGCTACGCGCGGAAGGGCCCCGGCGGCGCGCCCGTGCCGCCGAGCGCGAGCTCCAGCGACCTCATCCCCGCCCCCGGCGCGCCCGGCGGCCCCGACGCCGAGGTCTGCACCGAGGGCGGCGTGTTCCCGAACCCGCAGCTCGCGGCGTCGCTCCGCGTGCTCGACGACCTCGCGATCGGCCTCGCGGTCCTCGGCCCCCACGGCGTCGGCACGCAGGAGTGGCCCGAGTCGGTCCCGTACACCTCGCAGCTCGGCGGCGACACGACGCAGCCCGCCCCGCAGCGCTACCTCGTGGTCACGCAGGACTCGGTGATCATCCAGCCCACGCTCTCCGTGAGCTACGCGTTCACGCCCGATCTCTCGGCCGGCGCCGGCTTCGTCTGGGGCGTCGCCTCGATCGACGTCGTGAACTTCTCGGAGGGGACCTCCTCGGAGGGCGGCGACGATTTCAACCAGCACCAGGACCTGCGATCGCGCGTGCAGGCGAAGGACTACTTCATCCCCGGCTTCGTGCTCGGCGGGCTGTGGTCGCCGTCGGACCGCGTGGACATGGGCGCGTGGTTCAAGTGGCAGGACGCCGTGCGCGCGACCGCGGACCTGCGCATCGAGTCCCGCTACTGGACGCCCGCGGGCACCAAGAACGAGGACCCCTGCCCCGGCGAGCCGTCGGACTGCAACATCACCGACGAGAAGGAGGCAGGCACGCTGAAGCTCCAGATCCCGATGGAGGCGAAGCTCGGCGTCCGCTACCACCATCCGCGCGCGCGCGGTCCCAGGCCCGGTTCGACACTTGGGGCTCCGGAGGGCGCGGCGCGCCGCGTGCGGGACCCGCTGAGCGAGGACCTCTTCGACATCGAGCTCGACCTCACGTGGGCCAACAACAGCGCGGTCGACACGATCGAGGTCCGCTTCAAGAAGGGGCTCCCGGTGCGCGGGACCGACGTCGGCTTCGTGCCGACCAACGCCGACGTGCCCCACGAATGGAAGGACGTGATCGGCGTCCGCCTCGGCGGCGATTTCGTCGCGCTCCCGGGCCTGCTCGCCCTGCGCGCCGGCGGCTTCTTCGAGACCAAGGGCCAGGAGGACGAGTACCTGAACCTGGACTTCGCCGCCGTCGGCTGGAAGCTCGGCGTGGGAGGCGGCGCCACCGTCCGCGTGGGCCCGGTCGACGTGTCGGCTGCCTTCCAGCACACGTTCTACGGTGCGATCGACAACGGCGGCGACGGCGCCATCAAGGCCGTCTCCGGCGACCTGAGCACCAACAACCGCAGCGTGCAGAGCGTCAACGGCGGCCGGCTCGAGAGCAGCCTGACCGAGTTCGGCTTGAGCGGAACCGTGCGGTTCTGAGCGGCCGGAGCCCCGAATGTCGACCGGCGCTGTCGACGCGGCCAGACGGCGCGCTTATAAGCACGCCCCATCATGAGCGACTCCGACGCCCGCAACATCCTCATCATCGGCTCAGGCCCCGCCGGCCTGACCGCCTCGATCTACGCCGCGCGAGCCAACCTCAAGCCGCTCCTCATCGAGGGCTTCAGCGCGGGGGGCCTCATCCCGGGCGGCCAGCTCATGTTCACGAGCGACGTCGAGAACTTCCCGGGCTTCCCCGAGAAGGTCACCGGCCAGGAGCTCATGGGCCGCTTCCGCGCGCAGGCCGAGCACCAGGGGACCGAGATCGTGACCGCCGACGTCACCCGCGTGGACCTCTCTGCTCACCCCTTCAAGGTCTGGGTCGAGGACACCCTGTACCGCGCGAAGACGGTGGTGATCGCGACCGGCGCGCGCGCGAACTACCTCGGGCTCCCGAGCGAGGAGGCGCTGAAGAACAAGGGCGTGAGCGCGTGCGCGGTCTGCGACGGCGCGCTCTACCGCGGCGAGGACGTGGCGGTGATCGGCGGCGGCGACACCGCGATGGAGGAGGCCTCGTACCTGTCCGGGCTCTGCCGCTCGGTGACGCTCATCCACCGCCGCGACGAGTTCCGCGCGTCGAAGGCGATGGTCGCGCGCGTGGTCGAGAACCCGAAGATCCGGATCCTGTACAGCCACGTGGTCGAGGAGGTGCTCGACGTCGCCGAGGATCGGGTGACGGGCGTGCGGGTGAAGAGCGCCAAGACGGGCGAGAGCCAGGTGGTGCCGGTGGCGGCGATGTTCGTCGCGATCGGCCACACGCCGATGACCGAGCTGTTCGTGGGGCAGCTCGACGTGCACCCGAACGGCTACCTGAAGACGGAGCCCGGGACGACGCGCACGAGCGTGCCCGGCGTGTTCGCGGCGGGCGACGTGCAGGACTGGACCTACCGGCAGGCCGTGACCGCGGCGGGGACCGGCTGCATGGCCGCGCTCGACGCGGAGCGGTGGCTGGCGCAGCAGGGAGGCCACTGAGCCGCAGGGCGGATGCCGATGGACGCGCAGGCTCGTGAGGCGACACCCGTCGAGGAGCTCGCCGAGCTGATCGGATCGGTCCGGGCGTTCCTCGAGTGGCACGCCATGAGCGGGAGCGCCGGGCTGCCCGGCGCCGCGCTCGACGAGGCGCCGGCGCCGCAGCCGGTGGAGGCGCGGGCCCGCGAGGATCGAGGGCCGCGCTACGCGAGCCCCGCGGCCCACGCGCCGGTGCTCCGCGTGGCGGAGGGCGCGCCGGCCCGGGGCAGCGCGGCGCCGCACGCGAGCCCTGCGCCGCCGGCGGACCGCTCGCCGCACGCGAGCCCTGCGCCGCACGCGAGCCCTGCGCCGCAGGTCGGCCGCTGGCCAGAGGCGAGCGCTGCGCCGCAGGTCAGCCCCTCGCACACGGGCCGGGCGCAGCAGGCGAGCGCGCCGGAGGCGCGGGCCCCCGCGGCGGCGGGCACGCCGGAGGAGCGGCGCGCGCGCCTCGCGGCGCTCGCCGAGGAGGTGGGGGCGTGCACGCGCTGCGGGCTCCACGCGACGCGCACGCAGACCGTGTTCGCGCGCGGCAACCCGCTCTCCGAGCTCGCGTTCGTCGGCGAGGGGCCGGGCGCGGAGGAAGATCAGCGCGGCGAGCCGTTCGTCGGCCCGGCCGGGCAGCTCCTCGACCGGATGATCGCGGCGATGGGGTCCTCGCGCGACGACGTCTACATCTGCAACATCGTGAAGTGCCGGCCGCCCGGCAACCGCAAGCCCGAGCCGGTCGAGATGACGAGCTGCAGCCCGTTCCTCGCGGCGCAGCTCGCCGCCGTGCGGCCCAAGGTGATCGTCGCGCTCGGGGCGACCGCGGTGCAGGGGCTGATCGGGACGACCGAGGGGATCACCAGGCTGCGCGGGACGTGGAAGCTCTACAAGGGGACCGTCCCGATCATGCCGACGTTCCACCCGGCGTACCTCCTCAGGCAGCCGGGCGCGAAGCGCGAGGTGTGGAGCGATCTCAAAGAGGTGATGCGCTTCCTCGGGCGGAGCGTCCCCGAGCGGGGCTGAGCCGGTGGACGCGCCGGCGCCCCCGCGCGACGCGCGACCACCGGCGCCCGGGCCGCTCGGCGGCCCGACCGCTCAGCGCGCCGCCTCGCCGTCGATCGCGGGGCTCGCGCGGGCGGCGTTCCTCTTCATCGGCGCGCTGCCGTGGTGGATCCCCGTCGCGCGCGGCCGCCTGCCGCTCGGCGCGCTCGGCGACGCGCTGGATCGCGTGTTCGCGCCGATGTGCCACCGGCTGCCCGAGCGCTCGCTCGCGCTCGCGGGCGTGCAGATGCCGCTGTGCAGCCGCTGCGCGGGCCTCTTCGCCGGCGTCGCGGCGGGCGCGCTGATCGCGCGGCCGCGGCTCGCGCGGGCGGCGTGGCGGCCGGTCCTGATCGCGCTGGGCGTGGTGATGGCGGTCGAGGTGGCGACGCAGGACCTCGGGCTGCACGCGGTGTGGCACCCGTCGCGGCTCGCGACGGGCTTCGCGTTCGGCTACGCGCTGGTGGTGGCCTTCATCACGCAGCTCGCGCGCGAGCGAGGCCCCTAGCGGAGCGCCCCGCGCGCTACTTGCGACCGCCCATCGCGGCGCACTCGTGGACCGGGCCGGTCTTCGCGTGGCGAACGCAGTCGCTGTACGCTTCGATGCCCTCCTTCCACTTGCCGGAGTCCTGGAGCGCGGAGCCCAGGTAGAGGTAGACCATCGCGTCGGAGGGATCGGCCGCGATCGCCGCGCGCGCCGCCTCGATGGCATCCTTGTAGCGGCCGCGGTTCAGGTAGTTCAGCGCTTCCTTCTTGAGCTTCGCGGCGTCGGCCGCGTCGGCCGGCTTCTCTTCGGCCTTGGGCTCGGCCGTCTTCGCGGGCTCGGGCGCCTCGGCGGGCTTCGCCTCCGGCGCGGGCTTCGCCTCGGCCACGGGCTTCGCCTCCGCAGGCTTCGCCTCGGGCGGCGCGTCCTGCTTCGGGGTCGAGGTCGGAGCGACCTGCGCGACGGGCTGCGGCGCCTGCGCGTGCTTCGAGGAGGCGAGCGACTTGCCGACCGCGACGATCGCGACCGCGCCGGCGATGCCGACGACGGCGCCGACGATCCTGCGCAGCCGCGCCCTGCGGGCGATCGCAGCCGGGTGGAGCACGGAGACCGGCGCGACCTCGTCGTGGTGCTCCTCGACGCCGTCGACGAGCGGCGGCACCGAGTCCGCGTCACCGCGGAAGAACTCGGCCGAGACCGAGGAGTGATCGAGCGCGTCGTCGCCGGTCGGGCGGCGCGTGGAGGTCGGGGTCGCCTCCACGTCGCGCCTGACGGGCTCGATCCGCCGCGAGCTGGCGGGCGCGGCTACGGCTGCGGGCGTGACTGCGGGCGCGGCTGCGGGCGCGGGCGCGGCTACGGCTGCGGGCTCGGCTACAGCTGCGGGCGCGGGCGCGGCTGCGGGC
>CAYQYG010000546.1:1543-5442 GCA_964421485.1 uncultured Polyangiaceae bacterium | reverse complement strand
GTCCGTTTCCGCGCCCGCGTCCGTTTCCGCGCCCGCGTCCGTTTCCGCGCCCGCGCCCGCGCCCGTGTCCGCGCCCGTGTCCGCGCCCGTGTCCGCGCCCGCTTCCGCGCCCGTGTCCGCGCCCGTGTCCGTGTCCGCGCCCGCTTCCGCGCCCGCCTCGTCAGCGCTCGCCGCGGAGCATGCGCGCGAGCACGTACTTGCCCGAGGCCTCGAAGAGCATGCAGAGCCGCATCGTCTTCTTCTGCAGCTCCTCCTCGATGCGCTGCGCCTCGCCGCCGCCCGCGCGCTCCTTCGCCTCGCGCAGCTCGCCGATCTCGCGCAGCAGCCTGACCTCCTCCGGCGGCCCGCCCACGCTCCGGGTGATGAGCGCCTCGAACCTCTCCTCCGCCGTGAGCCCCGCGAGGTCGTCGTCCTTCAGCGGCTTGCCGCTCCCCGGCAGGTCATCGAGCGCCCCGCTCCGCATCGCGCCCTGGATCCGCGCCTCGACGAGGTGATGGCTTCCCTTCCACATGGCGACCTCCACGGCGCCCGGCACGATCGGGCGCTGCTCCTGCTGGATCAACCTAGGGCCTGCAGAGGGATCGTTCCATGGGGAGATCTCCCGGGCGACCGGACCAGCTCCGGCGCGGCCTGGAGCACAGCTTGCCTCGACACGAAGCGGTAGGGACCGCCCCGGAGCAGCTTCATCAGCCGCTTCAGCCGCCCGAGCCGCTGCCGGGAGCCGGGCGCTCCCAGGCCCTCGATCAGCTCCAGGGCGCGCTCCAGCACGCGCCTCCTCGAGAGGCAGCGCTCCTTGGCGTTCAGCCCGAGCACCGCGATCGTCCGCCGCACCCGCTCCCCCGTCACCGCGTCGAGCCCTGCGGCGGGCTCGATCTCTCCTCGCCACGTCACCGAGAACCACCCGACCACCCACTCGGTGTCGGGGCGGATCATGCCGGCGGACCACGCGTCGCGCTTGTAGGTCGAGTTGCAGGTGGTGCAGATCGGAAAGAGGTTGAGCCAGCGGAGCCCCAGCGACGGATCCTGGGCGAGCGGGACGTGGTGATCGATGCTGGGCGGCGACGTCGCGCCGAGCTGGCCGTCGCAGTACGCGCACAGCTCCGGCTCGCGCGGAGGTCGCACGCGCCGGTGGAACCACCACGCGAGCGATCGGCCCTCGTGCAGCCACCCGTGGAGCGCCTTGGCCGCCGAGACGACCGCCGCCTTCTCGATCCAGGCGCGCTCCTTTTCCGCCCAGAAGCTCGGCTCGGGCTGCCGAGGGAACGGCGTCACACGCCCGGCTCCCGCTCGCGCAGCGCCCGCTGGACCGTCTGCCGCACCGGCAGCTCCTGCATCGACACGGCGGTCCTCACCTCGTCGTTCCGCCCCATGAGCTCGCGCCGCCGCAGCGCGAACGTCTCCCAGTTGATCTCCGCCTGCCGCTGCAGGGCCTTCACGTCCCGCTCGTGCGCCTCGAGCTTCGCCCGGGTGTCCTCGTCCACGAACTCCGAGGGCGCGTCGAAGATCTCCGAAGCGACGAGCTCCAGCGACTGTCCAGGCCGCAGCCTGCGCGCCTCCACCGGGCCGCGCACGCGATGATCGGCGCCGGGGCGGATGGAGAAGACCGTCCCCTCCCCGACCGAGGCGACGACGAAGGGCGAGTGCGTCGTGGCGTAGATGCGCGCGTTCGGGAGCAGCCTCCGCAGCGCGGGGAGGATCCGCGCCTGCATCGTGGGGTGGAGGCTCTCGTCGATCTCGTCGAGGATCAGCCAGAAATCCTGATCGAGCGGCGATCGGAGCTGATCCCTCCAGGTTGTGCTCTCGATCCGGACAAGCAGATCGGAGAGCCAGGCGAAGGTACCCCGCATGCCTTCGCCCAGAAAATCGAGCGGGATCTCTTCGCCATCGAAGTGGACGTGAGGGGCTTGCTTGTCCACGGAGAACCCGATCGTCACGCGCCTGCCGAGCACATCCGAGAACACCTGCTCGAAGCGCCGCAGCGCCTCCTTCCGGGATGTCGCGACCTGCTCAAGCTCCTGCCTGCGCCCCGCGTCCGGCTTCTCACCCGCATAGATCAGCGCTTTCAGGCGCTGGTTCTCCAGATTGGTCACGAGCTGCCCCAGGTGCGCTGCCGCCGAGCCCTCTCTGCCGAACGAGAGCGCGCCGAGCAGCACCTGGTCTGGGATCTGTCTTGGACCGTCCGTCGCCAGGCTGGCAGTCTCCTGATGACCTCTGAAGGCGAACGCTGCCCAGCCGGCGCCCGCCGAGCCCAGCAGCGTCCGCCGCAGGACGATGCGGACGGCCTCATGATGAAAGCCCGATGTTGCGCGGCTGCGACTGTAACCAAGCTCTTCTCCGTCATGGGACACGGAGACATCGATCTGGCTGGAGTCGTGCAACAAACGCTGATGCAACCGCAAACCGGTCGACCCCGGAACCCCGACGGCGAGCTCACTCGCCACCACCGCGATGGTCTCCACCACCGTCGTCTTCCCGCTCCCGTTCGGCCCCTCGAAGAGCACCAGCTCCCCAGGCCCTTCCGGCTCGGGCAGATCGAACGTCGCGTCCTCGAAGGGCCCGACGCCCTTGAAGGCGAGCCGCGAGATGCGCATGCGCGACCTTTACCACGCCGGGGCGCTCGCCCGCACGGCTCCGCCCGCGCCCTCGCCCTCACCGCGCCGCGCGCTTCGCCTCGGCCGCGATCGCCTCCTCGATCGCCGCGTCCTCCAGCTCCCCTTCCGCGATCCGTTCCAGCGCCGCGCGCACGACCGCGTCGGCGCTCGCCTCGGCCGCGATCCGGACCCGCGCGCGCCCGTCGGCGTCGCCGCGGGCCGCGAGCGCCATCGCCGCGCCGAGCCTCCGCGTGAGCGGCGCCGCCGGGTTCTCCAGCGCGCTCGCCACCTGCTCCCGCGTCGGCCGCGCCGCCCGGTAGTCGCCCTCCCGCGAGAGCAGCGCCGAGGCCGCCTCCCGCCACGCCGCGCTGGAGCGCGCCCCCCGATCCAGCGCCGCCAGCGCCGCCGGCTCCGCCTCGCGCCTCCGCATCCGCAGCGCCTCCGCCACGCGCGCCTGCAAGAGCTCCCGCTGCTCCGCCGGCAGGTGCCGCGCGTTCGCCCGCACGACCCGGCCTCCCACCAGGCAGAGGTCCACCCGATCGGCCGAGGCCTCGACGCGCTCGATCCGCTCGAAGGGCACGAACCGCTTCCGGAACCGCTGGGCGACGAGCACCCCGTCGGCCCCGATCACGATCTCCGCCGGCCCGACGAGCTGCCGGACCGTCACGAAGAGCGCCAGCATCAGCACCACCGCGACGTGCACCGTCGCCAGCCGCAGGACGGGCGCGCCCCCGGTGAGCGCCTCGGTCAGCGGGCCGACCGCGATGGGCCCGAGCAGCCACACGAGCAGGTCGAGGAACAGCGTCTCGCCGAGCCGCATCCGCATCGCCCGCCGCGCCGCGCTGACCCCCGCCGCATCGAGCAGCGCCTGCCCCTCCTCCGCGCCGCTCACCTTCGCGGTCCACACGTCCCCGCCCCGGGTGCGCAGCTCGACCTCGCCCGAGAGCGGGCTCCACCCCCCGTCCGAGAGCTCTCCGAGCGGCACGCGCCGCACGCGCGATCCCCTGCGCACGACGAGCGCCCCGTCCTCGACCGAGAGGGTGTCCCCCACCCGCACCCGGAGCAGCCCGTTCACCCACCCCGCGAGCGCCAGCAAGGGCGCCCCCCACATGACCGAGGCGATCAGCGACGGGACCGCGCTCGAGAGCCGCACGACGAAGGCCACCACGAGCCCCGTCGCCCCGAGCAGGAACCCCGCCAGCGCGAGCCGGATCGCCTTGGCGCCGAGGCCCTTGCGCTGGACCCGCACCTCCCGCCCGAGCGCCTGCCCTTGAGCCTGTCCCTCGCGCATCCGCATCCGCTCCCGCG
>CAYQYG010000546.1:0-1443 GCA_964421485.1 uncultured Polyangiaceae bacterium | reverse complement strand
CGCCCGAGCGCCTGCCCTTGAGCCTGTCCCTCGCGCATCCGCATCCGCTCCCGCGACCGTGACCGTGACCGCGACCGTGACCGTCACCGTATCCGTTCCCGATCACGGATGCGGACACGGACGCGGACACGGGCGCGGACGCGGGCGCGGACGCGGCCGCGGCTGCGGATGCCGAGACGGGATCGATGGTGAGGGGGAATCCGCCGCCGGCGGGGTGTCCCGCCGGCGGGACACCCCGCCGGCGGCGTGTGGAGCGGGGCTCAGCCGCCGGCGGGGGCGGGGCTCTCGGGCGGCTGCGCGGACGGCGTCGCGGGCGCGGCGGGCGCGGCGGGCGCGGCGGGCGCGGCGGGGGCCTTGGCCTTGGCCTCGTTCTCGCGGCGGGTCGCGCGCGCCAGGCGCTCCGCCTTCGCCTTCTTCATTGCATTGAGCAGCGGCGCCAGGAGCCGCTTCCCCTCGGCGACCCGCTCCTTGTCGTTCCGGCTCGCGCGGCTCTCGACGTAGCGCCGCAGCCGGAGCGCCACGTCGGCGAAATCGGCCTCCGCGTCCTGCCCGTGGCCGATGTGCTGCGACCGCTCGAGCCGCGCCTTCTCCGCGTCGCGGAACGCCGCGTCGCTCTCGTTGAGCGCCGCCTCCCACGCGTCGAGCCACGCCATCGGGAACCGCAGCGCCGCCAGGGTCGCCGCGTGCTCGGGCGCCCGGATCACCGCGATGGCGGTCCGGCAGGCCCGGTTCTCGTCGGGAATGTAATCGTCGACGATCTCGAGCCCGTCCGGGAACGCCGCGCCGTGGATCGCCTTCGCGGCCTCGACCACCGGGCCCACCCGGCGGCTCGCCTCGACGAAGAAGAACGACTCGTGGTGCCGGAGCCACGTATCGACGTCGCAATCGGCGAGCTCCTGCCGGGCGAGCGCCGCCCGCTTCACGGCGTCGGCCATGTCCCCGCCCTCGACATGGACATCGAGCCGCACGACGACCCCCTGCATCTCCGGGATGAAGGCGTCCAGCGCCGGCTCCTCGGGCCCGGCATCCCTGCGCGACGTGAGTCCGACGATAAGCTCCCGCCCGACGTCGCGCATGACGGGGCGAGGCAGATCCGTGATCCTGATCATGTGCTGTTCCCTCCGAATCGCCTCCCGATTGAAAAGAGGCGATTCGATCAGCGTGACGGCCTCCGCTCGCAATTTCCAGATTTTTCTTTTCCCGTAATATTTCAAGCGAGATCATCTCCCACTCGAACCCATCTCCACGCACGCCGCGCACATCCACCCAGAGGATTTTTGTCTTCCGAACGCTCCGACCCCCTCGAGCCTCGGAGGCTCGAGCCCCTCCGGACGCTCCGGCCCCCTCGAGCCTCGGAGGCTCGCGCTCCTCCGGGCGGTCCACCCCCATCGAGCCTCGGAGGCTCGCGCTCCTCCGGGCGGTCCACCCCCCTCGAGCCTCGGA
>CAYQYG010000545.1:0-5444 GCA_964421485.1 uncultured Polyangiaceae bacterium | reverse complement strand
GTCGCGCGCGCGCTCTCGCCGGGGCTGCGCGCCCGGTCGCTCCAGCGCGCGGCGCTCGCGGCGCTCGCGGCGGCCGGCCTCGGGCCGCTGCCGGAGCCGGCGCCGCTCCGGATCGATCACGCGCACCTCGGGCGCGGCTACGGCACCCCGACGCCGGAGTCGCTCGCCGCGTGCGAGGCGCTCGCGGAGGAGGGGATCACGCTCGAGCCCATCTACACGGGCAAGGCGATGGCCGCGCTGATGGCCGACGCCGCGCGCAGGAGGCTCGGGCCGGTGCTCTTCTGGCAGACCGCGCGGCGGGGCCCGCTGCCGCGCGACGAGGGCTGGCGCGAGCGCCTGCCGCCCGGCCTCCGCCGCCGCGTCGCCGCGCCGGGCGAGGCGCGCGCGGCGCGGCGGCGCGTGCTGGTCGCGCTGGGCGTCGCGGGCCTCGCGATCGTGGCCGGCGCGCGGCTCACCGGGTACCCCTCGCGGCCCGGCTTTCGGGGCGCCGTCCTCTCGGAGCGCGAGGCCGAGATCGTGCGCGCCGCGGCCGAGGCCCTCCTGCCCGAGGAGGCGCGCGGTGAGCCGCTCGAACAGATCCCCGCGCGGGTCGATCGATACCTCGTCGGAATGCCGGAGGGCATGCTGCGCGAGGTCCACGCGATGCTCGCCCTGCTCGAGCACGGCACGACCCCGCTCGGCGGACGCCTCCGCCGGATGAGCGCGCTCCCGCCCGCCGAGCGCGCCGCGTACCTCGCGAGCCTCGACGCCCGCGGCGGCACGCTCGCGCAATGTTACGCCGGCCTCCGCGACCTCGTGATGCTCGCCTATTACCAGCAGCCCTCGACGTGGCCCGCCATCGGCTACGAGGGCCCCCGCGTCCCCCTGGACCTCGATCCGCGCGGCCCGGATCGAATGCAATGGCCGAATTATGACGGAATGGTCGCGCCCGCAGGGGCATTGCCGCGGGGGAGGGTCGGATGATCTTCGACGCGCCGCGCCTCCCCTTGCCGTTGCGCCTCCAGGCCGACCTCTGCGTCGTCGGCTCCGGCGCGGGCGGCGCGATGGTCGCGGCGATCGCGGCCGAGGCGGGGCTCTCGGTCGTCGTGCTCGAGGCCGGCGAGTACCTCACGCCCGCCGACATGGTCCAGCGCGAGGAGGTGATGTTCCCGCGGCTCTACTGGGAGGCCGGCGGGCGGACCACGAAGGACCGCGCGGTGCGCATCCACCAGGGCCGCGGCGTCGGCGGCTCCACGCTGCACAACTTGAACCTCTGCAAGCGGATCCCCGAGTCGATCCGCGCGCGCTGGGCCGCGGAGCGGGGGCTCGAGCGGCTCGGGCCCGGGGTCTGGGACGCCCTCTACGACGAGGTCGAGGCGCTCCTCTCCGTCTCCGCCGTGCCGCGCGAGCTCTGGAACCGCCACAACCTCCTGCTCGAGGCCGGCTGCAACGCGCTCGGCTGGGCGGGCGGCGGGCTCCGCCACAACCGGAGCGGCTGCGTCGGCAGCGGCTTCTGCGAGGTCGGGTGCGCGTACGACGCGAAGAACAACGCGGCGAAGGTGCTCGTGCCGCGCGCGGTCAAGGCCGGCGCCGAGGTGATCGCCCGCTGCCAGGCCGCGCGCGTGCGGCACGACGGCCGCCGCGTGCTCGGCGTCGAGGCGGCGGCGCTCGAGCCGGACACGAACCGGCCCCTCGGCGAGGTCGTCGTCGACGCGCCGCGCGTCTGCGTCTCCGCCTCCGCGACGGGCACGCCGGCGCTGCTCCTCCGCTCCGGCGTGCCCGCCCCCGCCGGCGCGACTGGCGACGGCCTGCGCATCCACCCCGCGCTCGTCGCGGCCGGTGAGCTCGACGAGCCCGTGCACGCCTGGCGCGGCATCCCGCAGACCTACGAGTGCACCGAGTGGCTCCACCTCGATCGCGAGGACGGCGGCCGCGCGTGGATCGTGCCCGCGTTCGCGCACCCCGTCGGCACGGCCACGCTGATGCCCGGCCACGGCGCGCCCCACCGCGCGCTCATGCGGCGCTACGCGCACCTCGCCGCGCTCACCGCGATGATCCACGACGGCACCTCCGGCCGGGTGCGGCCCCACGGCGACCTCGGGCTCACCATCGAATACTGGCCCGACGAGGCCGACCGCCGCGAGCTGCTCCGCGGCCTCTGGGCCTGCGCGCGCCTCCTGCTCGCCGCCGGCGCCCGCCGCGTGATCCTGCCCGGCCGCCCGCCGCGCGTGTTCGAGCGGGGCGACTCGATCGACGCGATCCTGGAGATGCGCCTCGAGCCCGGCGCGATGGATGTCACCGCGGTGCACCCCATGGCCTCTGTCCCCATGGGCGACGATCCCGCGCGCGCCGCGGTGAGCAGCGAGGGCCGGCACCACCATCTCCAGGGACTCTGGATTGCGGATGGCTCGCTCTTTCCAACCTCCATCGGCGTCCCGCCGCAGCTCTCGATCTACGCGCTCGGCCTCCACGTCGGTCGGGCGATCGTGCGCGGCTGACGTCCGGGCCGCGCGCCGTCACGCGGTGTCACGCGCGTTGCTTCCTCGACCGCCGGCGAGCGGCCGTCGCCGCGCTCCCAGGTGTTCGTTCGGGGCGCGATCGACCCGCTGATGGGGGTGGTCATGGGCATCGCGAAGCGTCACGGGTCGGTCATCCTCCTGGAGCTCAACGAGCTCTCCCCGGTGTTGATGAGGCGCTTCATGAGCCGCGGCGAGCTCACGAGCTTCTCCCGCCTCCACGCCGAGTCGCACGCGCTCACGACCGACGCGGAGGAGTCCCCGCCGAACCTCGAGCCCTGGATCCAGTGGGTGACCGTGCACTCCGGGCTGCCGTTCGCGGAGCACCGGATCTTCCTCCTCGGCGACGGGCACAGGCTCGCGCAGCCATGCATCTGGGACGCCGCGTCCGCCGCGGGCCGCCCCGTCTGGGTCTGCGGCAGCATGAACATCCGGCACGACACCTCGCTGCTCGGCTGCGTCCTCCCCGACCCGTGGACCTGCGCGGTCTCCCCGCGCCCCGTCGCGCTCGAGCCGTTCCGCCGCTTCGTCCGCGAGCACGTGCTCGAGCACACGAGCGACCGCGTCCCGCTCCCGCGCGCCGAGTACGCGCGCTTCGCCGCCTTCATGGCCGCCCACGGGCTCCGCCCCGCGACCGCGCGGGCGATCGTCGATCAGCTCCTCTCCGAGCGCGGCGGCCGCTACCGGTGGCGCCGCGCCGCCCTGCTCGACAAGCTCCAGCACGATCTCTTCGAGTTCTATTATCGTCGCCTTCGCCCGGGTCTCTCGACCTTCTTCCTCAACAGCACCGCGCATTTCCAGCACATGTACTGGCGCAACATGGAGCCGGAGCGGTTCGAGCACCGGCCCACGGACGAGGACCAGGCCGATCACGGCGACGCGATCCGCTTCGGCTACCGCGAGATGGATCGTATCGTCGGCCGCTTCCTCGACCTCGCGGACGAGGAGAACGCGACCTTGATCTTCGCGACCGCGCTGAGCCAGAAGCCCTGCCTCATCTACGAGGCGCGCGGCGGCAAGGTGATCCACCGCGCCCGCGATCTGCGGGCCCTCCTCGATCTCGCGGGGGTCAAGGGCGATCGCCGCAACACCCCGGTGATGTCCACCGACTTCCACCTCGAGTTCTCGACCGACGAGGAGGCCGCGGTCGCCGCGCAGCGCCTCTCCGCGCTCCGCATCGGCGATCGCGAGGCCATGAGCGTCGATCTCGAAGGCGACGCGCTCACGGCCGGCCCCACGTCCCACCCCGTCCCCGAGGGCGCGATCCTCTCGAGCCCCGTGACCGGCCGATCCGCCCCGTTCTTCGAGCTCTTCTACCGGGCGCAGGGCCTGAAGAGCGGCATGCACCACCCCGACGGCCTGCTCTGGATCCGCCTGCCGTCCCGCGAGCACGCCGAGCACCGGCGCAAGGTCAGCCTGACCTCGATCGCGCCGACCGTGCTCCGGCTGCTCGGCGTCCCGCGCCCGCCGTCGATGCGCGGCGCGCCGATCGCCGAGGTGCTCGCCTGACGCGCCCGCCTCAGTGATCGAGGAAATCGAGGTCCTTGCCGTACGTCTCGTCGACGCCGCGCGCCGCGACGAACGCGAGGATCATCGTCACGACGCCCACGGCCATCGCGCTGCCGGTCACGCCGAGGCTCGGCTTCAGGGCCTGGAACGCGAGCGTCAGCGGCACGACCGCGCCGCGCACGAAGTTCGGGGCCGTGGTCGTGGCCGTGGCGCGGATGTTCGTGCCGAACTGCTCCGAGGCGATCGTGACGAACACGGCCCAGTAGCCGGTCGCGAAGCCGAGCGCGACGCAGACGCCGTAGAACGTCACGAGCGATCGGCCCCCGAACGCGAAGTAGGCCGCGATGCAGGCCGCCGTCAGCCCGAGGAAGCCCGTGATCACGCGGCGCCGGCTGCGCATCACCTGGCTGATGGCCCCGCTCGCGAGGTCGCCGACCGCGAGGCCGATGTACGCGAACATGATCGCCCGCCCCGCGTTCGGGGCGTCGGTCATGCCCATCCCCTTGCCGATCTCCGGCGAGAACGTGATCAGGATGCCGATCGCGTACCAGATCGGGACGCCGATCAGGATCACGCTGAAGTAGCGCCTCGCGCGCTCGGCCGTAGAGAAGAGCATCAGCACGTTGCCGCGCCTCACGGCCTGCTTCTTCACGGCCTCGAACATGCCGGACTCGTAGACGCCGATCCGCAGGAGGAGCAGCGCGAGGCCCAGCCCGCCGCCCACGAAGTACGCGGTCCTCCAGGTGAACATGTCGCCGACCAGCGCGGCCACGACCGCCCCGCAGATCCCGATCGACGCGACGATCGTGGTCCCGTACCCGCGCGCCTCGCGGTGCATGATCTCGCTGACCAGCGTGATCCCCGCGCCCAGCTCCCCCGCGAGCCCGATGCCCGCGAGCAGCCTGAGCGCCGCGTACGCCTCGACGCTGTTCACGAGCCCGTTCGCGATGTTCGCGATCGAGTACAGGAAGATCGACCCGAACAGCACCGAGAGGCGGCCGCGCAGGTCGCCGAGCATGCCCCAGAGGATCCCGCCGACGAGCATGCCGGCCATCTGCATGTTGAGCAGCAGGACGCCCTGCTCGAGCAGGTCGGCCTTGGCCACGCCGATGCCC
Organism: uncultured Polyangiaceae bacterium; assembly: GCA_964421485.1. Lineage (GTDB taxonomy): Bacteria > Myxococcota_A > Polyangia > Polyangiales > Polyangiaceae > CAYQYG01. The sequence continues at coordinate 325 of CAYQYG010000545.1, read as the reverse complement.
TCGAGGCTCTTCACGCGGACGATGCTGAAGAGCACGAGGTCGTAGATATCGACGAAGTACCCGAGCGCCGCGACGACGATCGCGAGCTTGACGGCCCTACCGCTGTGACCTGCGTTCGACATGGGAGGCGATGCTGGCACGACGGCCAGGGAGGAGAGAAGAGAGGGATCACAGACCCCATGCGCCGGGGCGCACCACCCGGCATAAAATGCCGTGGTGGGTCCGATGTCGTACCGGGCGAAGGCGTCCGGCCCCGGGGACCGAGGGGGTCCTCACCTCCCGGGGCGGGGACTCGGTCGACGCTCGGGGGCTCCGCGCGCAAGCG
>CAYQYG010000544.1:0-5494 GCA_964421485.1 uncultured Polyangiaceae bacterium | reverse complement strand
CCCCCCCCCCCCCCCCACCGCCCTTAACACTCTTCCCCACCCCGCCGCTCTCCGGATCGGGGGGCGCGGGCGCCGGCGCCCGCCGGGAGGCCGAGCCCGACGCACACCGCGCCCACCGCGGCCGCCGCCGCGAGCGGCGCGAGCGCCCAGCCGAGCGGCACGTCGGGCCCGCCGCCCGCGAGATCGACCGCGAGGGAGTCCGCGCGCGCGCAGAAGGAGCACTCGTCGGGCTTGAGCGATGTCATGCCGGGCTCGAGGATAGAACGGGCGCCGGTCCGCTTTCCACTCCCGCCTCGATCTCGCGCTCGATCTCCTCGCCGCGCGGCCCCGGAGACCCCGCGATCTCGCCGCGCCGGGCCCGGATGGTGTCCGGCGGCGGACACTCGTCCGGACACTCGTCCGGCCGTGGGACAGCGGCCGGCGGCCGTGCCATGGAGAGCTCCCGGGCGCGGCGCGCGGCTGTTTCCCGCGCCGGAGGCCGCGCCTGCGCGGTCCTCGTGCGCTGGTCTGCCGGTTGCTAACCGGGCGGGCGAACCGAGGCGGTCGGCCTCGGCGTCCCAATACCCTTTTTTTGGAGGAGGTCCTCCGATGCTACATCGATTTGTCATCGCATCCCTCTGCGCGCTCCCCATCGCCCTCGCCGCCGCGCCCGCGTCCGCGACGGCGGTGGCCTGCGGCTCCACCAGCGCAGGCTGGAACGTGCCCAATGGCGGAGTCGCCTTCAATCGCGGCGGCGGCCCCATCAGGAGCGTGATCAACGCCATCGGAGAGTGGCGTACCCATTCGATGCTCTCCCATGGCCCGGGCGGCTACGTCACGCACGCGACGATGAAGACCCCGGACAGGACAGCCTCGTGGCCGGACGTCTGCAACTGGCCGCTCAACCGCGATCAGCTCGCCAGCGGCTATCCAGGGCTCGAGCAGGTCAACCAGGGCGCCATCTACCAGTTCCTCTACGGAGACACCGATCCGAGCGAGCGCACCACGTGGATGGCCTGGCAGCTCGGCGACGCCAGCCGGGTCGGGCAGAACGGCGATCCGGCCCGGGCCGCGGCCATCGCCAACTGGGTCTGGTTCTCGATGCCCTACGACGCGGAGCTCCGCGACGGGGTCCCCATCTATTTCCCGAAGCGGGACGGGGCGCGCATCCCCTATACCCTCTTCCAGTACCGGGCCGTCGAGGACACCAACGTGGGCGGGGGCTCGTGGAACAACGGAATGGTCTGCTCGACCTTCCTCTCCTACGCCCACGTCATGGGCGGGCAGGGCGCGCTCCCGGCCCACACGTACAACCACGATCAGGTCGCCGGCGCGATCGACGCGCTCCACAGCGGCACCTACAACGCGTGCGCCGCGAGCAACGGGTGGCTCGGCAGCTTGCTCGCCACCATCACCTGCCCCTTCATCGACGTGTGCGCGGAGGCGGCGGATCAGGTGACGAACTGCATGGCCACCCACACCTGCAACTCGAACAACCAGGCGTACTGGCAGGGCGTCCGGAACGACCCGCTGGCCGTCGCGACCAGCGTCAGCCCCGATCAGATCGGCGGCTGGGGCGGCCACCCCCGGGGCTCCGCGCCCGGCGCGTCGACCTGGTCTTCCGACTGGGACCACGGTGTCCAGTGGAACTCCGGCGGCAACGTCTACGGGTGCTGGTACTGACGTGATCGAGCTCGGGGGGCGCCGCCGCCGGGCGCCCCGGCGCGCTCCCTTCGGAGGCGCGGCTCGGCTCCCGCCCCCCGGCTCCCAATTTCATCCTGAAGACGCCCGCGGGTCGAGCGCCCCGCGCCCGCCGGCGTGCGCCTGCCAGCTTCGAGGAAGGATTCGGCCATGAAACAGAAGGAACACGCATCCACCGTCCGCCGGCGCCTCGCCGTCGTCGCCGCCTCCGCCGCTTGCCTCGCGATCCTCGTGGGCCTGCTCCTCACCCCCCGCGCCCCGCCCCCGCGCGAAGGCCGCGCGGCGCCCGAGCCCGAGGCCGCGGTGGAGATCGCCGAGGCGCGCCGCGGCGAGCCCGTCCCGCAGCGGCCCGAAGGAGGAGGAGCCGCCGAGCAGGTCGACGAGCGGCCCATCATCGACGAGGTGCTCGTGGAGAAGGACGAGGTCTGCTCCGGCGAGGAGAACCTGATCACCATCCGCGCGCACACCCCGAACGGCACGGACGGGTTCCTCCATTACACCATCGGCAAGGACTCGGGCCCCCAGATCCCGCTGCGGCTCTCCCTGAAGCAGGACGGCACGGTCGACATGCCGAAGATCCGGGTGTTCGGCCGGAACAACGCGATGACGGAGATCGACATGCCCCGCTACCGGGTCAAGGACTGCAAGCCGGCGCGCATCGTCACGGTGGTGCCGCGCCTCCTGCCCAATTCGATCGACGAATACGAGCTGCAGGCCCGCGTCCTGGAGGCGGGGTCGAAGGACGACCCCAGCGCGAGGCCGTTCGAGCCGGTGAGCTACAAGTGGAAATTCGGCGACGGCTCCGAGGAGATCACGACGGCGCCGCGGGTGATCCATAGCTACGAGGAGCGATCGCACGAGAGCGCGACGTCGAGCTTCCTCGTGGCGGTGGAGGTCGTGGACCAGTCCGGCGAGTCCCTGGTGGGCCGCGCCTCGCTCGATATCATGAGCTCTGTCTTCGGGAACTACGCCGAGCGCGGCATCGTGACCGTCGTCGCGATCCCGACGCCGCGCTTCCCCGAGATGGACGCGCAGGGCGTGGTGCATCAGTCCTTCCGGCTGAGGCATTTCCGGGAGAGCCCCGTCCGCATCGAGCGCGTGCACGCGGTGCGGCACTACATGGCCACCGGCGAGAGCTCGCCGCCCGAGTCCATGGACCAAGAAGCGTCGCTGGGCCTGACCACGATCCCGCCCGGCTCGGGCGTGGAGATCTCCCTCGATCTCGACACGAGCGAGGAGCAGGACGTCTTCGCGGTGACGTACGTGATCGAGGGTGTCACGGAGGACGGGCTAGAGGCGCGGGGATCCTTCTCCCTCATGCGACCGCCGCCCAGGCCGACGCGCGAGGCGAACATCCCCGTCCGCGACCCGCTGCTCCAGGCGAAGATCCTCCGGGCGCGCGAGCTCTTGCACCAGGAGTTCGTCACCGACGAGGACATCTGGCGGCTCGAGCGGGAGGGCAAGCTGGCCGCGCTGGACGTCGGGCCGGCGCCCGCGGAGCCCGCGCAGGATCATCACCAGAGCGAGCCCGCGCCGCAAAAGAAGCCGCCGCCGGGAGTGGTCCTTCCGCCGGGCGTCGAAGATGCCCTCTGACGGGGCTCAGGGGAGCGGCCCGCGGCTGCCCTCCGCGGCGCGCGCGGTCTCCGCGCGCCGCGGTGGTACGATGTGTGGACCTCGCGCCCGCGCGCGGCGCTCGCCGCGAGCGCACGATACAACCCGAACGGGATCCATATGCTCAAGGTCCTGATCATCGACGACAACGACGCCGTGCTCACGGCGCTCTCGATCCTGTTCGAGCTGCGCGGCATGGAGGTGCTGACCGCGAGCTCGCCCGCGGCGGCGATCGAGCACGTGCGGACCGCCGACATCGGCGTCGTCGTGCAGGACATGAACTTCACCCAGAACACGACCGCCGGCGACGAGGGCATCGCGCTGTTCCGCGAGATCCGCGCGATCGAGCCGGATCTGCCGGTCGTGCTCATGACCGCCTGGACCTCGCTCGCGACGGCGGTGCAGCTCGTGAAGGAGGGCGCCGCCGACTATATCGAGAAGCCGTGGGACGACCAGAAGCTCCTCTTGACCGTGCAGAACCTGCTGCGCCTGCGGGCCTCCGAGCAGGAGAACGCCCGCTGGCGGGGGCGCGCCGAGCGCGAGCGCCGCGAGATGGAGCAGAGCCACGATCTCCGCGGGCTCGTGCACCGGAGCCCCGCGATGCACCAGATCGTGTCGCTCGCCGTGCAGGTCGCGCGCGCGGACGTCCCCGTGCTGATCACCGGGCCGAACGGCTCGGGCAAGGAGAAGCTGGCCGAGATCCTCCACGCGAACTCGCGCCGCCGCGAGGGGCCGCTGGTCAAGGTCAACCTCGGCGCGCTGCCCGATCAGCTGCTCGAGGCCGAGCTGTTCGGCGCCGAGCCCGGCGCGTTCACCGGGGCGACGAAGCTGCGCATCGGGCGGTTCGAGGCCGCGCACCGCGGGACCTTGTTCCTCGACGAGATCGGGAACCTCTCGCTCGTCGGACAGGCCAAGCTCCTCCGGGTGCTGCAGACGGGCGAGTTCGAGCGCCTGGGATCGAGCACCACGCGCAAGGCGGACGTGCGCGTGGTGAGCGCCACGAACGCCGATCTCCGCGCCGCCATCGCGTGCGGCGCCTTCCGCGAGGACCTCTTCTTCCGGCTCAATGTGATCGAGCTCAAGGTCCCCCCGCTGCGCGAGCGGATCGAGGACATCGCGCCGCTCGCCGAGCACTTCGTCCGCGCGCACGCCGCCGAGGGCGCGTGCCCCGCGCTCGCCCCGGACGCGCGCGCCGCCATGGAGCAGCACGACTGGCCCGGCAACGTGCGCGAGCTCGACAACCGCCTGCAGCGCGCCCTGCTCGTGTGCCGCAATGGCAGCATCACCGCCGCGGATCTGGATCTCGCGGCGTGCGGCGGCGAGCGCGCCCCGTCCGCCTCGACGCCGGCCTCCACCACGCTCGATCGAGCCGAGCGGCAGACGATCGAGCAGGCGCTCGTCCGCGCCCACGGCGTCATCTCGCGCGCCGCCGCCGAGCTCGGGCTCAGCCGCCAGGCGCTGTATCGACGCATGGAGCGGCTCGGGATCGCGATGGAGCGGCGCCCCAGGGCGTGATCCGCGCGCGTAGGGGGGCGACGTCGGCGCGCGGGTCGCGTACGCTCGCCGGCCGACATGATCCGGCGCCGGCACCCCTCGATGATCGCGGTTGCGCTGACGGCTGCGGCGATCGCGGCCCCTGCGGGCGCACAGCCGAAGCCGGGGGGGGCGCCGAGGACCGATCCGATCGCCGCGGAGGCGCTCTGGAAGGAGGGGCGCGCGCTGCGCGCCGCAGGGAAGCTGCGCGAGGCGTGCCCCAAGTTCGAGGAGAGCTACCGGCTCGATCCGGCGCTGGGGGCGCTGCTCAACCTCGCGTCGTGCCACGAGCTGCTCGGGCGCACGGCCACCGCGTGGAGCGAGTACAGGGAGGCCGAGGACCTCGCGGTGCGCGCGGGGGACGAGAAGCGGCGCAAGTTCGCCGCGCAGCGCGCGGCGGCGATCGAGGAGAAGGTGCCGCGGCTCGTCATCACCGCGATCGACCCGCCGCCGGGCCTCGTCGTCCTGCGCGACGGCGTGGAGCTCGGCGCCGCGACGCTCGGCGCGGCGATCCCGATCGATCCCGGCGAGCACGTCATCACCGCCAGGGCGCCCGGGTTCGAGGCGTGGACGGTGAAATACGAGGCCTCGACCGGCGCGCGGGGGACGATCGAGGTGCCGCGGCTCGCGCCGCTGCCCGCGCCGCCGCCGGCCGCGGCCTCGGGGCCGG
>CAYQYG010000543.1:0-5538 GCA_964421485.1 uncultured Polyangiaceae bacterium | reverse complement strand
GGGCACCGGGGCCTCCTGCCGGGTGAGAGGTTGGTGGAGGGCATTTTCATGGCAGGGAGGCGGGGAGGGCGGGGAGATCAGAAAATCCGGAGAAATTCTGCTTCTCTCGTCTCCCCGTCCTCCCTGCCTCCTTGTCCTGAAATTGACGGACTTCGGCGGCGCCGCCGTGGCCATGGGAAATTTCATGCCCGGTGGTGCGCCCGCGCCCCGGCGGCTAGCCGGCCCCGATCACCTCCGCGGCGCGCGCGAACTTGTCCCGTTCGGGATCGTAGACCCGGAGCTCCATCGAATAGAGGTCATACACCCACCCGTGCAATGCGATCTCCTCTCGGTCCAGCGCCTCCGCCACGATCGGATAGGTGATGGCATTGGCGAGCTGCTCCAGGACGTTGTGCTCCACGGCCCGGCGCCACCACGCCTTCTGGTCGGCGCCGTCCGCCCGCACCTCCTCCACCGCCGGGCGGGCCATCTCCAGCCACGCCTTCAGCGACGGGCTGTGGTCGAGGTGCGCCGGGTCCTCCATCATCGCCTTGATGCCGCCGCAGCCGTGGTGGCCGCAGACGATGAGGTGCGGCACGTGCAGGTGGCCGACCGCGTACTCGAGCGCCGCGCCGACGCTGGTGTGCGGGTGGTTGTACGGCGGGATCAGGTTCGCGATGTTGCGCACGACGAACAGCTCGCCCGGTGTGGACGCGGTGAGCACCTCCGGGACGACGCGCGAGTCGCAGCAGCCGACGTACATGGCGTCCGGGTTCTGCTGCTCGCTCGCGAGGCGGGAGAGGAAGGCCTGCTCGTCGCCGAGGGGGCGGCGGCGGGAGCTCATGTGACGGCGGAGCAGCTCGGCGACCATGCCCGAAGCAGAGCCGTGCGGGCGGCCGCGCGTCAAGCCTCCCGTCGCGGCGCGACCGCGGCGCGGATCAGCGAGCGCCCGCCCGCCGCGCCCGCCACGCCTCGACCAGCGCCGCGAGCTCCTCCCCGGGATCGCCCGGCGCGGCGCGGCGCCACGCCTCGGGATAATGGGGCAGGACCGCGCTCCGCAAGAGCGGCGCCAGCGCGCCGACCCGGCCCGGATCCTCGGGCAGGGCCAGGAGCGGCACCGGATCCGCCTCGCAGCCCGCGAGCGCCGCGAGCGCGTGATCGCGGATCTGCGCGATGTCGCCGGGGCGGTTATCGCAGGCGTGGATCGATTGCACCTGGCGGAGCGCCGCCTCGACCCGGGCGCGCGGCATGTCCAGGCGCCCCTCCTCGCCGACCTGCCGGACCACGAAGATCAGCGGCAACGGCACCGCCGGGACGCCCAGCGCCTCCACGTCCCGGAAATCGGGCTGCGCGTACGGGAACACCGCGGGCGGGATCGCGCGGAAGCCGGCGCGGCCATACGCGATCAGCCGGATCACCGTGCCGGGATCCTCCGGCGCGACGGGCTCCATCTCGGCGATGAGCGCGACCTCGGCCGCGCCTGCCGGGACGCCGGCCTCCGCGATCGACCCGCGCGCGAGGGACACCGGCGCGGCGCGCAAGAGCGCCGCCACCCCGCTGCGGCGATACGCCGGGAGCACCAGCGAATGCGACAGCAGCACGACGCACCGCGCGGTCCTCATCCCGGGCTCCGCGCCGGCGGGCGGCGCTGCGCCCCGGACCCCGCGCGGCCCGTCCGGCGGCGCGAGGTCCAGCGAGACGAAGCAATCGCGCGCGCCCGCGAGCCGCCCCTCCTCGTCCCGCGCCAGGAGGAGGTGATAGCGACACTGCACGTCGCCCGCGCCGCCCCGCGCGCGCGGGCCCGACCACCAGCCGGCCGGCGGCGTTCGCGGGCCGGCGAACCACGTCGCGAGCACCTCGCGGCGCTCGAGCTCACCGCGCGCGCCGAACTCCGCGTCGAGCGCGCGATAGCCCTCGTCGAACGCCGCCTCGCCGCGCGCCTCCTCCACGGTGAAGCGCGCGATCGCCTGCGCGACCTTCTCTCGCCCCTCGCCCTCGTGGACGTCCGCGGGATCGATGATCATGCGGCGAGCTCGCCGAGCACCGCGTCGAACACCCCGATCGCCTCGTCGACCTCCGGCCGCCGCGTGATGAGGTGCGGGCGCAGCCGGACCGAGCGCGTCCCCGTGTACGTCGCGAACACGCCCCTCCGGAGCGCGCGCTTCAGGAAATCGTCGCGCACGGCCGTCGTCGGCAGATCGAACGCCAGCATGAACCCGCGGCCCCGGGGCTGCGTGACGAGCGCGGGGTGGCGCTCCGACAGCTCCGCGAGCCGCTCCAGGAAATACGCCCCCGTCTCGCGCACGTTCGCGAGCAGCCCCTCGGCCTCGATCGTGCGAAGCGTGGCCAGCGCCAGCGCCGCGCGCACGCGATCACCGTTGCGCGTCTGGTACATCCGGCCGAACTGGGCGATGTCGTGATCGGCCGCCGCGAAGAACCCGCCCATTTGCATCTTCTTGCCGAACGCCACGAGATCGGGCGGGCTCGGCAGCTCGAGCTGCTCGTGCGCCCACAGCGTCCCGGTGATCCCCACGCCGGTCTGCACCTCGTCGAGGACCAGCGCGGCGCCGGCCTGCTTCGCGAGCGCCTGCACCCTGCGGAAGAACGCGGGGCTGGCGTGCCGGTCGCCGCCCTCGGACTGCACCGGCTCCACGATGACCGCGGCCACCTGGCCTGCGTGCTGCTCCAGGATGAGCTCCAGCACCTGCAGCGCCTCGGCCTCCGCGCGCGCGTTCTCCTCGGCATAGCGGGCCAGCGGGAACCGGTTCGCCGGGAACGGCGCCACGGGCCACTGGAACGCGGGCAGATCGGCCTTGTGGATGACCTTCGAATGCGTGGCCGACATCGGCCCGAGCCCGCGGCCGTGGAACGCGCCCGAGAACGACAGCACGACCGAATCGGTCCCTGCGTTCTCGAGGATCGCCCGCTGCTCGGCGTCCGGCAGCTCCAGCGGGTTCCTTGGCCGCCCGGCCGCGACCCGGCGCCGCTCGCCGTGCACGATGTACGCCGCCTTGAGCGCGGACTCGACGCCCTCGCCGCCCGCGTCCACGCAGAACACCTTCGCCATGCCGCGCGGCGCGTATTGCTTCTCGAGCGCCTCGATGAAATCGAACCACGCCGGCGCCGTGACGAACGGCGTCGAGGTCGGGTTCACGGCCCCGCGGACGAGCTCCTCGCTCCGCGCCGCCGCGAGCAGCGCCGGGTGGTTGTACCCGAGCGCCCCCAGCGCGAAGTTCGCGAACATGTCCAGGAACACATTGCCGTCGACGTCCACCATGGAGCACCCCAGGCTCGCGACGTCGTCCATGACGACGGCCCGGTAGCGCGACTGCATGTCGAACCCCCCGCGCTCCATCTGGGCCCTCGCCTTGGGCCCGGGCAGCTCGGTCAGCACCTGTCGAGTCAACGTGGGACGAGAACCGGCGGGATCGCTCATGGGCCCGAGTATCCTCCACCCCCCGCCCTTTGTCATCGCCCGGCAGGGCCGGGGGCCGATGAGGGGGCGAAGCGCTCCACGCTCGGGGCTCCGCGCGGGCAAGCCGCGCTGCGCCCCCGCCCCCCTACGCTCCCGATGGTCGCCACCCCACCGGACCGTAATTTTTCTCGGGGACCTGTATGAAGTGGGCGCTGGAGAGGCTAATTTCCGACCTCCCGGAGGATCCCGCCATGCAAGACGCACCTCTCACACCGAGAAAGCTCTGGATCGGCAACGCCGAGGTCGAGGCCCGCTCGGGCGAGTCGTTCGACACGGCCGAGCCGGCCACCGGCGCCCGCCTCACCTCGCTCGCGCGCGGCCGCCGCGAGGACGTCGACGCGGCTGTCGCCTCCGCGCGCGCCGCCTTCCCCGGCTGGGCCCGCACCGACCCCAACGACCGCGCCCGCATCCTCTGGAAGGCCGGCGAGCTCATTCTGTCCCGCCTCGACGACCTCGCCTTGCTTGAGGCCCGCGACGCTGGCAAGCCCATCACCAACTGCCGCGTCATCGACGTCCCCCGCACTGCCGACACATTCTTCTATTATTCCGGCTGGGCCACGAAGATCGGCGGCGAGACCATCCCTGTCCGCGGCCCCTTCCTGAACTACACCCTCCGCGAGCCGCTCGGCGTCATCGGCGCCATCATCCCCTGGAATTTCCCGCTCCTCCTCGCCGCCCGCAAGATCGCCCCCGCCCTTGCGGTCGGCAACACCGTCGTGCTCAAGCCCCCGGAGGAGGCCAGCCTGAGCTCCCTCGCCCTGGCCCGGCTCCTCGCCGAGGCCGGCGTCCCTCCCGGCGTGGTCAACGTCGTCACCGGCCACGGCGAGGAGGCCGGCGCTGCCCTCGTCGAGCACCCCGACGTCGCGAAGATCTCCTTCACCGGCGGCACCGACACCGGCCGGATCATCATGCGCGCCGCCGCTGCCACCCTGAAGAAGCTCTCCCTCGAGCTGGGCGGAAAGAGCCCCAACATCCTCTTCGCCGACGCCGACGTCCCCGCCGCCGCGAAGGCCGCCGTGCTCGCCGCATTCTACAACCAGGGCGAGATCTGCACTGCCGGCAGCCGCCTCCTCGTCGAGCGCGCCGTGCATGACGAGGTCCTCGAAATCGTCGCAGGCGGCGCGAAGAAGCTCACCCCCGGCGACCCCCTCGACCCTGCGACCCAGATGGGCCCCCTCGTCTCGGAGGCGCACCTCGGCAAGGTCCTGAGCTACATCGATCGAGGCGACGCCGAGGGTGCCCGCCGCGAGGCCGGCGGCCGCCACACCGGCCCTGGCTATCACGTCGAGCCCACCGTCTTCTCCGCCGTCTCCGACTCCATGGCCATAGCCCGCGAGGAGATCTTCGGCCCCGTCCTCTCGGTCATCCCCTTCGACGGCCTGGACGACGCCGCCCGCATCGCGGACTCCACCGAGTACGGCCTGGCCGCCGGCATCTGGACCCGCGACGTCGGCAAGGCTCACGCCCTGGCCGCCCGCCTCCGCGCCGGGACGGTCTGGATCAACACCTACAACCGCTTCGACGCCGCCAGCCCTTACGGCGGCTACAAGCAATCCGGCTTCGGCCGCGAAAATGGCCGCGCCGTGCTCGACGAGCTCACCCAGATCAAATCCGTCTGGGTCTCACTCGCCTAGCCCCTCGTCCCCTGGATCGAAATCTCCGATCCGGCTCGCCCCCCAGCCACTGCCGCCTAGTACGAATAGAGCGAATACACCCCGATCGAGATCCCCACCGTGATCTGCCACCGATCCTCGGCCCCCCAGTTCCACCGATATTGCGCCCGCCCGTCCGCCAGCACGCGCACGCTCGCGAAATCCAGGCCGATCGTAGCGACAGCCATCGGCGCCAGGATGCCGAAGCCCCCGTCTCCGCGCACTTCATCGTAATGGGCCCACTCCCACCCGAGCCCCACTGCGCTGGTGACCACCGGAGAATGGAACCCGCCCCAGAAATTGAACGGGTCCCCCCCCCCGCCCCCCAGCGCGCGCCCCCCCCCCACCACCCCCAGCCTCACCCCCCCGAAAACGCGACGCCCCCCCCACACCCCCCCCCCGAGCTGAGCGGGCACGTCCCCCCCCGACAAA
>CAYQYG010000542.1:0-5547 GCA_964421485.1 uncultured Polyangiaceae bacterium | reverse complement strand
AAGGCCGCCTTGAGGTAGCGCCAGAGCCCGGGCGTCATGGGTCCGTGTATACACCAGCGCCGCTCGGCGGAGGTCGGCCGGCGATCCCGGGAGAGATTTTCACAGGAGGCGGGGGGAGGGGAGGAGGGGGAGCGAGAGAGACAGATTTCTCGGGGCTTCTGTCCTCTCCGCCCTCTCCGCCTCCCTGTGTTCCCTCTCTTCTCCCCCCTCTCTGGCTGGACGTCCTGGTGTAGACTCCGCCGCCCAGCGCGGGGGACGACGGAGGAGACCCGGAGCATGTCGACGGTGAGGGATCAGGGAGCAGGCGAGCGGGAGGCGGGCGGCGCGGAGGGCGCGGAGCCGCAGCGGGGCGCGGACTTCATCCGCGAGATCATCGCGGCCGACGTGCGCTCGGGCAAGCACGGCGGCCGCGTGGTGACCCGCTTCCCCCCCGAGCCGAACGGCTACCTGCACATCGGTCACGCGAAATCGATCTGCCTGAACTTCGGGCTCGCGCTCGAGAACGGCGGCGCCTGCCACCTCCGCTTCGACGACACCAACCCGACCACCGAGGATCTCGAGTACGTGGAGTCGATCCAGCGCGACATCCGCTGGCTGGGCTTCGACTGGGGCGACAAGCTGTTCTTCGCGTCCGATTACTACGAGAGGCTCCATGATCTCGCCGTCCAGCTCATCAAGGCGGGCAAGGCGTACGTGTGCAGCCTGAATGAAGAGGAGATCCGGAGGTACCGCGGGACGGTGGGCGAGCCGGGGACCGACAGCCCGTACCGCGGGCGGAGCGTCGAGGAGAACCTGGACCTCTTCCGCCGGATGCGCGCGGGGGAGTTCCCCGACGGCGCGCACGTGCTGCGGGCGAAGATCGACATGGCGAGCGCGAACATGAAGATGCGGGATCCGCCGATCTACCGGATCCGCCACGCGCACCATTACCGCACGGGGGACGCGTGGTGCATCTACCCGCTCTACGATTACGCCCACTGCCTCTCGGACTGGATCGAGCGGATCACGCACTCGATCTGCACGCTCGAGTTCGAGAACAACCGGGAGCTCTACGACTGGGTGCTCGAGGCGCTGGACCTGCCGGACCGGCCGCGCCAGTACGAGTTCGCGCGGCTCAACCTGACCCACACGGTGATGAGCAAGCGGAAGCTGCTCGAGCTCGTGGAGAAGAAGCACGTCTCCGGGTGGGACGATCCGCGGATGCCCACGATCGCGGGGCTCCGGCGCCGGGGGTACACGCCGGAGGCGATCCGCGAGCTCTGCGACCGGGTCGGGGTGGCGAAGAACAACAGCACGGTGGACATCGCGCTGCTCGAGCACGTGGTGCGCGAGGACCTGAACCGGCGCTCGCCGCGCGTGATGTGCGTGCTCCGGCCGCTGCGCGTGGTCCTCGAGGACTGGCCGGAGGGCAAGGTCGAGGAGATCGACGCGCCGTACTGGCCGGCCGACGTGCCGAACGAGGGGTCGCGCAAGGTGCCGCTGTCGCGGGTCATCTACATCGATCGCGACGATTTCATGGAGGACCCGCCGAAGGATTACTTCCGGCTCGCGCCGGGGCGGGAGGTGCGGCTCCGGCACGCCTACGTCATCCGCTGCACCTCCGTCGTGAAGGACGAGGCGACCGGCGAGGTCGTGGAGCTCCGCTGCACGCACGACGCGGCGTCGCGTGGCGAGGGCGGCGCGGGCCGGAAGGTGAAGGGCACGATCCAGTGGGTGTCGGCCGAGCACGCGCCGGAGGCCGAGGTGCGGCTCTATGACCGGCTCTTCAGCTCCGAGGCGCCCGGCGGGAGCGGCGACATCGGATCCGAGCTCGATCCGGGGTCGCTCGTGACGGTGCGCTCCGCCAGGATCGAGCCGAGCCTCGCGAAGGCGGCGCCCGGGGATCGATTCCAGTTCGAGCGAATCGGGTTCTTCTTCGTCGATCCGGTCGATTCGAGGGACGGGGCGCCGGTGTTCAACCGGACGGTGGCGCTCAAGGACTCCTGGGCGAAGGTGGCGAAGGCGGCCGCGGGGGGCGCGGAGAAGAAGGCGCCGGAGCCGAAGGCGGCGCCCGAGCCGAAGGCGCCGCCGAAGCCCAAGGCTGCGCCCAAGGCGGCGCCGGAGGCGCTGGACGAGGCGGCGCTGCGCTCCCCGGAGGCGGCGCTGATCGATCCGGTGATCGACGCGGTGCTCGCCGAGAACGCGGACGCGGTCGCGCGCTACCGAGGGGGCAATGCGAACCTGCTCGGCGCCTTCGTCGGGATGGTCATGAAGAAGGCCGGCGGCAAGGCGGACCCGAAGCTCGTGAACGGCCTGCTCCGCAGGAAGCTCGGCTGATCCGGCGAGACCGGCCTCGGGGCGATCTCGGTTGGAATTTTATGGTGTGCTCGCTGGCGCAGTGACGCGGACCACGGCGCTCGCCGGCTCCATTTCTCTGCGCCCGCCGCTCGCGCCTTCATGTTAACGTCGCGCGTCATGAATGGACATGCGATGGTTCGGGTTCTTCGTGGCGTTCCTTTGCGGCTCGCGGCCGGGGCGGCGCTCGCGCTCCTCATCCCCGCCTGCGGCGGGGCGGTCGCGTCCGGCGCTGCGGTGGGCAAGGTCGGGCGTGGCCTCTCCGCGCACGCGGAGGCCGTGCCGGCGGGAGGGGAGGTCTGCACGACCCAGGAGGCGCTCACGACGCCCCCCGGCGCACCCGAGAAGCCCCCGAGCGAGGCGTGCGTGAAGGCGGGGAAGAAGGACGAGCTGTGGCGGGGCTCGATGGTCGTGCTCGCGGCCTACGGCGACATGCTCGAGACGCTCGCCTCGGGGTCGGGCACGGACACCACGGGCCAGCTCGAGGCCGCGCAGACCGGGGTGCGCGGCACCGACTGGGTGGACGTCGAGGATGGACCGGACAAGGCCGCCCGCACCGCCGTGGCGCAGCTCGTCGATCAGATGAACAAGAATGAGTCCAAGGGCGATCTGGAGAAGACCATACAGGACGCCGGGCCTCACGTGAAGGCGATCTGCGACGGGCTCGTCCCGTACCTCGAGGCGCAGGCGCGCGGGCTCGCAGACATCCAGAAGGATCTCGAGAAGAAGCGGACGTCGCGGGCCGATCGGCGCTGCGGGTCGCTCGATAACCGCGCAGTCTGCGTCTCGGACTCCGCGTCCGATCAGGTCGTCTATGCGAACGCAATGGGCAACCTGGCGGCGCTCCAGAGGAGCCACGAGGACGCGCACGACGCCGTCGCCGGCTTCTGCGCGGCGCACAAGAAGCTCGAGGCGGCCGCCGAGGGCGGCGGGCTCTCGAGCAGCGAGACCTACGGGTCGGTCGTCGACGCGGTGAAATCATCGCGGCGCGCGAGGCAGAGCGCCGCCCCCGCGGACAAGGCCGGCGCGCCGCCGAAGAAGTGATCGGGCCGGGGCGGTCCGGCGCGCGCGGCGCGGCAGTGTGAGCCCGCGCTGATCCAGCGTGGTCCCCGAGGGGACCAGGGGCTCGCGCTGGCGGCGCGCGCGGGCCGGGATAGAGATGGTCCATGGGCGATTCACCGGACAACCCCGAGCCCCCGGAGGCGCGCTTCCGCGCGGCGTTCGCGCGCTGGTCGGGGCGTGTCCGGCGGCGGCTCGCGCTGCGGATCGTGCTCACGGGCGCGGCGGCGGGGCTCGCGCTGGGCGCGGTGGGCGCGGGGGCGGCGTGGAAGCTCAGGCGCGGGGAGATGCGGCCCTGGGCCGCGACGGCGGGGCTCCTCGGCGCGGCGGCGGGGATCGCGGTGGCGCGGCGGCGGCGCTGGCCGGACAGCAGCGTGGCGCTCTACCTCGACGGGAAGCTCGGCTCCGACGAGACGATCGCGACGGCGGTGGAGCTCGATCGCGGCGAGGGCTCGGAGCCGGCGCGGGCGGTCGTGCTCTCGCAGGCCGCGCGCGCGCTCGACGGCGCGACGTCGAAGGCGGTGCGCGCGCGGGTCCTCCACCCGTGGCACGCGGCGCTGCCGATCGCGGCGGCCGCGATCGGCTACCTGAGCTGGATCCCGCTGCCGCCCGCGCCCGCGGGCCCGACCGCGCCGCCCGGCGTCGAGCAGGTGAAGATCGCCGACCTCGCGGGGATCGAGAAGATCATCAAGCTCGCCGAGGTGAGCGCGCGCGACGACGCGCAGCGGGAGCGGCTGAAGAGGCTCGCCGAGGACGCGAAGAAGCTCCGGGAGAAGCTCCGGAACGGCGTGGAGAAGCGCGAGGCGCAGGCCGACATCGCGAGGCTGCGCGACGCGATCACGGCGGAGCGGCTGTCGCTCGGCGACGGGCAGGAGCGGCAGGGCATGGAGTCCGCGCTCGGCAAGCTGGGCGAGAACCCCGACATGAAGGGCGCGCAGAAGGCGCTCGGCGATCGGGACCTGGTCGAGCTCGACGAGGAGATGGAGAGGCTCGCGAACAAGCTCGAGAAGGAGGACCGCGAGCAGGCGAAGAAGACGCTCGAGGAGGCCGCCGAGGCCGCGAAGAAGGCCGGCGCGCCGAACGTGGCGAAGGCGCTCGAGGAGCAGAAGAAGCGGCTCGAGGAGCTGGGCAAGAAGACCGAGAAGCTGAAGGAGCTCGCGAAGGCGCTCGGCGACGGGCTCGGCGAGGAGGGCAAGCAGGCGCTCGGCGACCTCGGCAAGACGGGCAGCGGGGAGGACGCGCAGAAGCTCGCCGAGAGCATGGAGAAGGCGCTCGAGGGGCTGAGCGAGGCGGAGCGGAAGCAGCTCGCCGAGAACCTGAAGAGGCAGGCCGAGAAGGCGCTCCCCGAGGGATCCGCCGGCGAGGGCCCGTCGAAGGAGCAGCTCAAGGAGCTCGCCGAGCAGCTCGGGAGCCCCGAGGGGCAGAAGCAGCTCGAGGAGCAGCTCAAGGAGATGGCGAAGGCGCCCGCCGAGGGGAGCGAGGAGGGCGAGCGGCAGAAGGCGCTGGGCGACGCCGAGGGCGGCGCGGGCGAGGCGGAGGGGGAGCTCGGCGGGCGGCCGATGCCGGTGCCCGTGGCGGGCAAGGGCAATGGCAGCGGCGACGGGAGCAATGGAACGGGCGGGCAGAAGGGCGGCGCTGGCAAAGGGGGGAAGGGCGGCAAGGACGAGGGGCAGGCGACGCCGGGCCATAGCGAGGGCGGCGGGCCGGGGGACCACCAGGGCCAGACGGCGCCCGTGGCGGGCGGCGACATGAAATCGCGCGCGTCAGCGAAGATCAACCGGGGGGCGCCGATGCCCGGAATGGTGATGGGCCGGACCGCGGGGCGGCCGGGCGAGAGCGCGAACGTGCGCGGCGAGGGCGCGCTCGGGCAGGTCGCGCCCGACGAGGTCGGCGCGGTGGAGCGGAGCGAGGTGCCCGAGGAGTATCGCGAGCAGGTGGGGCGCTATTTCCAGCCGAGGTGATCCTCAGCGCCGATCGCCGCGCGATCGACGGCGCGCCGCGAGGCCGAGCAATGCGAGCGCGGCCATTGCACCGCGCGCGGGGGCCTCGGTCGAGCCGGCCGCCGCGCAGCCGCAGCCCTCGTCGTCGCCGGCATTGCCGGCGGGCAGGGGCGGGCCGCCGGTGCCGGCCGCGCCGCCGTTGCCGGCGCTCGCC
>CAYQYG010000541.1:0-5564 GCA_964421485.1 uncultured Polyangiaceae bacterium | reverse complement strand
CTCCGTGGAATGAGGCGCGAGAAGAGAGGGAGAGGGAGAGTGGATTCACAGGGAGGCGGGGAGAACGGGGAGGCGAGAGAGAAGAGAAATCTGAATTTCTGCTCTCCCCGCTCTCCCCGCCATGAAAATACCCTCCACCAACCTCTGACCCGGGGCCGGACGTCGTCGCCCGGCACGACCTCGGATCCACCACGGCATTTTCATGCCGGGTGGTGCGCCCCCGGCGCGAGGGGTCTGTGAATCCTCTCCCTCTCCTCTCTCGTCCGGGGGATCAGCCGAAGAAGTTGATATCCTCTTCCTCGGACATCGGAAAGCGCTGCACCAGCTCCGCGGCATCGATCCCCGCATAGCGGCGCAGCGCCTTGTGGATATGGCCCGGCTTGATCCGCACGCCGCCCGCCGAGACCGCCAGCGACGCCGGATCGATCGTCAGCGGCCCGTGCCTCTCGTCGGTCGCCCCGATCACCCTGTTCCCGGCGATCCCGTCCCCGATCATCATCATGCTCGTGACGCTCCAGTGGTCCTTCCCTTGACCGCTGTTGTACCCCGGCGACCGCCCGAAATCGGAGCCCATGACGACCACCACCTGCTGCGCGATCCCCTGCTGCTCCGCGTAGGTCAGGATGAAGTCCACGCCCTCCCAGATCTCCGTCAGCCGCGGGATATGGCCCTGGTCGTGCGACCCGTGCGTATCGAAGCCGCCGATGGTCAGGTTCGCCGCGACGCAGATCCCGGCGCGGTACGCCGCGATCGCCACCTGCGCCTGCCGCTGGAGCTGACCCTGCTCGAAGTCCTCCGGCAGGTACTGGATGAGCTGCTTCAGCTCGTTCTGGCCGAGGCGCGACGCGTAGAGCGTGTTCATCTCCTCGCGCAGCCTGGGCAGCCTCTGCGTCGCGAGCTTCGCCTGGTGGCGCGCCTCGCGCGCCGCCAGGATCCGCTTCGTCGTCGCCTCCGTGTGGAACAGCTCCGGCTGATCCGAGCCCGGGTTGATCTGGTCCGGGAACGCGATCCGCGCGAGCACGCCCGTGTCCGGCACGCGCGTGATCGCCGCGACGCCTGCCGTGTAATCGTACCCGCCGTTGCTGATGTATGCCATCGGCAGCGTCGGCCCGTACACGCCCGCGAGCAGCGCGCCGAACGAGGGCTTGCCCTCCCTCAGCGTCCCGCACCACGTCACCCGCGTCCCGGCGTCGTGGCTGTTCGTCGACACGTCGATGCCGTTCACGACGAGCAGGCGCTCGTAGTACTTCTGGAAGAACGCCTGGTTGCCGCCGACCGGAGCGTACTTGATGTTCCCGGCCGCCTCGATATCGGTCGCCAGGTAATGGTTCATCGGATCGGCGTCGTCCGCGCCCTGCGAGCCCTTGGGATCGCAGAAGCTCGTCGGATCCCACCCGCCGCTCGCGTGGATGAACAGGAACAGCTTGCCGGTGTAGGGATCGGCGGCCGACGCGCGGCCCGCGAGGGGCCCCGCGAAGGCGACGCCCAGGCCCGCCATCGACGCCAGCTTGAGGAAATCTCGACGTTCCATTGGCCTGCTCCTGCTCACTGGTAAAGGAATCGGAAGTCCGACACGAGGTAGCTCATCACGCTCATCCACGCTCGGACCACGTAGGTGTCGTCCTGGGCGAGCTCCTCGCCCTCGGGCAGCGGCTGCCGGCTCCAGTAATCGTCGTGGACCTGGCACGCGCCCGGGAGATACGAGGAGATGTGCCCCTCCTCGCCCTCGCTCTTCAGCATCCCGCTCTTGCCCTCTTGCCACGTCTCGAGGAAGAGCTGGTAGGTCCGCTGGATCTCCGGATCGTCGACGCTCAGCTCCTCGCCCAGGATCCGCTTGTGCAGGAACTGGATGTTCTGCTTGATCGACTGGATCGCCGGGACCACGTCGAACCCGTTCGCGTCCTTCGGCTCGAACGTCAGCTCGACGTGCGGGAAGAGCAGCCGCTCCTCGGCGGGCAGGCGCATGTCGCGCGGCACCGCGATGCAGGAGATCTCGTTCGCCATGCGATCGGAGATGTTCGCCATGATGCCGTTCGGCTCCGTGATGCGCACCACCACGTCCTGGGAGTCGATGCCGCCGTAGAGCATGCGGTACGCGTCGGCCCGGAGGAGGTAATCGTACGGGCTGCCGTAGTCCTCGAACGCCCGCGGCCGCCACGGATAGCCCGTCACCGCCCAGATCTTCCGGTGGAGCTGCTCGGGCGTCAGGAACCGCGTGCTCTTGAGCTGCGAGAGGGCGGCCTCGCGCTGCGCGTCGATCGGACCGCCGTAGTTGCGCGCGCGGAAGTACGGGCTCTTGATGATCTCCTTCACGACCGTCTTGAAATCGTAGCCGCTCGCCCTGAAGTCGCGCGCGATGCCGTTCAGCAGGTAGTACTGCGCGAGGTACGCGTCGAACCTGACCTGGAAGCCCTCCTCGCCGGTCACCGGCGCGAGCATCGGCTGCTGGCCCGTGAGCCCGGCGAGCATCGTGTACACCGTCGAGAGCGCGAAGCTCGGATCCGCCGCGACCCTCTGACCGAGCCATTGCAGCGAATTCGGGAACTCCTCGTAGGGCACCTCCTCGTCGCCGAAGCCCGGCGGGCGCATGTCCTCGAGCCACGTGTCGGCCGGGTCGTACCGCCCGAGCTCGTCGAAGCTGTGGAAGCAGCCCGCGAAGGGGTCCATGCGCGCGTGGCAGACCGTGCACGCCGGGTTGTTCATCGTCGGGTTGAAGCCCGTGATCTTCGACGTGTCGACCGGCTGGTCGGCGGTCCTCAGGATGTCGAGCCCCTGGAAGTAGAGCATCACCATGCGCGCGCGGTGGCGGTTCCGGTTCGTCTCCGTCGTCGTGTGGCGGCTCAGCCACATCGCCGAGGTGAGCACGCCCGCGTGCGGGATGCCCTCGCGCGTCGCCTCGACGAACTCGTCCGGATCCGCGTCGTTCTGGAACTCGGCCCCGTAGGCGCCGTACGCCCTCGCGGAGAACGGGTTCACCATGAAGTACGGGGCCGTGAGGATCTCCGTGAACGGCCGGTCCTCCTTGATGACGTGGGCGATGAGCTCGAGCGGCTCGCGCGTGACGCCGACGTTGGTCCACCGCGCGAGCTTGCCGATGAGGTCGTCCCAGCTCTCGGCGCCGTAATACGTGATGAGCGACGGATCCTGGGCCAGGCCGTAATACCAGCGCGGATCGTAGTCCTCGCTCTGGAGCAGGTTGGTGCCCGCCTCGCCGCCGTTCAGGTAGCGATCGGTGAGGAAGAGATCGTTGTAGATCTCCTTCACGCGCACGAAGAACGCCTGCTCCGTCATGTAGCGATCGAGGATCGGGTCGAGCGCGGCCATCCCGCCCTCCTTGACGGCGGCCTCCTCCTCCTCGGTCGGCAGGCGCGAGGCGAGCTCCAGCGCCGCCATGCGCAGCGTCTCGCTCGGCGACGCGAGCTGCACGCCCGCGAAGAACGCGTTCGGGTTCGGCTGGCACGCGCTCGGGCTCTTGAAGCGCTCGACCATCTCGCTCAGGGCCTGGTACTCGGCGCTGTCGGCCGTGATGACCTGCCCGCCGCCGTGGTCGATCTGCTTGCTCGGCTTGAGCAGGACCTGCGACGTGCCGCCGCGCTCGAACGACGCGACGTACTTGACGATCTCCATGTTGGTGCTGATGAAGCCGGGCTCGCTGCTCCCCCTCAGCACCAGCTTGGAGCTCGCCGCCAGGCCCTGCGGGTTGTGGCAGCCGATGCACTTCGTCGAGAGGATCGGCGCCCAGACCTTCTGAGCGAAGAACTCCTCGTCGGGCACGCACGGCCCGTCGGCCTCGCCCGTGCAGCCCGAGGCCGCGATCGCGCCGGCGGCCGCGAGCCCGAGCAGGCCCATGGTCCCAAGCTGCTTGTGAAGTCGTCTTCCAGTTCTCGGCATTGGCGGCCTCGATCGGGATCGCGCGCGCGGCTCCCGGGTGACGGGGGAATCGCCCCCTGGCGACACGATAGAAGAGAAGCGCGGCGGCCTCGCGCCGGAGAGCGAGCCGCGTCGCCGCAGGGCAGAGCAGGAAGCGTGCCGCCCTCGCGCGCCCGGTCTCCGGCCGGAATCCTGGCCCGCGATCGCCGGAGGGGTGGACGCGTCCATGTCCAGAGGACCATTTCACGTTCGGTCGCCCGCCCGCGATCGTGCGCGGGGGTGGGCGCCGCCCGGCGCGGTCGCGGAGGGCTCCGGTTCCATAGTACCGTCGGCGGCATGAGCGCCGGCAGCGCTGCCACCTTTGCCCGCGCGGTCCAGTGGTTCGTCCGCGGGGGCGTGCTCGTGGTGCCGGGCCGCGAGCCGATCCGGATCGGCGTCGCGCCCCTCGTGATCGGGCGCGATCCGAGCTGCGCCGTCGTGCTCGAGGATCGCGAGGTCAGCGCGACCCACTGCGAGCTGCGCGCCGAGGGGCCGGGGGTCCTCCTGCGCGACCTCGGCAGCAGGAACGGCACCTTCGTCGCGAGCGTCCGCCTCCGGGAGGGCGTCCTGACGGCGCCCTGCTCGATCCAGGTCGGCGCGTCGGTGCTCGGCTTCGAGCCGCTCGACAAGGAGCGCGTCGACGTCGGCTTCGACGAGGGCTTCGGCCCGCTCGTCGGCGCGTCGCCGCGGATGCGCCACCTCTTCCGGCTGCTCCGCGAGGTCTCCCCGACCGACCTCTCGATCCTCATCACCGGCGAGACCGGGACGGGCAAGGAGCTCGCCGCGCAGGCGGTGCACGAGCACTCGGGCCGCAGCGCCGGGCCGTTCGTGGTGGTCGACTGCGCGTCGATCCCGGGCGCGCTCGCGGAGAGCCTGCTCTTCGGCCACGAGCGCGGCGCGTTCACCGGCGCGACCGAGCGGCGCAGCGGCGCGTTCCACGACGCGCACCGGGGCACGATCTTCCTCGACGAGCTCGGCGAGCTGCCGCCCGAGCTCCAGCCGAAGCTCCTCCGCGCGCTGGCCGAGCGCAAGGTGAAGCGCGTCGGCGCCTCGACCTACGAGTCGGTCGACGTGCGCGTGATCGCCGCCACGCGGCGCGACCTCGGCCGCAGCATGAACTCCGGCCGCTTCCGCAGCGACCTCTTCTTCCGCATCGCCCAGATGCGCGTCGAGCTGCCGCCCCTGCGCGAGCGGCGCGAGGACATCCCGCTGCTCGTGCAGCGCGTGTGCGAGCGGATGGGGCGCCCCGAGCGCGCGGGCGAGGTGGTGGACCTCGTGACGACCACCCTCGCGCAGCACGACTTCCCGGGCAACGTGCGCGAGCTCGTGAACGTGGCGAGCGTGGCCGCGAGCCTGCCGCCCGGCGCCGAGGCGGTGGCGGCCATGCTCCCGCTCGAGGGCGGCGGCGACGTGGTCGCGCCGACCTCGGCCTTCGGCGAGGCGAAGCGCGGCGCGGTCGCGGCCTTCGAGCAGCGCTACTTCTCCGATCTCGTGCGCGCCACGAACGGCAACGTGAGCGAGATGGCGCGCCGCGCCGGCATGGAGCGGCACCACGTCCGCATGTTCCTCAAGAAGTACGGCCTCGGCGGGAAGTGACCCGGCAGGGCCGGCGGCCGGCGGGGGGGCCCGGCCCCCCGCGCCCCCTCAGCTGCCCC